>QZKV01000032.1 GCA_003599575.1 Desulfobacteraceae bacterium | reverse complement strand
GCAGCGCCAGCAGCCCGGCTTCGGCGTAACCGGCACCTATCTGGTCAACGCCCGCGAACTGCAAATTAAAATCGCCCAGGGTGCCAAGCCCGGCGAAGGCGGGCAACTGCCGGGCTTCAAGGTCTATCCCTGGATCGCCAAGACGCGCCGCAGCACGCCTTACGTGGGTTTGATTTCGCCGCCGCCGCACCATGACATCTACTCTATCGAGGACCTGTCGCAGTTGATCTACGATCTGAAGCGCGCCAACGCCCGGGCCAAGGTCAGCGTCAAGCTGGTTTCGGCCGTGGGGGTCGGCACCATCGCGGCCGGCGTGGTCAAGGGCGGCGCCGACTGCGTGCTGATCAGCGGCGATACGGGCGGCACCGGGGCTTCGCCGCAGGGCTCCATCCGTTATGCCGGCACGCCCTGGGAACTGGGGCTGCCCGAAACCCATCAAACGCTGGTGCTCAACGGCCTGCGCGACCGCATGGTGCTGGAATGCGACGGCCAGTTGAAAACCGGCCGCGATGTGGCCGTGGCCTGCCTGCTGGGCGCCGAAGAGTTCGGCTTCGGCACGCTGTCGCTGGTGGCCCTGGGATGCATCATGATGCGCGTATGCCACCTGAACACCTGCCCGGTAGGGATTGCCACCCAGGACCCCGAGCTGCGCAAGCGGTTCACCGGAAAGCCCGAGCACGTCGTTGCCATGATGCGCTTCATCGCCGAAGAGTTGCGCCTTATCATGGCGCGCCTGGGATTCCGGCACGTATCCGAAATGGTCGGCCGCAGCGACCTCCTGGATTTTCAACCCGTGGTCGATCATTGGAAAGCCCAGGGCCTGGATCTGTCCAAGGTGGTGCGCCAGGTCCAGGCACCCGTGCACATCCTCGATTACTGCGGCACCATTCAGACCCGGCAGTTCGACGAGAGCATCGAGAACACGATCCGCGCCCAGGTCGGTCCGGCCCTGGATCGGCAGCAGAAGATCGATATCACCGTGGCCGTGCGCAACGTGCACCGCACCATGGGAACCCGCTTGAGCAGCGAGATCGCCCTGCGCTACGGTGAAGCCGGGCTGCCGGAAGACACCATCACCTTGCGGTTCAACGGATCGGCCGGACAGAGCTTTTTCGCGTTCGGCGCCAAGGGGGTTACGGCCATCGTTCACGGTGATGCCAACGACTACTTCGGCAAGGGTCTCTCCGGCGCCAGGCTGATCATCCGGCCGCCCCTCAGCGCCGGCTTCAAAGCCGAAGAGAACGTGATCGTCGGCAATGTGGCCTTTTACGGCGCCACCAGCGGAGAAGCCTACATCCGCGGCATCGTCGGCGAACGCTTCTGCGTGCGCAACAGCGGTGTCCATGCGGTCATCGAGGGCGCGGGCGATCATGCCTGCGAATACATGACCGGCGGCCGGGTGGTCATTTTAGGCCCTACCGGCCGCAATACCGCCGCCGGGATGAGCGGCGGCATCGCTTATGTTCTGGACGAAGCGGGCGACTTCGCGCGCTTCCGCTGCAACCTGAAGATGGTGGATTTGGAGCCGCTGGAAAGGCAGGAAGATATCGACGAAATGAAGAAGATGATCGAGAAGCACCTGGCCTACACCCAGAGTCCGTTGGCACAGCGCGTATTGGATCATTGGGAGGAAATCCTTCCCAAGTTCATCAAGATCATGCCGGTGGATTATAAACGTGCGCTGGAGAAGACTGGGTAAAAGGCGATCGCCTCAAAGGTTCAGGGGAAAATGACCAAATACTGCCGCTATGGCCGTGCTGTGAACGAACCCCGGGTTTAAAGCTTCCGATTGGGAGTACAGCGGGTGGCGGGAAAGAAGAGGAAGCTTGAGCTTCCTGAAACGGGTTCCCAAGCCGGAGCTTGGGAACCAGGGAAAGCCGGGGCTTGGGAACCAGGGAAACCGCTGAGGATCGTGCACGTTAGAAAAAATTCAATTTTGGGAGAACTACGAAGATGGCCAAACCGACCGGATTCAAGGAATACCCGCGGGAGATGCCCAGGAAACGGCCCGTGCCGGAGCGCACCGATGACTTCCGGGAGATCTACAAGCATTTTCCAAAGCAGAAGTTGATCGAGCAGGCCGCCCGCTGCATGGATTGCGGCATACCCACCTGCATCTCGGGCTGTCCGCTGGGCAATCTGATTCCCGAATGGAACGATGCGGTCTATCGCGAATTGTGGCGCGAAGCGTTCGAACGGCTCAATGCCACCAACAATTTCCCCGAATTCACCGGCCGGCTGTGCCCGGCGCCTTGCGAGGAGGCCTGCGTTCTCTCCCTTATTGAACCGCCCGTGACTATCGAGCTGATCGAAAAGGAGATCATCGAATTCGCCTTTGCGCAGGGTTGGGTGCTTCCCCGGCCGCCCGATCAGCGCACGGGCAAAACGGTCGCCGTGATCGGCTCGGGTCCGGCAGGTCTGGCCTGCGCGAGCCAGCTCAATCATGCCGGGCACCAGGTCACCGTTTTCGAACGCGATGACCGCCTCGGCGGGTTGCTGCGCTACGGGATCCCCGATTTTAAAATGGAAAAATGGGTGATCGACCGCCGCCTGGCGATCATGGAGCAGGAAGGCATCCGGTTTCGCACCAGCGCCAACGTGGGCGTCAATGTCGCAGCGGAAGAGATCAAGGCCTTCGATGCGGTCGTCTTTTGCCTCGGCGCGACCGTCCCGCGCGATCTGTCCCTGCCCGGACGCGATCTCAAAGGCATCCACTTTGCAATGGATTTTCTGACCCGCCAGAACCGCATCGTGGCCGGAGACGATCTCAGCGCCGCGGGGATCGCGCCCATCAGCGCAGCCGGCAAGGATGTGATCGTCATCGGCGGCGGTGATACCGGCAGCGATTGTGTCGGCACCTGCAACCGGCAGAAGGCCAAATCGATTGTCAACTTCGAAGCCGTGGGTAAGCCCCCGATCGAAAGACCGGAGCACCAACCCTGGCCTTATTATCCGATGCGCCTGCGCACCAGTCCCTCCCATGAAGAAGGTGTCCATCGGCAGTGGGGTATTCTCACCAAGGAGTTCATCGGGGAAAACGGCCATGTCCACAAACTGGTCACGGTGGACATCCAGATGACGCCGCGGCCGGAGCGTCCGCCCCTGATCGAAGAGCTGCCCGGAACGACACGCGAATGGCCGGCCGATCTGGTGTTGATCGCCATCGGCTATGCCGGTCCGCAGGCCGATGCGCTGGCCACACAGATGGGATTTAAGACCACCCGCAGCGGCACCATCGCCACCACCGGGCCGCATGCGACCGCCGTACCGGGCATCTTTACCGCCGGCGACGCTCACCGCGGCCAGTCTCTGATCGTCTGGGCCATATCGGAGGGCCGCGAAGCGGCCTGCGCGGTGGACACCTATTTAATGGGTTCGACCAACCTGCCCACCAAGGGGTGCTGCGATCTGCCGCTGATACGATAGGTTGCACCCAGTCAAGTTTCGGAAGCCGGGCAAGGCCGTTTACCCCAGCCGCCTTTCATTGGCTTCAGCGCTTACGCTCCGCAGCATTTCTTATATTTTTTGCCGCTGCCGCACGGACACGGATCGTTGCGGCCCACTTTGGGTCCCGGCCGGATCGCTTGTTCAGGGGTAGGAGCGCGGCCGTCCACGAAGAACCACCGTCCGTCGTTTTTTTTGAATTCCGCAACCTCGCGATGATCCATCCGCTTGGCTTTTTGCCGGTAGCGCGCCGTAAACTCCACCGTGCCCGTTTCATCTTCCGGTCCGCCGGCTTGCGTCTGGACGATCTCCAATCCCAGCCACTGTGCATTTTTAGACCAGGCGGCGACCTGCTTGCGATCGACCTTGTCGCGCTGGCCGGCTTCGGTCGTATCGACAATATAATCGATCTCCGCTTTGACATGGGCGGTGTAGCGGGACCGCATCAATTCCTCCGCCGTCTGCGCGGGCCGGAATCCCTGAATCAGAGGTCGGCAGCACTCTTCGTACGTTTGGCCGCTGCCGCAAGGGCATGGTTCCATAGCTTGGCTCCTATTTGTTTCGAATGATACAAATCATCATGGTTTGTGGTTTTGTCATTTGAAAATCAAACGTTGGATTTGTTTCGGTTGGTTGGCACCCGATTGCTAGGCGATCCTCATATAGGCCCGGTGACGTCATGTCCGGCTTTCGCGCGCCGCCTCTTCGGGATGGACACGCCAGGTGGCCAGGGGTGAAAGCACATACAACACCATTAAAATCAGGCTGACATGCCCCAGATATGGTGTGAAGGCGCAGAAAATCAAAGCCACGGCGATCATCCGGCTGATCCAGGGATTGCGGGTCATCGCCCGCCCCATGTGAAGATAGTGCACGGGGTACACATTCATGATCACGGCGCTGAATACCATCAGGGCCGCCGTAAAATAGCCCCAGAAGCCGATCCATTCCGGAAAAGCCGCCAGCGCCTGTTCGTAAATCACCAGCGGAGCGAGCACCAGCAAGGCGGCGGCCGGCGTCGGCAGGCCCTTGAAAAAACCGGGGATCGGATGCTTGTCGATGGTAAAGTAGACCAGCCGGGCCATCCCGGCGAGCGCATACGCAAGGGCTATCCATTCGACCGGAAGGTTGCCGAAACGGCCCTGACTGGAAAAGGTCAAAGCAATATAAAAGATCCAGGCCGGAACAATGCAAAAGCTGATCGCGTCCGCGAAATCATCCATCAGGTTGCCCAGGTTGACTTTTCTTTGGGGCAGGGTGTCCGGCAACGGTTCGGTCAAACCCAGCCGGCGGGCCAGGGCGCCGTCCAGCTTGTCGAAGGTGGCCGCGCCGATCATCATGAAGTACATCTCGCGGAAACGCCCCTGGTAGGCAAAGAAAACGCCGATCAGCCCCATCATGGCGTTCATGACGGTCAGACCGTTGGGCAGCACGGAAAGGATTCTGCGCCGGAGGATCTGATCGCCGAAGCACAGTTCATCGAGGCAGACCGTGCCGTATTTGCGGCAATATGCGGCGATGGACCCGAAATTGATGATCAAAAAGAAAATTTCAATAAAATAAAGGGTTCGCAGTGGAAGGGTGCCCATCCAGGAAACCAGGCCGTAGACCCAGGAGGATGGGCCTTCCGGCACATGGAAGGCATAGGCGTAAAGCAGAGCGCCTACCGGTGCCGCCACGATGGTGCGCAGCCGTGTGAACTCGATCGATTCGGGCTCCTGGCCCTGGCGCAGGGCGAAGCTGCGCATGAAAGCGGCGAAATTGTCGCGGATCAGCACGGTTACGCACAAGATCAGTACAAAAATGGCATGCAGCAACTGCGGCCGGCTTGGCTGGGTGCCGGCCAGGCGCCACATGACGCCCGCGGCGACAACCGGAAAGATGATCGAGTAGACCAGTTTATCCATGATGCGGTCGGCCAGGGGCGCCAGAAGCGCCTGCGGCCGGTAGCGGGCGGCGAACCAGCCGTCGATCAGGTCAAAAGTCATCGACACCAGCAAAAAGGAAACGCCGAGGGTATAGACGGCCGGATCACGGCCCCACATCACCGCCAGGGCGCATACCATTCCGCCGAAGACCAGTACGGGGCGGCTGTAAACCAGAAAAGCCGCCATTTTCGCCGGTAGTTGGGTGGTCATCATAGAAGAGTTTCCTTTGACTGCGTCAAAGCCCCGTTTCATCTGCCCCATGCGCATTCTGTCTGCGAAGCCGGTTCCGAAATTTCAGGAACACATCAATCCTGCGCACCCCAGGTTAAATCTTCAGCTGAATCATCTTCTCGACCGCTTTAAACGCCGGCACGCGGATTTCTTCGGGTACTTTGACCTCGCCCGTCATGGTTTGCAGGCAGCGCAGCACGTCGGCGGGCTGGATCTTCTTCATGTTCTTGCAGATCATTTTTGGGGAAGCAGGATAAAACCGCTTGTCGGGATTGGCCTTGCCCAGGGGATAGAGCAATCCCTGTTCGGTGCCGATGATAAATTCTTTTTGCTTGGATTGGGCCGCATGGCGCAGCATGCCCGAGGTGCTGGCGATCACATCGGCTATGGCGAGTACTTCCGGCCGGCATTCCGGATGGGCGATGAAAACGGCTTGGGGATGCTCGGCGCGGGCTTTGCGGACATCCTCGGAAGTCAACCGTTCATGGGTGGGGCAGCAGCCCTCCCAGATATGGATCTTTTTTCTGGTTCGTGAGGCGGCATACATGGCCAGGTTGCGATCGGGGGTGAGCAGCATTTCATCGGCCGCCAGGCTGTTGACCACCTGGATCACATTGGCTGAGGTGCAGCAGATGGTGGAAAGCGCCTTGACGTCGGCCGTCGAGTTGACATAGGTCACCACCGGCATGGGCGGCAGGGCGGCGATTTTCATCTGCAATGCTTCGGCCGTGATCATATCGGACATCAGGCAGCCGGCATCCATGCGCGGCAGCAATACGGTTTTTTCAGGAGAGAGGATGGAGGCGGTCTCGGCCATGAAATGCACGCCGCAAAAAACGATCACCTCGGCATCGGTCTGAGCGGCCTTGCGGCTGAGTTCAAGAGAATCGCCGCACAGATCGGCCAGGTCCTGAATATCGGGCGGCTGGTAGTTATGGGCCAAAATAACGGCTTTGCGGGCTTTGGCCAGATCTTTGATCGATTGTATTTCAGCGCCGTTCATCTTTTCTCCAATCGTTGGCAGCCATTGACCTGAAGCTAAAACTGTTCCATCTGGACCACGTCGACCCCTTCGGGAATGGTGAAGGTAAAGAGCGCATCCTCCGCCTGGATGCCGAATTGATAATCGCTCAGGATGATACGGGTCTCATCGCCATAAGCGTTGTGGGTGACGACCTGATCGATCCGGAAGGTATTCCAGGACACGGAAAGAATGAGATCGGTCAGTTCCGGACCCGCCTTGAGGGGTATCAGCTTCAGGCGGTGGTATTGCTCATTTTGCGCGGGCAGCAGTTGAACGTTGAAGCTTTTGCGGATCTGACCGATATCCGATAAAAAACCCGCGCCCTTGCCTTCGCCGAAAAACGCGGGCGATTTACCGACCATGACCTGCCGGTCGGCCGGACGGTATATCCACATCGAGCGGCCGTCGGTAATGATGCTTTGGGCATCGGGTATGGTATACTCCCAGCGCATTTTGCCAGGCGGTTTGACGATCAGGTAGCCTTCGGCCGTATCCGTGATGTTCATGGCCTTGAGCATGGATTCCTGGAAAAAGGAGGCCTTGAATACCTTGCCGGCATAACGTTGCTCGATCCCCTTGAGGACCTTGTTCAAATCGGCCGCATCGGCACCCGCCCGGACAACTGGAACTGCCCATGGAACTGTGGCCGCCAGGACGAAGATGATCAGCTTTTTTAAACCTAACATTCCCTTGCCTCCCGCATTCGCCACGCATATTGGTTTTTTGGGTTCATCAGGTTTGCCGGTTATCTGGTTCAAGCCCGCTTTGTCCGCTCTGCTTTACTTGTATGATCAATATGCCATCCACCTTTATGGAAGTTGGGGCGGTTTGTAAATACCTTCGTCAACTGAGTTGACGGAAAAGGGTTTCCAAGTCCCGGGGCTCCCCGCATTCGGCTTCCAGGCAACTGTCCGCCGTACGCTGAAAAAAATGCGTGCGACCGTACAGGGCCGTACAGATACGATCCACCAGGCGCATTCCGGCGCGCCATTGCGCGCTATCTCCGTGGGCTACCCGCGCACCTTGCAGAATGAGTGTTTCCATATTGCGGCTCCTGCGACGCTGTTCAAAAGCTTCGTGTTGACACAGGGATTGAAATAAAAAGAACTTCCTGGCCACCAGAAATTCAAACGGCGCGTCCACCGGCCGCAGCTCGCCAAGATGCGAGAGCAGAAATTCCAGACATGGGTTGAAGTCATTTGATTCCGCCGGCATGCGGGCTAAAAAGTGCCCGATCATACTTATCTGGCCGTCATGCCAGCGGACGCGGGTTTGGCGCAGCCGGGCGCGCACCTCGATCCGGTGCCGATCGGTCAGCGTCCCCCGTAAAATGTCGATCAGCCGCTGAGGGGCCTGCCATGTGATCTTCAAACGTTCAATAAGGGCCGTTATGACAAAAGCGGGCACCTGAACTGTGCAGGCATAGGGTGCAACATCCGTTTGAAGCGTGGCCGTGATAGGTTCTCTGAGCAGTTCGTTGGCCAGCGCAGCGGCCTGCGCGCCTGAGAACGCACGTTCTCCATAATGCGTTTCAAATTCCAGCCGCAAGCGCTGGTCCGGAAAGAACAGCAGTTCCCAAAAAGAAGCGGCTTCACTGCCATCCATATCGTCCGACAAGGCGGAGGGATCTGCGGTGCCGAAAGTTTCCTCCACAAAGTCCAGCAGCGCTCCATCCAAACGCATAGGCGCCTGCAGGACCTGTCGGATCCAGCCGGCCAGGTCATCGTGAAAGGCCGTTGTGGTCATGAGGGGGTATTATCAGATCGAATGGACTTTGATAACCGAAATTTCCAGGCGTCGGGATCATCCGCAAGCGGCTGGGACTGGCGGTGAGGGTTTATTGGGTATGGTTCATGCGATCTTTCCGGCTGCCACCGGCAATCCCTGCCGGGCCGGCACCTAAACGCATGCCCGGATTGCCTCGAACTGAAACTTCAAAGTCCGCAGGGCCTCTTCCAAACCCTCCAGCCGATTGTGCATGGATTGTTCTTCGATGCGTCTCGCCGCGGCGCTCACGGCGGTCAACCCCAAGTTTCCCGATGCCCCTTTGATCGTGTGCGCGCAGCGCATCACCTGATCAGCATCACCCATGGTCAAGGCCTGCTCCAATTTCACTAAATCAAGGCCGCCGGATTGGATAAACAAATCGATGAGTTCACGGTATTCATCTTCATCCAGTCCCAAGTTGTCGCCCAATGCTTTGAAGTCCATTCCAAGCTCCTATTTCATGACATATTTGGCGATTATATCAAAAACCCTTTCGCGTTTGATCGGTTTGGTGACATAGTCGTTCATTCCGGCCGTGATACACATTTCACGATCGCCTTTCATGGCGTGAGCGGTCATCGCTACAATCGGAATCCGGTTGAAACCCAGCTTCCGCAGCGTACTGGCGGCTTCCTTGCCGTCCATTTCGGGCATCTGCACATCCATGAAGATCAAATCGTACTTGTCCGGTGCCGAACGGTATTTCTCAACGGCTTCCCGCCCGTTCACGGCCACATCCACCTGATAGCCCGCTTTTCCCAGCATCATGACCGCCAGCTTCTGGTTGACCAGATTATCCTCCGCAAGAAGTATGCTGATGGAATGTTTCAGGGCCTCGCGAACCGAATATTGGGTGTGCATCTTGTGCTTGCTGTCCTCAGCCCCTGCGGACTCACCCAACAAACGCCCCAGCATCTGCACCAGCCGCTCGCGGCGGACCGGTTTGGTCTGGAATCCATGAAATCCGGCGGCTTCACATCTGGCCGCGTCCCTTTCCAGAGCCGAGGACAGCGCAATGAGTTTCGGCGGCGATTCCAAGGCATGCGAAACAGCCTCCGCGACCTGATAGCCGTTCATGTCCGGCATGTGCAGATCGATCAGGCATACGTCCACCGGACGCCCGGCGCCAAGCGCCTGTTCCAAAAACGGCAGCACCTTTACGCCGCTGTCCAGGCTCGCCACCTTCATCTGCAGGGAAGCCAGAATCCCGTGCAGTATTTTGAGGGTGCCCGCATGGTCATCGACCACGAGGATACGCCGGTCCACCAGAGCAGCCGGCACGATGCGCGCCGCTGCCATGTTTTCGGATTTGCGCAGCCAGGCGGTAAAATGAAACCGGCTGCCTTCGCCCGAACGGCTCTCCGCCCATGTATCGCCTCCCATGATCCCGGCGAGCTGTTTGCAAATGGACAGCCCCAAGCCAGTGCCTCCGTACCTGCGGGATGTCGATCCGTCGGCCTGCTGAAACGGTTCGAAAATGATCTCCAGTTTATCCGCGGGTATGCCGATGCCTGTATCGCTGATGGTGGCGTGCAATTGAATCTTGTCCTCAGTTTCGGCCTCCACGTACAGGGAGAGCTCGATTTCGCCTTTTTCAGTGAACTTCGGGGCATTGCCGAGCAAATTGGTGATGATCTGGCGAAAGCGCAGCGGATCTCCCTTGACCAGCGGAGGCACATCGTCGGCGATGCGGCACAACAGCTCTATGGGCTTGGCGCCGATCTTGGGGCGCACGATTTCGCACACGTCGTAAATCAGCAGTTCGGGATCAAAATCGATGTATTCGACTTCCAATTCACCCGATTCAATCTTGGAAAAATCGAGGATATCGTTGATCAGCAGCAGCAACGCGTCTCCGCTGCGTTTGATCGTTTTGGTGTAATCGGTTTGCACGTCATCCAGGGAGGTGCTCAAAAGCAGGTCTGTAAACCCGATGATGCCGTTCATCGGTGTCCGGATTTCATGGCTCATGTTGGCCAGGAATTGGCTTTTGGCCAGATTGGCCGACTCAGCCGCCTCCTTGGCTTTTTTCAGTTCCTGTTCGTTTTCCTTGCGGGCGGTGATGTCCTCCACCGTTCCGGTATAGCGGGCGCCGCGATCCGAAAAAACCGGTGAGGCATGTACATGCACCCAACGTGTTTGCCCGTGGGCCGTCATAATGCGGCAGTCGGTCGAAAAGGTTTTCATCTCCACGGCCAAAGCGCGCCATTGAGCGATAATTGAAGGCCGATCCTCGACCGCGACGAATTCATGCCAGCGGGTCGTCAGGCTCTGCACCAGGTTGATGCCGAAGATCTCCTGGTAGCGTGTATTGGTGTAAAGGCAGTTGCCGTCGGCATCGATTTCAAAGACGCCGAAATGGATGGTTTCGGATATAAGACGGAATCGCTCTTCACTCTCTTTAAGCTCTACTTGTGCACACTTGGTCTTCTCCTGCTCGGTTTCCAGCTCCTTCACACGCTTGACGATCTCTATGAATCTGGCTTTGCTGGTCATTCCGACAGACTCCTGTCCGGCTCCCGGACGGGATAGATGCCTCAGTGCAACCCGTGCAGATGGACGCCGGCATCAATCTCGCCAGATCGCACCGACGTCCCGAATTCAGCGCCCAAAACCCCACCGCACCATCAAACCCTATATCGGCCAAGGGTCGAATCCACTTTAGGAACCCAACAAACCCTATAGGTAGGCGGCCATTTTGATCATCAACTCATGTTTGGGTACAGCTCCGGGCAGGTGCAGCTTCAGCCGGCCGCCGTCAAAGATGAAAAAGGAGGGAACGCTCAGGATATCGTACTGATTGGCCAGTTGCGGATTGGTTTGGATGTTGAGTTTGCCCACCCTGAATTTACCCTTGGTGTCGAGGGCCAGCTGGTCCACCATGGAATTGGTGCCGCTGCATATGCTGCACCAGGGCGCCCATGCATACAAAAGAACGGGCAAAGGGGATTGGAGAACGGTTTGCGGAAAGTTGGCATCGCTGACCACGACCGGCCGGCCGTTGCCCGCGTCTTGATATTGCAAGGGCGCCTTGCATCGCCCGCATTTGGGGTTATCCTGAAGTTTGTCGGCCGGAACCCGGTTTTTGGCTTGGCATTGTCCGCAACGCAGCGTCAGGAATGACCTGCCGTCGCCGCCGGGATCGGGGACGGGCAGCGGTTGATGGCATCGCCCGCACTTGGGCTGCCGGTCAGCGGCACCCATTGCGGGGTTCAATCGATTTTTGGTGCCGCAGTGCGGGCAAGTAATAATGGATGAATTCATCAGCTTGTCCTTGTCGTTTGCGTTCATCCAGGCCGACCAGATTTCGGATTCTCTACAATAAACTCTTTTTTGGTATTGTAAACAGGGCGTTATTAAACCTGCCATCCATGCCGGCGGTGCGTGCGCCCGCGGACCGATTCCAAGGCCGTTTGCCGGAACCTTTGAGCGGTGGGCCGGCCGGCAGTGGCAATTGCGATCGTTTTGCTGTATAAACCCTGCGATGTCCGGCCAGTGGTCGGATCTTCTTTTTTGGATTTAAGAAAGTTAAACCGCCAATTGATAGACGATGCATCTCTGATGCTCGTAAGAAAGGAGTCTTTCGTGGTCAAACTCGAAACCAGCATGGGTGAGATTTACTTGGAGCTGGATGAAGCAAAAGCCCCCAAGACTGTTGCCAATTTTCTGGCCTATGTGAACAAGGGCCATTATGATGGCACCATTTTCCATCGGGTGATCGATGGCTTCATGATCCAGGGCGGCGGCATGACCCCCGACATGAAAGAGAAACCGACCGTTGAACCGATTGAAAACGAAGCCGACAACGGCTTGAAAAATGATCCCTACACCGTTGCCATGGCGCGTACTTCGGACCCCCACAGCGCAACAGCGCAGTTTTTCATCAATGTCAAGAAAAACGATTTCTTGAATCACAGCGCCAAAAACGACCGCGGATGGGGTTACGCGGTGTTCGGCAAAGTGATCAAAGGTCAGGGTGTGGTCAACAAAATCAAGGCCGTTGCCACCGGCCGCACCGGCATGCACGACGATGTGCCCAAGGAAGCGATCGTGATCACCAAAGCTGAAGAGGTGGCCGGGGAGGTCTGATCCGCACAATTCTCGGTGAATGGAGGAGGTCGGTGGCCCAAATCGAAGTCAACGGCCTTTGCAAATACTATCAGGTCCATCAGAAGGAGCCGGGTTTCCTCGGTTCACTGAGCAGTTTTTTCAATCGGCGCTATCAAACGGTCAAGGCGGTGGACAATATCCGCTTCGACATCGAAGCCGGCGAGGTGGTGGGGTTCCTGGGTCCCAACGGTGCCGGGAAAACCACCACGCTCAAAGTGCTCTCGGGGCTGCTTTATCCCACCAGCGGCTATGCCCGCATTATCAATTTTGTCCCGCACCAGCGCAAAGCCGCTTTTTTAAAGCAGATCACGTTGGTGATGGGTCAGAAGAACCAGTTGAACTGGGATTTGCCGGCGATCGAAAGCTTCCTTGTCAATCGCGCCATATACGACATCGGGGCCAACGACTTCAAACACATCCTTTCCGAACTGAGCCAACTGCTCGATCTGGATCCCCTTTTGAGAAAACAGGTGCGCAAGCTGAGTCTGGGAGAACGCATGAAATGCGAACTGGCGGCCGCCCTGCTGCATCGCCCCAAAGTGCTCTTTCTCGACGAGCCCACCATCGGACTGGATGTCACCATGCAGGCGCGCATCCGCCAATTTGTGGCCGAATACAACGCGCGCTACGGCGCCACGATCATTTTGACCAGCCACTACATGGCCGATGTGACGGCATTGTGCAACCGCTTGATCGTGATCGACAACGGGCGGCTGATCTATGACGGCGAATTGCAAAAGATGGTCGGGGCGTTTGCGCCGTATAAGGTTCTGAAGCTGGTGTCGCGTCAGCCGCTGCATTGCGATCGTCTGGCCTTGTACGGGCAAGTGCACGAATGCAATGGCTTCAGGGCGACATTGCGCGTCCCCCGCGGATCGGCCACGCGGGCCGCGGCCCAGCTGCTCACGGCGGTCGATCTGGAGGACCTGACCATTGAAGAGCCGGCTGTAGAAGCGATCATTGCGGAGGTATTTGCGGGCGGAAAAGCCATCGCCGGGCGGGAGGCACCATGAGGTTGCTGCGCAAGTACTGGATGCTTCTAAAGGTGAACTGGCGGGTGTTGATCGAATACAGGGTGGGCATGCTGATCTGGATGCTCGCCAATACCTTGCCGCTGGTCATGCTGGCCGTCTGGTTGAGCATCGCCGAGGCGGGTCCGGTCGGCGGATACGGTCCCCTGGAGTTCACGGCCTATTACCTCGCGCTGCTGGCCGTAAGGCAATTCACAGCCGTCTGGGTGGCATGGGAGCTGGACTATGATATCCGTCTGGGTGAACTCTCATCGAAACTGCTTAAACCGATCAACCCCATCCATAATCATATCGCCATGCACCTGGGCGACAAGCTGTTTCGGATGCTGACCATCGTGCCGATCATTCTGATGGTGATGCTCTGGCTGCCCGGGCTTCCCTTGCGCCACGACTGGATCACGGTGGGTCTTTTCTGCTTTTCCACCTTGGCGGCGCTGGCCATGCGGTTTCTGACCCAATACGCCATCGGGCTGCTGGGTTTCTGGACGACCCAGTCATTAGCCATCAATGAGATGGTTTATGCCGGCATGCTCATGTTCGGCGGCATTATCGCGCCTTTGGAGATTTTTCCGCCCGCCCTTTTCGCCTGGACCCAATATCTGCCCTTTCGGTATATGCTTTCATTGCCCGTGGAAATTCTCATGGGGCGTATCGGCGGGGCGGCGCTGGCCGCGGCCCTGGGGCAGCAGATCGTATGGCTGTTGCTTTGTCTGGCTTTTTACCGGACCGTATGGCGCAAGGGCCTGAAGCATTACAGCGCCGTGGGCGCTTAGAAGAACCGGGCCCCTGCGCCGGGAAGCAATTGCTGCGATGCGCTACTTTAAATTATTGGCTATTTTCTACAAAAACGCGCTCTATGCGGAGATGGAGTATCGCGCCAACTTCATCGCCAGCGCATTGATGAGTATCTTCTGGGTCGCTTTCGCATGGCTTGGGTTGTATATCTTTTTCTTTCATCGCAGCCAGATCGGCGGTTGGCGGTTCTATCAGGCCATGCTGGTGGTGGGGGGCTTCACGCTCTTCAACGGCCTGATCGAAGCGTTACTGCGGCCCAACATCACCCGGATTGTCGAACAGATTCGCCTGGGCACCTTCGACTTCGTGCTGGTCAAACCGGTCAATAGCCAGTTCATGGCCTCCCTGCGGCATCTGTCGGTCTTCAAGCTGGTCGATGTCGGCCTGGGAGTGGGGATCATCATACTGGCGCTGATCAAAGGAGAGATCATGCCCAGCACCGGCCAATGGTTCATGGCATTGGGCTTTGCCGCCAACGGCGCCCTTATCCTGTACAGCATTTGGGTGCTGATGGTCAGCACGGCCTTCTGGTTCGTGCGCGTGGACAATATCACCGAGCTGTTCACCTCAATTTATGAAACCGGGCGCTTCCCGGTTCATGTCTATCCCGGCTGGCTGCGCGCGGCCTTGACCTTTGTGGTCCCCATAGCCTTCGTGACCACCTTCCCGGCCGAAGCGCTTTTGGGACGCGCCGGCCCCCTTTTCTTGGGGATCGCCTGCCTGCTGGCCGCGGGCCTTCTGACGTGCAGCACGGTTTTATGGCGTTTTGCCGTGCGCCATTACAGCAGCGCCAGCAGTTAAAAGCCTCCAGGACCGGTCCAGGCGCATCCCGGCAGCCTTGGAAGAGCTGGACGACGCTGAACTGCAAAGTTGCAGGCGCGCGAGCGCTGGCTGATCATTTTGCTTTGACAAGGGCCTGGGTGGATGTTTTAGCTTGAGGCGGATCGAAGAATTGAGGTAGTGTCCATCCACAAACAGTCAACTGTGAAATCAGGTATTGCCGCACAAGCCATTTGGCCAAAAAATGGATCGCCGCCGCCTGCTTGCAACCGCAGATCGTGCTTGAACCCATCTGCACCGCTATTCAACCGTCCTGCTGCATTGCAGCCGGAAAGGAGTGTTTCATGAACAAAACCACGGAAACCGAAAACATGGCCGTGTTTTGTGATTTCGAGAATGTGGCCCTAGGGGTGCGCGACGCCCGCTACGATGATTTCGACATCGACAAAGTACTGGAACGCCTGCTGCTCAAAGGCAGTATCGTCGTAAAAAAGGCATATTGCGACTGGGACCGTTACAAAGATTTCAAAGCCGTCATGCATGAAGCCTCTTTTGAGCTCATCGAAATCCCGCATGTGCGCCAGTCGGGAAAAAATTCGGCCGACATCCGCATGGTCGTGGATGCCTTGGACCTGTGTTACACCAAATCCCATGTGGACACTTTTGTCATCGTCAGCGGGGATTCCGATTTTTCACCCCTGGTGAGCAAACTGCGTGAAAACAACAAAATCGTAATCGGAGTGGGTGTCAAAAATTCAAGTTCCGACCTCCTGATCGCCAATTGCGACGAGTTCATCTATTATGACGATCTGGTCCGCAAAAAGAAGCAGCGCAAACGCACCCCGCGCAAACCCGTGCGGCAGGGCGCAAAACCGTCAGCTCCGAGCGCCGTGCCGGAGAAGGATGCCGAGGATCGCGTCCAGGAAGCCTTGGATGTGATCATGGAAACCTTGGAGGCTTTGGCCGAGGAACGGGGCTCGGATGAAAAAATCTGGGGATCGATGGTCAAACAGGCGCTCAAGCGACGACGGCCCGGTTTCAATGAATCCTACTATGGTTTTCGCTCTTTCAACCGCCTGCTCGAAGAAGCCTCGGCCCGGGATCTCATGGAACTGGAACTGGACGAAAAATCGGGCGGCTACATAATAAAGCGGTTCCATCAGGAAGAATAGGTGCGTTTGCGGCAAGAGCCGGCAGACACCGCATACGGAACCGTTATCTGCACGCCACCTTCCAATTCGAATTGCGCCATCCCGGTTTTGCGGAATTCCTTTGTTGTCCCGACCGGGCTGATCCCGCCGGAAGGCAATCAACGCAGAGGTGGTGGTCCGCCCCTCCAAGATGATCCATTTCAAAATTCCCCACCCGCCGTCCTGCCCGATTCTGAATCGGCAACTGGCAAGTTTATTGCAGACCTACCCTGCTAGACCGACAGGCGGCAGCGTGCTCGAAAAGCTCAATATAGTGCCCGCACGATTGTAATTGCCTGTTGCTTTTCAATATTGTCACTGCCACCGCAACAGAGACTTTCGGCAGGCCGGATGGGACAGGATGAACTTAAACCTTTTGATTTCCCGCATCGTCTCCAAATCCGTAACCCAGGGCGACGAAAACGCAATCGAAAGATGTTTTGGGCAATCGGAACCGTCCGGCCGAACCGAACCTGGTGGAACCCGGTACAGAGGTTCTGAAAGGCGAACGTATGCAGGCTAGAGCGATGGGAACAAAGATGCCCTCGGCTGGCAAACTCATGGTTGTCGAAGATGACCGGCATGTGGCCACCGTGTTGGAGGCCCGCTTGCAGACATTCGGTTATCAGGTGTGCGGCACAGCCCGTTCCGGACCTGCCGCCGTGCGCGGCACGCTTGAGCATCGGCCCGACCTGGTGCTGATGGATATCCTGCTGGAAGGCGATATGAACGGCATTGAGGCAGCCGAATTGATCCATCAGAAGCTGGATGTGCCCATTGTCTTCATCACCTGCCTGAGCGATCAGGCCATGCTGGACCGTGCCGTAAAGACCAATGCTTATGGCTATATACTCAAACCCTATGATAACGCCGAACTGCGTTATACCATCCAGATTGCCTTGATCAAATTCAAGGCGGCCAAGGAGCGCGAAGAACTCATTGAAAAACTGGAGCAGGCGCTGCTCGAGGTAAAGAAACTCAGCGGCTTGCTGCCGATCTGTGCTTCCTGCAAGAAAATCCGTGATGAAAACGGCAACTGGCAGCCGATCGAAGACTATATCCATTCCCATTCGGAAGCCGATTTTTCGCACGGAATCTGCTCCGAATGCGGCCCCAAACTCTATCCGGGCATCTTTCCGTTAAAGAAACGCTGATTCTTCTTCATTCCCCCGCAAAACGCCAGGGTTCAAAGGTAGAAACTGGAAATGCGCGGCACGCTATGATCTGTGATGATTGGCTGCATGGCGTCAAGCCGCAATTTTCACTTGCCTGCCCGGGAAAGCCCAGATCAGCGGCAGGGTCGCCAGTGGTACCCAAGCGATGGCCATCAAGGTGGTTTCGATCGAAAACAGATCGGCCAATTTGCCGACCAGCGGCGTGACCAAGCCGCCCAGGCCGAAGGCGAAGCCCATCATCAAACTGGCGATCATCGAACGCCCCTTGGGTGCCAGTTGCTGCGCCAGGGCTACGCCAAGAGGCATGCTGGCCAAAACGAGCCCGCCCGCCAACGGAGCGCCCAGGTAGATCCAGCGGCCCTGCAGGTGCAAAAAGAAATACAGAGCCGGTGCCATGAAGGCATGGGTCCATAAAAACACCCTTCTGAACCCGATGCGATCGGCGGCGTGCCCGGCCGCCAGACCGCTGACCGTTCCGGCCATTGTAAACAGAGAAAATATCAGGCCGGCCGAAACCACCGAGAACCCTTTCTGCACATACAGCACCGGCATGAACGTGATAAAGGATTGTCCCACAATCGCCCGCGCCACCATGACGAGCCAGATCAGGGCCACGCTTTTCCAGGCGTCGCCCAGGCTCTCCCTGATGGAACCGATGAACCCCAGCGAACGCATGCCTTCGCTCTGCGGAGCAGGCACGACGGCGAAGAGATAAACGACCGCCATCAAGCCCATGACCATGGTCAAGGGGACGGCGTTCAGTCCGAAGCGGCTTGCATACCACGTGATCAGCAGAGGCCCCAATCCGAAAGCCAGTGTGCCTCCGGTATTGAACACCGACATTGCGAAGCCGGCTTTATTGCCGGAGTACAACGGCACCATCCCGGTGACTGAAGGATGAAACATGGAAGACCCAATCGAGCCCAGGGAGATGGTCAGCAGCAGAATCCAGAAAGTGGTGGCGATACCCGCCAGGGGGATGAATATGACCGCCATGAGCAGTCCGGTCATAATGAAAGCGCGCGTCGGATACCGGTCGGCCAGGTAGCCCACCGAAGGCTGCACAATGAAGGCCAGAAACCGGTTGATACCGGCAATGAACCCGACTTGCGCGAGCGATAAGCCCATTTTTTCTACAAAAAGCGGAAAAAGCGGGCTGGTAAAGGAGCTGTAGAAGTCTCCCGTGAAGTGGACCAGCGTGAGTGCAAAAAGGATTTTGATATCGGCTTTGGATGTGCCCGGCATGGATCGATGGTCCCCACGGCTGCGCGATCGGTAAAAAAGGCGCCACTATAGGAACTGTCCTGCCGGGCGTCAAGCCATTTCAGGCGCCCGCGCCGGGCGCCCTCCCCTGCGAATCAAAGTTCATCGAAGTACTCGGGGGCATAAATTCTATGGCGGGTTGGGAATATTCAGCCAGCCGCGCAGGCATTGGAATACGGCTTCCCGGCGCAGGTTGGAATTCTGGATCGGGATGAGGCCGACGCGCATGGAAACTTTGTCATCATCGCCCCACGGCCACCAGGCGACGCAAAGAACAAGATTATGCAATGGATAGGAGGTGAAAACCACCTGACCGGGCATGAGGCCGAACTGGTCATTGACCCACCGGGTCACATCCGCGGTTTCCGGCGGGGCTGAAGAAAAATTCCAATGGTGGCGAAACTCTTTGAAAAGCGGGAAAAAGACCAGTTCGGCATCTTCACCCTGAAGCACCACGATGGCCATGCTCCGTTTCAGATCCCATTGCCATTCATAGGAGGGCGGGATGTTCAAACAGATTTTGCGGCATATTTCCCGAAAGGGTGCCAGTTCGTCCATTTTGATCTTCATGCCGGAATCCCTGAATTAATGCACGACGGATACACACCGCCTTTTCTTTGCCGTCGATTGCTCTTGCAATATATCGGCTGCCGGGGCCGATCACTTTAACGCCGTTTTAGACGATCATGCGCAAACATAGGAGTTGCCAAGCCATTCGTTTTATAGCAAAGATCGCCATCCTTGAAGATCCCCAGGCCCCTGCTCAAGTGGTCCCGCTAATGGCAGGGGTTTTGTCCACACGATGTATTGGAGGTAACGGTATGATTCAGGTGACCTGGACCGGTGCGGCGGGGCTCACGTTCGAAACGCCGGACGAAATCATTCTCATCGATCCCTACTACACCAGGGTGGATTTGTTCAACACCCTGCTCGGCCCCATCTCGCCGGATGAGGCAGCCATTGACAGCGCGCTTTCCGCCATGCAAAAGGTTAAGGCCGTCATCGTGGGTCATACCCACTCGGACCATGCCCTGGACGTGCCCTATATCATCCAAAGATCGAATGCCCAACTGGTGGGCAGCAGTTCTTTGGACACCCTCATGACCCTGGCCGGCCTCCCGGGGCGCACCCTGGTTTGCCGCGGCGGGGAGACGGTCGCCTTAAGCGAGCATGCCCTGGTGACCATGATCCGCTCCGCCCACGGCCTTGTATTCGCGGGCAAGGTCCCATTTCAGGGAGAAATACGACCGTCCGCCACGCTGCCGATGAAAGCCAGCGGTTACCGCCTCGGAACCGTCTTTGCACCCAGGCTGCAAATCCACGGCATCTCTTTTCTGCATGTCGGCAGCGCCAATTTTATCGAAGAGGAAGTGCAGGGATACACCTGCGATGTGCTCTTTTTATGCGCGGCGGGCTGGCACAAAACAGAAGGCTATCCGCACCGGCTCATCGATATCACACGACCCGGGACGGTCGTCCTGATTCACTATGACGATTTTTCCAAACCCCACGTCAAAGGCACCCAAACCCGCAAACTGCCCTTGCTCGATCTGAAGGGGATGGTCCGAAGCATTAAGGCGCAATTTCCGCAGAAAGATGTCGTGGTACCGGAAATCGATGCGCGCATGAGTCTTGGCTAAAGCCCCCCGGACTCACTTTTCCGTCCTTGCGGGATGTGGCAATCCCATCCAAGAAGGTTCTATCGGAGAGCCGCAGAGACTCCGTTGCCTGCCGGGCCTGCCCTCGCTTTGGCCTTGGAACCCCTCTTCCGCTGCTTTGACATTGGACCCTGAATGATTAAAACCTTCGAGATACAGCCCGATTTTTTCTTCCGGCGGGAGGCGGCCCATGGATCCAGACAACTACCAGCGCCGGCTGGCCGCGCTGATCAGCGCGGATGTGGCGGGGTACAGCCGCTTGATGAGCGACGATGAAATCGCCACCATGCGGCTGATGAATCTATGCCGCGAGCGTGTCGGCGCCCTGGTTGCGGCGGCATCCGGGCGCGTGGTGGACTTTGTGGGGGACAACCTGCTGGCCGAGTTCCCCAACACCCTTTCGGCGGTGGAATGCGCCGCGCGGATTCATGAGGCCGCCCGCAACATCAATACTGACCTGCCACCCGCTCGCCATCTGCATTTCCGCATCGGCATCCATATCGGCGACGTGATGGCGGACGGCCATGGGCTGTACGGCGATGGCGTGAATATCGCCGCGCGCCTGGAGGCGCTGGCCGGACCCGGCAGCACATGCATTTCGGACAGCGTGTACAAACAGATCCACGGCCGGCAGCCCTATCACTTCGTAGACCTGGGCGAACGCAGGCTGAAAAACATTTCCGATAGAGTGCATGTGTACCGGGTGGTGGACCCGGCGGTCGATCCCCACGGGTCGGTCGAGCCGGCCGGGCCGCTCTTCAAAGATGCGCCTTTGCCTCGTCCGGCCAAGCCATCATTGGCCGTTCTGCCCTTTGTCAACCTGAGCGCCAGCCCCGATCAGGATCATCTGGCGCTGGGTCTGACCCTCGACATCCAGACGGCACTGGTTCTGATTCCCGGCCTTTTTGTGATATCTGAGAGTACCATGATCAACTTCAGAACAACGCTTTCTTCCATCCAGGAGATCGGGCGACAGTTCGGCGTCAGCCATATTCTTGAGGGCGGTGTGCGCAGGGCCGGCGACCGGCTGCGCATCACGGCGCGGTTGGTGGAAGCCGAAAGCGGGCGCCAGATATGGGCCGAACGCTATGATAGACGCATGGGAGACTTGTTCGAGGTCCAGGATGAGATCACCCGCGAAATCACGACCGCCATGGATGTGCAACTGGTTTCCGGCATCAGCGGCCAGACCATCAGCAAGGCCCTCAAGAACCCCAAAGCCATCGAATGCTACTATAAAGGCTACGGGGCGATGTCGAATTCACTCCGGCCGGATTTTCACCTTGGCATTGAGATGTTCGAGGAGGTCATCCGGCTCGAGCCGGAGGTGTTTATCGGCTATGCGGTCCTGGCATATACCCACGTGATGTGCGTGATCCAGAACCGCACCTGCGACAGGGACCATTCCCTGGCACAGGCCGCCGCAATGGCGCACAGGGCCTTGGAACTGAAAGACGATACGGGATTGTCCGAGCTGGTGATCGCAATGGTCCATCTGCTGCAGAACGAACCCGAAAAAGCCCTGCATGCCGCAGAGCAGGCCGTACTTGCGCGCCCCAGTTGCGATTCCTCATATGCCGTGAAGGCCAGCGTGTTGAACTATCTGGGACGTCCGGCCGAAGCCGTTGAGCTGGCGCGCTTCGCCATCCGGCTGTCCCCGGTCTATCCAGCTTTTTTCGCCGATATATTGGCGGCCGCCTACTGCGGATGCCGTCGCTTCGAAGAGGCCATCGAAGCCGCCGAGATCGGTCTGGAAAGCAATCCCGACGACTTCGATGCGCTGGTGATCTCTGCGATCGCCTATGCCGGCCTGGAGCGGATGAACCAGGCCCGTCATTTCGCACGGACCATCGTCGGCCTGAAACCTGGTTTTTCTACCCACTCCTTTGCGCACTTTTATCCCTACAAAGACCCCGGGCAACTGGAGCAGATGACGGAATTGCTGAAAAAGGCAGGCGTGCCCTGATTGCGCTTTCAGCGCTTCAAAAGCACATGAGCTCAGGCGCTGCCAGGAAAGGCAACCATCTCCCGCCGATCCTCATCCCACAAATTCAGTCCAACGCAGGAAAGACTCTTGGCGATAGTAAGCGGTGCCTTTGTTTGCAGCGCCGGCACCGAATCGTAACACTTCTTTAAACGGTAATTGGGTATTCTGGGACTCAGATGGTGGGCGTGGTGGTACCCGATGTTGCTGGAAAACCAGCGCAGCACAGCCGGCAATTGGTAAAACGAGCTTCCTTGCATGGCCGCCCGCAATGGCTGCCACTCGCCTTTACGGGCCCAATAGCCCCCGGGGAACTGATGCTGGACATAAAACAGCCAAACCCCTGCAGCGCCGGCAAACCAGAACACCGGCAACTGGATCAGAAGGTAGGTTCGCCATCCAAACAGCCGATCGGCCGCCAAAATCACGATGACGATAAGCAGGTTGGTGAACAGAACGCTCACCCGTTCCTTGCGCCGCACCTTGCGTTTGGGTAGCCGGTTGGCGAGAAAAAAGGTGAACAGCGCGCCCAGCCCGATCATCACCAAGGGATTGCGGTAAAGCCTGTATTGCAACCGTTTCTTCCTTGATGAGCTTTCATACTCCGCGAGCGTCATGGTCCAGATGTCGCCGAATCCCCGCGCATCGAGATTCGCATAAGTGACGTGGTGCCGGAGGTGGGCAAAACGCCAGTCTTCGAAAGAAGTGAACACCAAAACACCGAGGAGATACCCGAAGAAGGTGTTGGCGCCCTGCCGCGCGAAGAACGAACCATGGACGCAGTCGTGAAACAAGATGAATATCCGGACCAGGAAGGCGCCGGCCGGAAGAGCGAGAAGCAGGGTCAACGCGTAAGGGTAATCGAGTTGAATCGACCGGATCATCAGATACCACAGACAACCATACGGGACCAACGTATTGATCAGCTGCCAGACAGCCTTGCGGCTGCTTGGATTCCGGAAAGCGGCAAGTTCCGCATACCAATCGGGCCAATTGCGTCCGGGGCTCACACTTTTGGCTTTGATCTTGGTCCTGTCTGCTTCATGCGCCGTCATTTTTGCCCTCCATCTGGTTTTTCCACCCGGGGAGTTGACTCGTCATCAAACGGGTGCTTTCTTTTTGATCGGGCCGGCCTGGTCTGTCGTGGAGTTTCATGAACTGCGAACTGTGAATTTATTTTCGATATGAGCATTAAATTTTAACGCGACATGAATCAATAATAAAAAGAGCCATGACCCTGTGGTTGTATGAAAAGCAGGTGGTGATTGCATACCATACCCCCCAAAGAAGTGATTGCTGCCATGCTTTCGAGTTCCGGCATGCCCTGAAGGAAAGCTCCCCCGATCTCAAAAAATGAACCAGGGGCTTGACGAACCATACTCCGTATCAATATTAAAGCCGCTTAACCTCGCATCGAAAAACAAGAAAGCAGGGAAATTCCATGACAAAGGTAGCTGAGCTGATTGCCGCTGGCAGAAAAATTGAAAGCCCTAAGTCCGAACCCGGATTTACCATCACTGAACTGATGTCCACCCTGAACTGGCCTGACGAAAAGAAGCAGTATGCCCAATCCCTGATGGTCACATTGGTCAAAAAGGGCCGGGCTCAAAGGCTTACCAACACAAAACCCGTGGTTTACTCATTTAAAATGAACGCTGCCGCTGCGCCCCCGAAAGCCGCCTCCAAAGTAATGGCCGCGCAAGTCGTAAAAGAACCTGTTCTGCAGCCGGCGCCTCAGAGTGCACCGGCCGCCCGGCAGCCGGAACTCGCCCAAAGCAAGGAGCCGGTGGTTTCGCTCGAGGATCTTGCCGGGATGCAGATACCGCTGGAGCTCATCGGCGAAGGGGTTTTTCGGCGAAACCGGGAGTTGGAACGTAAAATCTACGAATTGGAAGCAGCGTTGGTCGAGATCAAAAGAAAGCTCGATGAGGCCAACAGTCGCATCATGGAGCAAACCCGCATGATCGAAAAACAAAACCAGGTCATTGCCGGCCAGAACAGGGATCGGCGGCCAAATATACCCACGGCCAAATTAAAAGAGGCAGTTTCCATTGACTGGAAGCGCCGGTCGTAAAGCAAAAGGGGTACCTCACCCAAGGCAATTTGCTCTCGTCCGCGCCACCCGGAAACGCAGCTTATAAACCAAAATACAAATCGCCCCTTTGGGGAATTTTCAGCGGTCGCCCGGAGCAGAAGGATTTGCTCTCCGACCGTCTTTTCCCCCCTCGGCCGTTTCGTTCAAGAAGCATGATTCTGGATTTACTCTTAAGGACCAAGCCGAAGTACTGTCTTTTTCTTCGCCTTGTTTGAATATCCCGTCCGGCCTGAACGGCTACTCCTCTTTCGCTTTCCGGGGCGCAAGGCGATGTTGTAGGGCGGACAATGGCGTTTGATTTCATCCGATTCCAAAACAGCGGCTTCGAGCGCCGATGCGGTAGCAGCAAAATCAAGCGCCCGCGCCTGCGTCAGCATTTCCAGGATATGCTCCGCGTGTGCCGCACTGCCTCGGAAATAGCTGTTCACGCGTTGTCTGAGGGACTTGGCCTTGCCGACATAGAGGATGTCGCCGTTGGCGCGGCGCATGCGGTAGACGCCTGGTTGCTCGGGGAGGGCGCGGCGATCTTCGCAATCCATCGGGTATGTCCGTCTCACTTTGCCGGGCAGCGGCGTAACAGCCAGCCAATCCTCCAATCCCTGCAATGTGTCCACCCCGCAGCGGGACTGCAGCAATGCGAGCAGGCATTTCCAGATCGCCAGCGTCGCCAGCGCATGATCGGCGCTGCGCCTCAGCTCGGGCACGGCATGATCGAAATAGCCGGCCAAAGCCCGGATGCCCCTGCGCGGCAAATCCGGCAGCAGCCGGCGTGCGATGGCATGCGTGCAGATCACCCGGAACGGAAAAGGGGTGCCGGGACTCCCGATTTCATGGAGCCGGCGCAGAAAAGGGATCTCGAAGCGGGCAAAATGGATCACCAGCGGGCAGGCGCCCGACCGATTCTGCGCGGCCGCGTATTGTGCCGCCGAAATCAGTTCCTTCCAGGCCGCTTCTGCCGAAACCGCATGGCGCAGGTCTTCTTCCGAAATGCCCGTTATTCGGGCCACCGCGGCAGGAATGGGTGCAGCCCGCGGCTGCCGGATGAGGCAAGATCGAACGCCGGCGTTCTGCGGACCCCCTGCCGCGCATCCGCCCATCCAGCCGATCTCGAGCAGTCGCCCTCTGCGGGGATTGGCGCCGGTGGCCTGGGTCTAGAGTCAATATGCTGAGTTCGCCAAGGGGTATCTCGACCCGCTCATTCGTTTGCGCACGGTCCGGCAGGTGAGTTTCTTTCCGGCCGCACATGGTAGGGTCATTTTTCAAGAGGGCATCTATCCGGCGACTGGCCGCCTTCGCTACTTTGGTCAAGCCTTTGGGGCGGGTTTGCGATTGATGGGCATCTCACAAATTCATCTTGTCGACGACTTATTGCTACCTCTTCTTGGCCGGATTGGCAAAGTCCCATGTTGTTCACCAGCCAAGTGGCGTATTTCGCCGGCAGGGGCGATGATGCGCCGGCACGCGACATCAGCCGTTTGCCTCTTTTCCCCTGATGGCCCGCAAAAGCCCTTCAGTGCTTCCGGCTTTGGTCAAGTAAGCGACGGCCCCGGCGTCGATGACGGCCGAGGCGATGTCGAAATCATCGAACATGGAAAGCCCGATAATGCGGATGTGTGGCAGCTCCGCATGGATGATCCGGGTCGCTTCGATCCCGTTCATTCTCGGCATGTTGATGTCCATCAGAATGACATCCGGATTGAATTTGCGGGCGAATCGGACGGCCGCTTCCCCGTCGGCCGCTTCGCCGACGATCTCGATGTCGGGGTGGCCGCTGAGCATGGTGGACAGCCCCTGGCGCATGACAATGTGATCGTCCACCAGCAGGAGCCGTATGCGCTTTTCGGTTTTGGCGCCTTTGCTTGATAACACGGATAGATCAACCCGAACCGGCGTGATGGTTTCGGCCTGCACTTTTTCAAGGGCGCCGGCCTTCCCCAGGGGAGCAATCAACGTGAAAGAAGAACCCTGGCCGGGCTTGCTCTCTACTTCGACGCGACCGCCCAGCAGTTCCAGCCTTTCGCGAATGGTAAACATCCCGAATCCGCAGGTTTGCTCGCTCTCCCTCCACATGCCGTTCGGATCGAAACCCACCCCGCGGTCGCTGACGACGATGCGCAGTTGCTCAGGATCCTCCCTGAACATGCGCACCTCGGCGGCATTGATGCGGGCATGCTTTACGACGTTGAAGAGCAGCTCGCGCACCGATTGAAAAAGGAGCACCATGATGTCTTCCTGGGTGATGCCGACCTCATGATCCACCTTCAATTTTATGTCGAGCCCGTATTTTTCGCGCATCCACCTGGCCAGCCATTCCAGTGCGGCGGTCAGGCCCCTCTGGTAGAGGATGGGTGGCGAAAGCTCGGCCGTCAAAGATCGCGAGGTATCGATGGACTCCATGAGCAGGTTGCAGACATTGCGCAAAGCGTGCTGGTGTTCCTCCGCAATCTGCGGGGTGAGGCTCTCCAGGCTCAGCCTGGCGCCCACCAGGAGCTGCTGGAGGTGATCGTGCAGAATCTCCGCCAGCCGCCGCCGTTCTCTTTCTTCGGTCAACGTCAGTTCCGAAGCCAGAAGAGAAAGCTGCTCCGCCCGCCGCTTCAGTTCGGCCGTTCGTTCCTGCACCCTGATCTCGAGTTCATCTCTTGACCTGCGCAGCTCTTCCTCCATCTGCCTGCGAGCGGTGATGTCCTGGACCGTGCCGAATCCGCCCCGCAGATTTCCTTCCGCATCGAATTCCAGCTCGGCGTTTTCCCGCACCCACTTCAGTTTATCCCCGGCCATGATGCGGTGTTCGACATCGTACAGTTCACCTTTCAGCGCGGCCGTCCATTTATGCTGGACATACGCCCGATCGTCCGGGTGCACCGCGGAGATGAAGGTTTCGTAGGTCAGCGGCGTTCCCTTGGGTATCCCGAAGATGCGGTAGGCCTCGTCTGACCACAGCAGTTTGTTCTCGCGCACATCCAGCCGCCAGCTGCCTGTTTTGGCAACCGCCTGGGCCCGGTTCAGATCCTCGCGGCTCTCGCGCAGTGAATCCATCAGGGCGTCCCGCTGCGCCAGCGAACGGGCCAGCTGGATATTCCCATAGCTCAGTTTGGAAAGCATGTCGGCCAGCTTCATGAAAAAAGACATGCCGGTATCCACTGCGGTCCGGCTCAAGCGCGGAACAGCCTCCACGGCGGCGATATATTTCTCTTCGTCGAATCCGTAGCGTTTGGCCTGGGACCGGAAGAGATCATAGTCCGGGACTTCGCCCTCGAAGAAGAATTGCCCGGAGAAAATGTTCCCCATATGTTTTCCGCCCACCAGAATAGGTGTGGCAATGTCCCACATGTTGTTTTTGCATTTGTACAGCCGCGCTTCTCCCGGCGGGATGCCTGCGGAAAGCTGCGTATCACTTTCGATGCAGTGACTGCAGGTATCCGGATGCGCCCTGTGGAAGCGCGTACAGATTTCCTGCCAACCCACCCCCACCAGAATGTTGCCTTCGAGATCGAGGATGCTCATGGGAAGGTGCGCAAGTTTATAGAAATCATTCATGAGCAGTTGAATGGCCTGGATATCGATGATGTCGCCCAGATCGAGGTTTCCGATATCCCCTTCCGGGGAAAGAATGGATTCCAATTTCACCCGGACGCGTTCTTCACTTTCGCGCAGCGCCTCTTCGGCCTGTTTGAGCTCGGTGATATCGGTTCCGACCGCCAGGATCTCCGCTACACGGCCGTTCCGGTCGAAAATGGGCTTGTTGGTCCAGGTCATCCAGACCCGCCGGCCGTCGCGGCAGATGTTTTCATTGACGTTGTTCACGAAGTGTTCGGGATGATCGACGATGTCCTGAACCAGTCCGCTGAGATCGCCGCCGGTCGATTCGCGCTCCGGAATCAGCATCCGCACGTCTTTTCCGATCACCTCGTCGGCCGTATAGCCAAAGAGTTTCTGCGCATATTCATTGAAAAACACCAGCGCGCCGTCTCTTTTCCAGCGGACGATGGCACTGCTGGCATTCTGGACGAGTTCACGATACCGGGTTTCACTTTCTTTCAACGCCTTTTCGGCCTGCTTGCGCTCGCTGATGTCCACGAAAGTGAGAACGACGCCGTCGATGCGGTCGTCCTGGGTACGGTAGGGGGTGATGCGGCGGATGTAGTGCCGATCGTCTTCTGCGCGCACCTCTTTCGATATGGGGGTCAGGTCCGCCAGTACCTGCAGCGAATCCTGGAAGAGCGCGTCGTCTTCAAACCGGCGCAGGATGTCCGAAACCGGCCTGCCCGCATCCGAATCGATCAGGCTCAAAAGGCGGGTGCTGGCCGGTGTGTAGCGCTTGATGTTGAGCTCCTTATCCAGAAACACCGTGGCGATGTTGGTGCTGGAAAGCAGATTGACCACGTCGTTCTTGGCGTTTTCAAGCTCCTCCACCTTTTCATGAAGCCGGGCGTTGATCGTATTCAGCTCCTCGTTCAAGGACTGCAGTTCCTCTTTGGAGGTCTCGAGCTCTTCGTTGGCCGACTGCAGCTCCTCGTTCGCGGCTGTCACCTCCTCGTTGGAGGCCTTCAGCTGGTCGTTGGAACTTTCGAACTGCTCGATGGTGCTCTGCAGCTCCTCGCGCATGATCTTCAATTCTTCTTCCAGCTGCTGCACATTTTCATCCTGCATGGTTTTGCGGCGCGGCTTTGCACCCGGCCGGTAATCCTCGAAGGTGATCAACAGCAGGCCGTCGGCTTCCCTGGGATGCCGCAAAGGACTGACCGCAACCTTCACCGGCACGAACGACTCCAGCCGGCGCACCCGGGCGGTGACGGATACAGGCCGGCTGGTTTGAATACATTTGGTGACAGCGCCCCGCAGGCGCGCCTGAAGCCCCTCCCGGGCCATTTCAATAACGCGGGTGGTCAGCTCCCCCTTGGGAATGGTGAGAAAGTTTTCGATCTGACCGTGCACATAGAGAACGTGGAACTTCCGGTCGATCATCACGCAGGCAGGTGAAAAACGCTCCAGCAGCACCTGTTGGGCGGCAGAGGCGATGCTCATGCGGGTTTGAGGGATTACGGGATGGACCGCCGGCGGCGGTCGCATACCGGAGGGACGCACCGGGAGCTCCGCTGCGATCCGCCGGCCCACTCCGATGCGCCGGTAGATGCGCATTTTTTTGGACACCGTCGTAAAAAGGTCCTCACGGTCGCCGATGGTCTCCGCGCTTCCGAGGAAAAGAAAGCCGCCTTCGCGGAGGGCGAAATGAAACAGGCCGATGATCTTTTTCTGGACGTCCGGCTCGATGTAAATCAGAACATTGCGGCAGCTGATCAGATCGAGCCGTGAAAACGGTGGATCGGAAGTAAGATTCTGGGGCGCGAAGACCACCTGCTCGCGTATCTCTTTGGTGATCTGCCAGCGCCCGTCCAGGCGGATGAAAAATCGTTTGCGCCGCTCGGTTGAAACGCTTTCCCGCACCTCTTCATCCGGATAGCTGCCGCTTCTGGCCGCCGCAAGCGCAGCGCCGTCGGAATCGGTTGCAAAAATCTGAAGCGGTACTTTTTTGCCGGCCTTTTCCATCTGCTCGTAAAAAAGCATGGCCAGGCTATAGGCTTCCTTGCCGGTCGAACAACCCGGAACCCAGGCGCGGATACCACCTTGCGCGCCGGCGCTTCCAATCAAATCCGATAAAACCTTCTCTTCGAGAACCTTCCAAGCGCCCGGTTGACGGAAGAAGTCGGTGACACCGATGAGAAGGTCCTTCTTCAGCAGGTCGGCTTCGGCTGGGTGTTCCGAGAGGTATTGGATATAGTCTGAAAAAGAAGAACGCCCCACCAGCGTCACCCTCCGGCGGATGCGCCGGATCATCGTGCTGGGTTTATAGCAGCGGAAGTCGTGTCCGGTTTTGACCAACAGGATCTCCAATATGACCTTCAGATCGGATCTGTGCTCAAAAGGCACCGGATGGCTGCGCATCTCGGCCAGGAGCTGGTTTTTGAAGACGGCTACCGCTGCGGCCATCGCTTCCGCCGGAAGGACTGCGTCCGCCGCACCCGTCTCGATCGCCCTTTTCGCCTCTTCTGAGGCACCGGCGCTCTCCGGATCCTCGACCAACGTTTTTCCACCCATCTCCCGGATCTGCGACAATCCCATCCGTCCGTCGCTGCCCGTTCCGGACAAGAGGATGCCGAGGGCACGGCTTCCCTGGTCGACGGCCAGCGAGCAGAAAAAGTGATCTATCGGCATGGGCAGCGCGGTGCACTCGACAGGCTCGTGAAAGGTCAGTAGTCCACCCGTGGCGTTCAGGAATTTGCCCTGGGGCATGACATGGATGCGATCGGAAAGAACGGGCATCCCGTCCTTTGCCTCCACGACGGCATAGGTCGTCGTTTCCCGCAGGGATTCGAGGGGGAATGACTCCGCTGAGTCTTCACTGTGCCGGATCAGCACGAAAGCGGCCCCTTGGCCTGCGGCCATTGCGGAAAAAAACCGCCTCAAGGAGTCGAGCGTCGAGGCGCCGATGCCTGCAATGACAAGCGGCCTGCCGGTTGAATCCGCTGCTTGTTTTCCGTCCTGCTTTTTCTCACTCATTCTGGGGAACTCCCGTACCTGCAGCAAACGCATAGATGGTTTTAAGCAGTTCGGCCGAAGAGGCCGTTTTGCTGATCACAGCTTCTGCGCCTGCCTCGCGCATGGCCCGAAAAAGGTGGTCATCCTCGAACATCGACAAGCCAATCACACGGATCTGAGGAAGTTCATCTTTAATCCGGCGGGTGGCCTCTATTCCGTCCATCTCCGGCATGGATATATCCATCACCACCACGTCCGGCCGAAGCAGGACCGCCTGCTCAAGAGCCTCCCTTCCGTTGGCCGCCTCACCCACCACCCGGATGTCCGGCTGGTTTTCCATCAACTTGATCAGGCCCTGACGCAGTACCTTGTGATCATCGGCGAACAAAATGCTTATTTCAAAGGTGCCGGCAGGCGACAAGCGAACTTCCTGGTCGCAGGGCGGCTGCTCGACAGCCGGCGAAAGCTGTTGCACATCATCGGCCAGGCGGCTTGGGATTCTCAGGATGAATCGGCTGCCTTGTTCGGGGGCGCTTTCGATCAGCAACTTCCCTCCCATATGGCTGGCTCTTTCCCGCAGGCTGAGCAAGCCGAGGCCGGTATTGGAGGTCGCTTTCAGGATATCCGGATTGAACCCCTTGCCTTCATCTTGTACGGCGATAACGAGATCTCCGTCGGACTCGGACAGAGCGACAACGGCCTTTTTCACAGCCGCATGTTTAAAGATATTGAACAAAAGCTCCTGCACCGCGCGGAACATGAAGACTTTCAGCGGGGCGCACTCAAACCGCTCGTCCGCCGCAATCTCCAGCTCTACCTGCAGTCCGAACTGTTCTCCCATTTGCCGGGCCAGCCACTTAAGGGCGCTGACCAGGCCCGCGTGCTGCAGCACCGGCGGACTGAGTTCATGCGACAGTTTCCGCGACTTGTCTATGGATTCCTTCAACAGCCGCTCGACATCCACAAGGGCTGGAAGCGAAGGCATCTGCGAGCAGCAGGTTTGCAGTTGAAAGCGTGCAGCGGCCAGGATCTGCTGCAAATCTTCATGCAAAAGCTGGGCAACCCGGCGGCGCTCGCGCTCTTCGGCCTCTATCAGCTCCACCGCCAGAACCTGGAGCTGTTTTGCGCGGGCTTCAGCCAGTTCCGTGCGCTCGACCACCCGCTGCTCGAGGGCTTCGGTAAGCTCCTGCAGTTTCTGCTCAGCCTCGATCCGGTCGGTTATATCGATGATGAGCGAGGCGACTTTTCCGCTTTCAGGGCAGTACGCGTAGGTTCGATACCAGCGGCCGTTCACCTGGTTCAGCCGCTCGAATTTTTCGGGGTGTTCCGTTCGCACCACTCTGCCGTACGCCTCTATCCAGTACCGGTCGATGCGGGGAAACAGTTCCAGGACCGTCCTTCCCTTGATCGCTTCAGCGGGCAGGCCCCGGAGGCGCGCGCCCGCTGGATTCACTTCGATAAAGCGAAAATCGGAGGGAATTCCCTCCGCATCCGCAACCGGTTCCAGCAGGGCAAAAGCCTCCATGGATTCAAACAGATAGCGATAGCGTCGTTCGCTGTCCTGCAGGGCCTGCTCGGCCTGCTTGCGTTCGGTGATGTCCTGGACCGTGCCGTGGATGGAAACGGGCTTCAGCTCAGCTGCCGTTCCGGACAATTGAACCTGGACAGTTACGGCAAGCCAGCGAATCCTTTTGCCGGGATGTATCACCCGGTACTCGGTCGCATACCGCTTGCGGCTTCTGCCCGGCTCTGCCGCCGAGCTGATTTCCTCCTTCAGCCGCTCCACATCGTCCGGGTGGACCCTTTCGATCAGTTCGGACAAAGCAACGACGTTTTTATTAAAACCGTAACAACTTTGCGCCCGGGCATCCAGGGCAATCGTGTGAGCGGCTACCTCATGCCGCCACGTGCCAAGGCCGGATGCTTCCAGGGCGAGCCGCTTCTGCAGATCGCCCTCCTGGATCTTTCTCTGGAAGGCCTGTTCTTCGCTTTGATCGCGAAACACCAGGACCACACCGGTGATCTCATTCTTTTGATTGCGAATGGGCGCACCGCTGTCGGCGATCGGCCGCTCGATGCCGTTGCGGTCTATAAGCAGCGTGTGGTTGGCCAGGCCTGCCACCACACCTTCGCGCATCACTTTGGCCACGGGGCTTTCGACCGGCGCCCGCGTGTGCTCGTTGATGATGTGAAAGACTTCCTCCAAGGGCCTCCCGCGCGCCTGCGCATCGCTCCAGCCGGTGAGTTTCTCGGCCACCGCATTCAGCAGCTCCACGCGTCCTTGCGCATCGGCGACGATGACGCCGTCACCTATGGATTTCAGGGTGACGCTGTGCCGCTCCAAGGCCGCGCGCAATTCGGCCTCGGAGCGGTAAAGCGCAAGGTAGTATTGTTTCTGCTTGTGCTGACCGGCAAAGAGCGCCAACAAGCCCAGCATGCCCAGGGCGGACACAAACAGCGCCAGTAGAAGTCCGACGCGGGAGCGCCACGGCGCCAAAACTTCGTCAAGATCCACTTTGGCCACCATGAACCAGGACGAATCGGGGACGGGAAGCAGTACCGAGACAACCTGCACACCCCGGTAATCTCTGCCCAGGGCGACGCCTTGCCGTCCATGGATGGCCCTCGCCGCAGGCAGGTCGGAGCGGCTCAGGGGTATACGCAATTTCAAGGCCGTACCGGACTGATGGCGCAGCGTGTTCAGGTAGAGCACATCATCCCCGTCGCGCCGGACCAGCAGCGTTTCGGCGCTCTTGCTTGCAACCGGCCAGGATTGGATCAAGGGGTAGAGAAAGCGGGTGGGATCGATCATCAAAACGACCGCGCCGATCGGCTGATTTTGCGTATCGCCCGCAAAGATCGGCGTGATAAGGTTGATATGCGGCTCCTGGTACAGGATATCGGAATGCAGGTCGGTCATGATCGGCCGGCGATCCTGAAGGGCAGCCTTCAGGGCCGGTTTGAGAACATCTGAAGTTTCAAAAGAGCCCGACAGGCTCAAGCGTATTTCGCCGTTGCCGTCCGCGATCAGGATATTGATGAACTTTTCTTTCTGTTGAATGACCTGAAACTCGGACAGCATTGCCTTGCGTTCGTTTTCTTGCGGATCGAGAAGCCAAAGCGAAAGCTGCTGCCTGAGATACGGCCGGCCCATGATCTCGGCCGCCTCTTGCAACTGGTGCTCGCGCCAGGCGGCGATTTGATCCACCTTGAGCCGCGCAATCGAGGCCAGGCTTTCTTCAGCCTGGTTTTGCATCGCATTTCTCTGAGAAAAATAGAAGATTGCGGCGAATACGATGATGATTGCGAAAATGGCTGCAAAGCAGGCTTTGATCCAGATCGGCAAACCCGGATGAGTGCGCCGCAGCTTCTCATTTTGCAGCTCCAGCTCCACCTTTCGGATTTCCAACTCGTGGGACACGCGAGCGGAATCCATTTCGCCTGAAGGGGGCAATGCCCCCACGCGCTGTTTGACTATTTTTTCGGCCTTTTCGCGCAGTGACTGTAACTTCCCACTCGATTGATTTTTGGCCTTCATTGCTCCTTCACCTTCAATTCCATAAAACGGTCGCAGCTTCGGTCGGCCGCTAAAGCGGCCATCCATCTATATGGGCCGCTCGACGCGCTCCCGAATCAGAGCGGTCCTTTCTGCGCCAGTGCCTTGAGGCGCTGCTTTCATGCAATGGGCGCTGTTCTTCCTGCTCCCGTGCCCTCCGTCGATGGAGCAGCCGGAATTCGTTGGGAGCACAATAGCTGCGAGGTTCGCATACGGCGAATCTGCCGGCGAAAAATAGTCATGTGCAACGGGGTCAAAGGAAGGCAGACGGAAAAGGAACGATACGGTCCTTGTTTACCCTGAATCCGCGTAGATTGCAAGAACGCAGAGCGCTGCATTCCAAAAGATCAGCGCACGGGACTGAGAACCAGATCGAAGTCGGCGGAGGTTTTGCCCGGCTGCGGATAGTGTTGGGTGACGAGTGTTTTGAAATTTTCAGCCGATACCTTGATATGAATATGGGGCGGCCGCCGGAAATAGGATTGCGGAAGATTGCTCGTAAAATGATAAGCGCCGGCAGCATCCGCAAATACCGTTGCACGGTGCGCATCGTCGTATTCCCCGTCGGGTCCGGTGAGCCACAATTCTATCCTCGCCTTGGCCACGGGCGTGCACGCCGGAGCCGATCTGACCGAACCTTGCAACACATATCCTTCCCCGACGCTCGAACGCACAGGCGCATTGGGCTTGTAAAAAGGTCCGAGCATGTCGGGTTGCGTCGGCTTGCAGCCTTGTGCATGAACCGGAACCGTGAACATCACCAGCGGGAGGAAGACGCCGATCAGGGCGGCAAAGCATGTTTTCACTGGATGCATGGGCAGAATATATCACCGCGCTGACCCGATGCAATAACCTGGAACAAGCCCGCGAAAAAGCGCATGGCCGATCGGGTCCTGAATCGCGTTCCAATCAAATCTTCGCGGCCGTCCGCGATACGGTCATGTGGGATTACCGTGGGATCGGAAACAGCTTTAATGGAAACACCTTTCTGACCACCCAATGAAGGGATTATCAACGACAGATCGAATTCGCCCATCCCTGTATATTTTGGTCGGGGTGAATTTCGCTTGGAACGGTGACTACATACCCGCCGGCATCCATATGCCTGCTGCAGATATCCAAAAATCCCATTAAATACCCACATCATCTCATATCCGGTCATAGTACAGTTCGTATCGTTTCTGAATCCGGAAAAAATCAGCAGCGCCAAGGAAGGTCCCGGTGAAAACATCCCGGCACATCTGCCGAACGATTGCCGGGGGGATGGATAAGCCATAAGTGCAAGGAGATTGATATGAAAAAACCAAAACACGTAACAGTTGCCTTGGGGACCCTGGCATTACTGATATGCATCTCGCCCGCGGCGGTATTGGCGCAAGCGGAAACCGTGCGGACCAAGAAAGGCACCCAGGTAAAGATCGAAAATCTGATCGGCGGATTGAACCATCCCTGGGGCATGGCGTTTCTTCCGGACGGCCGCCTGCTGATCACAGAACGCAATACCGGCCGGCTGTATATTCTGGATCGCGACAAATCTTTGTCCAAGCCTTTAAAAGGCGTCCCGGAAGTTTGGGCGCGCGGCCAGGGCGGGCTGATGGATGTAGCGCTCGATCCGAATTTCGAAGCAAACAAATATATCTATCTGTCCTATGCCAAGCCCGCTGAAGGCGGCAAAGCGACGACCGCGCTGGGCCGCGGCAAACTCGTCGACAGCCGCATCGAAAATTTCAAAGATATTTTTGTTCAGAAGCCAACTGTTGACGGGTCCAAACATTTCGGCAACCGCATTGAATTCTCTCCGGACGGCCAATACCTGTTTTTTGCGCTGGGTGAAAGGTTTCAGTTCGATCCGGCGCAGGACCTGTCCAGCCATCTCGGCAAGGTGATCCGCATACATCCCGACGGCAGCGTGCCGAAAGACAATCCCTTTGCCGGTCAGGAAAATTCAGCGGACGAGATCTGGTCGTACGGCCACCGCAATATCGAAGCCATGGCGTTTCAGCCGGAGACGGGCGCGCTCTGGGTGGTGGAAATGGGGCCCATGGGCGGCGATGAGCTGAACAAAATTGAAAAGGGCGCCAACTATGGCTGGCCGGTGGTCAGCTGGGGCGATCATTACGACGGTGGCAAAATTCCGGACCCGCCAACCCGGCCGGAGTTCGCGGATGCCGCCACCCATTGGAATCCGGTCATCTCTCCTTCCGGTCTGAACTTCTATGAAGGCGACATGTTCCCTGACTGGAAACACAATGCCCTCATCGGCGGATTGTCATCGAAAGGGGTCGTCCGCCTGGTTTTTGACGGCACCAAAGTCAAAGAAGAAGATCGTCTGCCCTTGTCGGCGCGCATTCGCGACGTGGCCACGGCCCCGGACGGCTCGATTTACGTTTTGACCGACGAGGGTGACGGCAAGGTCTGGCGCATCAGCGCCATAAAATAAATATCAGAGTACTCCAGCAATCAATGCGGGAGCAATCTTTGATGTATGCCGGACAAAATCAGGCCTCTTATGAGGGTAATCGAAACCATGCTCAACGACCTTCATGAAAAATGAAGTTCATCTGCAGCAATGGGCGTCCGCGCCTTTCCCACAAACCCGCCCCAGAGAATGAATCTGTCGCACGGCCTGAAATACCGAGCCTGTAAAGCAGGTTTCGATGCCATACCGAAAGAAGATTGAAATCTCGCCGTTGGTCACGGCACCTGAAAAGCTAATTTATTTTTTTATGGACGTCCCTTAACCCTGATCCTTTCTTCTGTCTGCGGTATGTAAACACATCTTCAGGTGATGTGGCCTGGACCGCGTATCGTCTTGCACGCCTTGTTATCATCTACACCCCTTAAAGCAATCAAGGCGAACAAAGCTGCAAGGAGGTAGAGCAATCCCGCGGCGTTGAAAACGGCCCGCAATCCAAACCAGACTGAAATGCCCACGCCTATCAGGGGCGCTATGGTCCGCCCCGCGGCATTAATGGAATTATCCAGGCCATAGACAGAGCCCTCATCTCCTTGCGTGGTAGTACAGGCGAGCAGTGCGCTGATGCCTGGGATAATGCCCCCCAGAGCGATGCCGTAAATTATTTGCAGCACAAGTAACTGCCGGTAATTGACCACCTGGCTCTGCAGCACAAAAGAGACAAAACAGCATAAAAGGCAGATTATGAGGGTGCGGCGATGTCCGGTTCGATCCCCCAGGCGCCCTAAAAAGACGGCGAATATGGCCGTTGCCGCAGATGAGATACCGATGACAATACCGGTCAAACCGTTGCCTCCCTGAAGTTTGTCGATCAGTGGGAGAATGAACATGGGCAGTATGGGCATGAATATCATCCGTCCCATTGAGTTTAGAAATCGCAGACAAAAAACCACCAGGACACCCGGCGCCGATAACACCCGGCCCCATCCGCTAAAGAACCCACTTCGCTTCCTGCCGGTCTGCGGCTTCACAAATCTCTCTTCGACGCCCCAAAAAACGACCACGAATGCGATGGATAGAAGTCCGGCGGTGACATGGAATACGGCACGGTAGCCGAATGCATCCGCCACAGTCCCGCCGATAACAGGCCCCAGCCCCAAGCCCACGCCCATGCCAACCTGCAAGAGCCCCATGGCAAAGCCAACATGCTCACGCGGCACGCTGGCAGCCACCAGGGCATTGGCAGCACCAATGACACCGGAGACCATCCCTTGAACGGCTCGCAATGCTACCAGTTGCTCGGCGGAGGCGGCAAAGGCCATCATTTCCACAATGACAGCGCCGCCCAGCATGGCCCGCTGGACCATCAGCTTGCGCCCCCGGCGGTCGGAAAGCCAGCCCCAAATCGGTGAGGCTATCACCATTGTAAAGGCCTGACCGGAGTACACGAGACCAATGCAAACCTCCACGCTCAATGAGGTAACCGTTCCCAAGGATTTGACATAAAGCGGCAGAAAGGGAAAAACACAGGAAAAACCAATTACTGAGATCATCTGTGCGAATACCATGATGTAAAGTGTCCGCTTCCATTCGATTACCACGGAGGCTTCCACTTGCGATGCTTCCATCAAAAATAACTCCGGTCGATCATTGGGTAAAAAATTTTGCTCTTAAGGCAATCAGTCGCCAGGTGCCACACTGCCAGCATTTATCAGGATATACAAGAACAGGCGCTGGTCCATTCATAGGGCGCCTTGAGCAATCCCAGGGTGCAAAGGTGCGGGAATATTTTACCAGAACAATCCGGCCCTGCGAAAAATAAAGCCGATAATTCCCTATTGGTTTTTACAAGGCGATGGCTTCACGGTTGCTTTCAGACTGCGGGTTGATTTACAGAGAGCGGGGCGCTGGCCGATTGCACCCGCCTGGCCCTGAAAGAGATTGCACCGGATGCCGACTGGGTCCTGGCCGGCATCAATCAGGGCGCGAATCTGGGCTCGGACGTTTATCAATCAGGTACCGTCGCCGCCGCGCGGGAAGCGGCTATTTTGGGGAAAAAGTCCATCGCGGTGTCTCAATACATTGCTCCCGATTGGCTCGTCGATTGGGATGCCGCCATTCGATACCTCGCAAGAGTCCTTCAATATAAACCTACCAATAACAATTTGTCTGGAGCGCTAATGCAGGAAAGTCATGAGGATTTGATGGACCCAATTGTCCAGCGCGCCGCGGGCGGGGGTACCGCCACTGAACGCTGACCACGGGCAAGCGCATCGGCATCCCCCATGAACCTGCGGCTTTTGGAAAACGCGGAGGGCTTCGTAGCTTATGGATTACAAACCTGAATCCGCCAATCGCGATTCGCACCGTTGGGTGGTTTTCGGGGCCATCAGCCTGGTTTACTTCCTGGTCTATTTTCATCGCGTCTCCACGTCGGTGATCGTCGATGACCTGGCGGCCGCTTTCCGGACCAATGCCACAGCTCTCGGCTTCATGTCCTCCATGTACTTTTACCTGTATGCTTTCGAACAACCCCTTGTCGGATACTTTACAGATCGCCTGGGTCCCCGGCGCTTGATCGGTTTCTCGTCGATCATCGCAGCCGCCGGGTGCTTTCTTTTCGGTTTGGCGCCGACTATCGCCTGGGCCTCGGCCGGCCGGGCGTTGATCGGCATCGGTGTCGGCGGGGTTTACGTGCCGGCCCTGAAAGCCCTGGCGCTCTGGTTCAGCACGCGGGAATTTGCCGGCATGCTGGGCCTGCTCATGTCCATCGGCAACCTGGGGGCTGTCATTGCCACCACGCCGCTGGCCTGGGCGGCCGGGACGTGGGGATGGCGTCCTACATTTCACCTGATCGGTGCGGTCACTCTGGCCCTTTCCCTGTGTACGTTGTTCGGGACGCGCGACCACCACGCCCTTCAGCCGGTCCGGACGCCTGGGCCCACAGGTGGCGCCGCGTCCCACGGCGGTTTGGGCTCCGATATCCTGCGGGTCCTTTCTTCCTGGACCTTTTGGCTCTGCGGGCTGATCTTCTTCGGCGTATACGGAACGATGCTGACCCTGCAGGGCCTGTGGGCCACCCCCTTTCTGATGAGCGCCCTGGGAATCGAACGCATGCTTGCCAGCAAGCTGAACATGCTGATTCCGATCGGCGTCATTATAGGTTCGCCCCTTTTCGGATGGCTGAGCGGCCGCATCAGCATGAACAAGTACCGCACCCTCATCGGAATTGTGGCAGGCCTCAATCTCACCTGGGCCGCCCTCATTTTTTTGCATGCCCCGCTGGGGGCCACCGGACTGGCTCTGGTGCAGTTGGCCATGGGGGTTTGCGCAGGCGGCTTTCTGAGTATCTTCTGGTCGATCGTGAAAGAGGCCACCGATCCATCCATTTTGGGACTCACCTTGGGGCTGATGAATCCCGCGCCCTTTTTGGGGGTCGCCGCATTCCAGGTCGTCACCGGCATCATTCTCGACCAGGCCGGCGAAACCGGCGGGCTCTATAGCCTTGCCGGTTTCGAGCGTGCTTTCATGGTTTGCCTGGCGGCCAACCTCTTCTGCCTGGTGCTGGCCTATCTGGTGCACAAGGGGATCCCCGGCAAACGGATGGACCGGTTTTGAAAGAGCGGCGGGTGGCGCAGCCCTTCTATATGACCGATGCCCCGCCGTCGACGGCGATACACTGACCGGTGATATGGCGGGATGCTTCCGACGCAAGCAGTGCGGCGATGCCTTTGAGATCTTCCGGACCGCCGATTCGGCCGAGCGGTGTCATCATCTTGAGAATATCGGCCATGGTGTCGACCAGAATCTGGCCCATTTTGGAGGGAAAGACACCTGGACAAATGGCGTTCACCGTGATGTTGTATTTGCCCCACTCGCCTGCAAGCGCGCGTGTGAAGTTCACCACGGCCCCTTTGCTGGTGTTATAGGCAATCGTGTTCATGCCGGGAGGGTTGCCGGCCAGCCCGGCGACTGATGAAATGTTGATGATCTTACCGGATTTCTTGGGGATCATGCACCTTTTCCCTACCAGCTGCGTCAGGTAAAATACGGCGTTCACATTCAGATTCATGACCTTATGCCATGCTTCGGGCGGATGATCTTCAGCCGGAGCGCCCCATGTGGTTCCGGCGTTGTTGACCAGGATATCGATATCGCCATAATGCTTCAAAACCTGATCCAGCACACCCGGAATAATATCGAACTTGGAAAGATCCGCCGGGACGGCCATCACTTCGATGCCTTGCGCGGAAAGGTGCGTGACAGCGGCATCCAGTTCATGCTGCTTGCGGGCGGTGATCGCCAATTTGGCTCCCAACTCTCCCAACGCTTCAGCCATTTGCAGGCCCAGACCACGTGAACCGCCGGTGATCAGCGCTATTTTCCCGGAAAGATCCATCAATTGCTTCACACTCATGGGCATCTCCTTTTTAGAGCAGCGGCGCCTCCAACCGGCGCCCGCAGTGAAATGTACGGCCGTTTTCGGGCGATGGACGATATTTTACATTATAGAGGCAAAAAGGGATCAATCTTCCGTCCGGAAGCAGTTCATGCACGCAGCAGCGTCTGGCGCGTTCGATGTCGAAGCAGAAGGCGTCCATCATGCCATGGAAGCCGATGGAAAAAAAATCACGGCCCGGCAGTTGTGCTGAAATACCTGTGTCGGGCCGGCATTCCCCGCTGCAGCCGCAGGCGCCGTTCAGATCTGCCAAGACGTTTTCCCAATTGCTCTGGTCTGCCAGGTGGGTTGATAAACGTTCCGGCGCAAGAATTCGGTTCAGGGGTGTTATGTGATCCTCTGAAACGATCAAATAGGCCATGGCGCCGCAAAAAGGACTCGGGCACGGGATCGGCATCATGTCGCCCGCACGAATTATGCCCCTGCTCTGGGCCTGCATTTCTTTTTGGAAATGGCCCAAGGTGAATCGCGTCGATCGATCGGGCAGGAACTCCTGCGGGTAGCGGCCGCTCCGTACGGCGGGCTGAAAATTTACTCCCGTAAGATTTCGTTCGATTCCGAATCGCACCATCTCCCACATATGATCGGTATTGATGCCTGGAACGACCGTGACGGAAAGAACGACCTGCAACCCCGCATGCCTGCAATGGTCGATGGCCTTAAGTTTGATCGCTGTCAGATCTCGACCGCGGATTTTAAGTGAAATGTCGGGCCGGATGCCGTCCATTTGAAGGTATATTCCCGATAAACCGGCCTCTTTCAACAGGAAACACAGGTCCTGCTTCTCCGCAAGAAGCCTGCCGTTCGTATCTATTTCAATTTTCCCAAATCCCATTGAATGCGCCGCATGGACGATCGAATGAAGGTCCTCATGCAACGTCGGTTCCCCGCCGCTGAGCTGCAAAGGCACCGGCTTTCCCTCTTTGCTGATCAAATTCCGCAGCGCGGATGTAACGGTCGCGACGCTCAAATCGCGGCCATCTTCGATTGAGTCGGATAGACAAATGGGGCAGCCTGCATCGCAACGGTCGGTAATTTCCAGTATGGCCAGGCACGTGTGCTGCTCATGGGCGCGGCACAAACCGCAGTCGTGCGGGCAGCCGGCGGCGGTCGATTCAAGGCAGGCGGCCGGCTTTTTCACTTTCCGGGAAATGCTGCGGATAGTTGCATATGTCTGCAGATCAGGACATACAAGGGACTTTTGGGGCCCGTGCTCAGAGCATACCCACTCCATCCATACCCCTCCCCCCTGTTCATTCAACCGGATGGATGCCGCAAGGCGTTTCAGGCAGAAAGGACAAAGGCTTTGCGTATTGTCCAGGACAGAACCAGGGGCATTCATCTTTGTTCAACCAGCCTCTTTCACGATGGAGATGTTCAAGAAAATCAGCCGCCGCTTGAAAATTTTCAAATCCCTGATGCGCAACTGCAGTTGCAGATGGTCGGAATCCTTGAAGACCACCTCTTCGGTTGCGGAAATCAGATCTTCAAGAGTCTTCACAATCTCTTCAAATTCCCGGGCGGAGGGGAGAGGATCGAGAAAGGTCAAATGGTAAAGATCCTCTCCAATAGATGCAAGACTTGCCTTCTTCCAGGGTTTTGAGGGCAACGATAACATGCGTCTTCCTTGTTGACTGCCGTTTCGGGCCGCAAATAGCTTTAATACTACCGATCGGAGTGCCCGGCAAGGGATTACCCCATCAGGTATTTCGGCAACCAGAGTACGATGCCGGGAAAAAGTGTGAGCAAAACAATTCCGAACAAGAAAATCCCGATAAACGGAAGAACCGACCGGTAAATAGCCGAGGTGCTCACATCCTTCGGTGCTATGCCCTTCATGTAAAAGAGCGAAAGCCCGAAGGGCGGCGATAAATAGCCGACCATCAAAGTGATGATGAAGATCACCGAAAACCACAGGGGGTCGAAACCCAGCTTGGTTATCAAAGGTACCATGGTCGGTACGAAGAGAATGACGATGGCGGAAGCATCCAAAAACATGCCGACTATAAAAAGGATGGCCAGAATCAGCCCCATGATGAACCACCGGTTGACCGCAAAATCTCCTGTGGCGGCGATTTTATCCACCAGTTGAGAAGCACCGAGGGCCTGATAAACCGCGGCAAAAACGGCAGCGCCCATCATGACCCATATCACCATGGTGGTGATATGAACGGTTTGGAAAGTGGATTCTTTGATCAGCTGGAAATTGACCCTTCTTTTGATCAACGCGACGAAGAACGACCCGACCACCCCGACGCTGGCGGACTCCGTAGGTGTAGCGACACCTGAGAAGATAGATCCTAAAACCAGGATGATCAGGATCAGGGCGGGCATGACTTCAGGAAGCGCCGAAAACTTTTCGCGCAGAGAAGCTCTTTCCTCCAATGGAATGGAGGGGCAGGTATCCGGCCTTAATTTGCCCATGATCAGAATATAGGAAGCTAAAAGCGCCCCGAAGAGCAACCCCGGCAAAATTCCCGCCAGGAAAAGCTGTCCGATGGACATCCTGGCGAACAGCGCATAAAAAATCATTGGAACGCTCGGCGGAATTAAAATGCCGAGCGTCCCCCCAGCCGCGATGGTGCCGACGGAGAGTCCCACACTGTATCCGCGTTTGCGCATCGCCGGCAAAGCGATCAAACCGAGCGATACTGTGGCGGCGCCGGCAATCCCGGCCATGGCCGCAAAAAGCGCGCAAATGGCGATCGTGCCCGCCCCCAACCCGCCGTTGATGGAGCCGGCCCATTTATAGGCGACATCGTACAGGTCGTCGGCAATGCCGGAACGCTGCAAGACGGCACCCATCAGGACAAATAGAGGTACGGCGATCAGAACTTCCGAACCCATCATCTGCCAGGTCAATGACGGGACGACATACAGCCCGTTTATTCCCCATAAGGCGATGGTGAAAACAACTCCGGTGGCGCCCAAGACGAATGCGAGCGGGATGCCGATAAACAGGCCTGCCATGAAAAAGAAAAACATCAGGATGGTAACGGATTCTATTCCCATGAGTGTTTGCCTTTGAAGATAGTGGTTATGTCGCCCATAAGCTTGCTGAATCCCTGGATCATGATCAGGGCCGCCGCCAGGGGGATGACCATTTTTATCGGATAGACCGGGGGATCCCAGTATGTACCGGTCGTTTCCATGTTTCCAAGCGACGTCATGGCCATTGCGGTTCCCTTGTAGAGCAAGACCAAACTGAATATCCAGAACGCAGAGGAAGTGATGCATTCAAGGATGGCCTGGGTTCTCGGGCCCATTCGAAGGACAAGTATATCTATCCGTACATGGCCGTTTATCTTTAACACATAGGCGCCGGCGAGCATAAAGGACGCTCCGAAAAGAAATTGAGAAAGCTCGGGAATCCAGTTAATCGGAGAATTGAAAAAATATCGCGCCACCACTCCGCCGAAGACAATGAGCACCATCACCCATGTCATGAAAACGGATACCCACATGAAACCGATGCTGATATTGTCGATGATTCGGGAAAGAGCCTTCATTCATTATCTCCCAATGAACACTCGCAATGCTTTGCGGTTGCCCCGGCAGGGGCAAGGGGATCATTTGAATTTCGACCCCCCGCCCCGCAGGAGATCTATTTGTTCGAGTATTCTCGGTTTTTGGACATCCACTCGATCATCATATCAACCGCTTTCTTGGCGGCCGGTCCTTTACCGGCAACTTCCATCAAAACCTTGCGGTTGACCGCGTCCCATTTTTCCATCTGGTCCGGAGGCAGGGTGATCAGTTCAACGCCGAAATCTTTCTTCATCTTATCCAAAGCGGTGTAGCTGGCCACTTTGGTGGCTGCAAAAACTCTGAAGGAAATTTCCCAGGCAGCCACTTCGATGATCGCCTGCAGATCTTCCGGAAGAGATTTCCAGACCTTGAGGTTCATGATCAGGTTTCCGGAGGAAACCATGATGGACGGGGCGATCTCGTATTTGGCCACCTCCATCAGCTTCATATCCCAGTGCGAATCGGGGTCCGCGAAGCTCATGGCGTCGATCGTTCCCATCGAAAGACCGGTATAGACCTCTGAAAGCGGTATAAAAACGGGGGAAGCCCCCAGTTCCGCGAACATTTTCGCCACCAATCCGGTGGCCCTTATTTTCATTCCTTTGAAATCTTCCAATTTTCGAATGGGTTTCTTTGAGATCATCCCGTACCACTCGTCGATCAAAGGGGCTATGTAGTATACGTTTTGCTTGGCATATTCTTCTCTCAACAGTTCCAGGTAACCTGTATTGCGGAAGAAGGTGGCGAATTCGCCGTAGGTCCTCGGCCCCCCGGGCACTCCGAATTCGAGGTAAGCCGCAGGGATCGTTCCGGCTGCATAGGCTCCGGCTGAGGCCGACATTTCGAACATCCCGGCGCCGACGGCCTGAAGTATTTCAGTGGGCGGTGCAAGGGAGCCCGGAGCGAAGTTCTCGATTTTGATCCGGCCGCCCGACAGCTTATCCACAAGTTCGATGAATTTCGGACCGGCATAGGTTTCGATGGTCGTTCCCGGAACATAGATGTTTTGCAGTTTGAATTTGTAAGTCGTGGCCGGGCCGGCCACTGCCGTGCCCGCAATGAACATCAGCATGGACACGCAGAGCAAGCCTCGATAGCAAAATTGATATTTTTTCAGTCTCATTGAATTCTCCTTTTTGAGTAGGGTAGCATCAAACGATTCCAACGAAATGTCCGCTTCTAACGGACAAACAACACCTCCCTTTTAAATCGCCTCCTCTTCTCCATCGGCCATCCCTCTGCGGCGCCTCACGGCAGGCAAAACATGCATCAAAGCGGCGCATCGTCCGCTTTGTAAATGCGGCACGGAATTCCTCTGAGCTGAACCGCCCCTGTGGAAAGTTCCTCCGGGTAGCCATTGGTCAAGACATTGAGATTGGATTTTCTCCACCCGTATTGGGTTGCTTCGGGCGCTTCGGGAAACCACCACCCGAATGCAGGCATGATGACGCGGCGGTCCAAGTTGGAATTCAATTGCGCTTTTTGAACGATGCGGCCTTTGGCGGCTTCAATGTAAACCCTGTCTCCCTCTTCGATGCCGGCTTCCCTTGCGGTATCGGGATGGATTTCAACCAGGGGCTCCGGATAACGCTTGCGCATGGCGGGATCGGAACGATAGCCCGAAAGCATGAAGCCGGTCTCTTTCCGGTTGGTGAAAATAAGAGGGTAATCGGCGGACGGGGCGGCCACTTGCTTCGGCTTGATGAGTTCTTCGAAGTAAGGCAGGGGACTGATTCCCAATTGCTCCATCTGGGCTGAGAAGATTTCCATTTTACCCGAGGGCGTTTGGAAAAATTTGTCTTCGTTTCCCTTTAGATATGCATGATCCGGATACAGGATCCGCTTTGTTTTGAATTCTTCGAAGGTGATGCCGCTTGGCTTCAACCAGAAATCCAACATCTTTTCATCGGTATCTTCGAAGAAGTACTCGCCGAACCCGAGCCTTTTGGCAAGTTCGTTGAAAATTTTCATGTCCGGCCATGCTTCCCCCGGAGGATCGATGAACTTGGGGTCGCATTTGACCTGACCGGTCCATGCGGGCCAATAGGCGATCGTGGCATGTTCACCCGGCAGTGCCGCGGGAAGGACAATGTCCGCGATCGCAGTAGTGGGGGTGTGGAATATTTCAGCGACCGCCATAAATTCCAGCTTCATCAAGGCATCGTAGGTCGCCTTGGCATCCGGATAGGTGCACAGCGGGTTGGTCACCGAGAAAAGGCCTGCCTTGATGCTGTAAGGCTTATCGGTCAGGATGGTGTTGACCAGGGTCTGGGTGGGAACATAGGCGGATCCGATCGCCAGGACGAAATCGTTGGCGATGGAATTTTCCTTTTGCCGCGGAAATCCTTTCGGAAAGTAAAATTTGCCCGGCCGGTGGAACTTGTTCTGGGTTTTGACGATAAGACCGCCGGGGACGCCTACACTGCCGGTCAGGCCGTTTAAAATGAAAACCGCCCGGCAGGTCTGAAGCGCTGCAATGGTGCCTTCGAGTGCGTTGCCCGTCCCTATGATGCAGGGCGTATGGCGCGCTATCATTCTGGCGGCCTCGATGATCTGATCGCGCGGCACCCAGGTTTCCCTCTCGATATCCTCGAGGAGAAACGTTGCGACATGTGTTTTAAGTTCCTCGAATCCCACCGTCCAGCGTGCAACGAATTCTTTGTCATACAAGCCTTCTTCGATGACCACCTTGATCATGCCGAGCGCCAGCAACCCATCCATAGCGGGCTTGGGTTTGATCCAAAGATCCGCTTTGGATGCATAGTCGATGGTTCCGGGATCGATGACGATCAGTTTGCAGCCGTTCTTCAGGCGCTCGTCGATTTCGGTCGGCATCATGCCGTTGAAGGTGCCGCCGATATGTCTTGGATTGTTGCCCCAGATCACCATGCAGCCGGTCTTTTGGGTGTCGTAATCGGCGTTGACCATCATGGAACCGTGCGTGAACTGGTTGGCAGCGGCCGTTTGAACACCGCAATAGCACCCGGGCGTGATCACGTTGGGGGTCCCTAGAACGGTTGCGAGTCTTTGCCCAAAGGCGAAGTCGAGGCCTTTAGGTTCGCCCAGGACCATGGCGATGCTTTCCGGTCCGAATTCTTCTTTGCAGGATTGAAATTTTTCAACAATGCTGCCCAGCGCTTCGTCCCAACTGATGCGCTCCCACTGACCGCCTCCTTTTTTGCCCTTGCGTTTGAGCGGGTATTTCAACCGGTCCGGATGATGATAAACACCCGGGATGGTGACAGGGCCTTTGGCATCCGGGCATATGTCGGAGAGGATGCCGCTCTCTTTGTCTTTGGTAACCCTGGTGACCTTGCCATCCTCCACGTGAGCGATAAGGCTGCAGTGCTTTCCGCAAAAAAAGCAAAAAAAGCCGGATTTCTTAACAGACATTTCGAACCTCCTTCGGTTCCAAGCAAAAATTTGAATTTTGATTGACTTCTTTGCACTTGGCCTTCTCGAGTTCTCTCAACGCAAATCGCTGGATTTTGCCGGTTATCGTCCGCGGCAACTCGTGGGTTTGAACGAATTCAATGGCCCGGGGGTTTTTATAGACCTCGATCTTCTGCTTGACGAAATCCCTCATTTCAGCGGCCAGCTCTTCGGATCCGCTATACCCTTCCCTCAAAATCACAAAGGCTTTGACAATATTACCCCTGACCTCGTCAGGCGCTGCGATAACGGCGCATTCGATCACCGCAGGGTGCTGTAAAAGAGCGGCCTCCACTTCTCCTCCGGGTATTTTGTAGCCGCCGCTGACAATCATTTCATCGTTGCGGCCGCGGTACCAGAAATAGCCGTCCTTATCTTCCATATAAATCAGCCCGGGTCTGTTCCATCCTCTCACAACGCCTTCCTTCTGCTTATCCGGACGCCTCCAATATTGCTGCCCCCAGGGCGCCCGCACCAGAAGCTCTCCTTCCGTACAAACGGGGGCATCATTGAATAATTCATCCACGACTTTGCACTCCACCCCGGGAAATGGTTTGCCGGATGAATCCAATTTTTCATCGGGCGTATCCAGGGTGGTCGTCAGCCAATAATTTAGATCCCCGGACCCCACCGAATCGATGATCGGCATCCCGAAGCGCTTTTTCCACTCTCTGACGGTAATTCCGGGCAGCCATTCACCGGCGCTTTGGCATATGCGCAATGAACTGCAGTCATAAGTCTTTTCTGCGCCTTGAACGCCGAGCATCATTCGGAACGCGGTCGGCACACAGAACAGGACGCTGATTTTATGATCCTGGATAATTTCGAACATCTGCTTGGGTTCGAAGCTCTCTACAAGAGATACGCTCGAGCCTTTGAATCCCGGGAAAAGAAGCAGCGAGAAGCCAAAAGCAAATGCGAATGCGGGATGTCCACCGATGATATCGGACGGCTGCAAATTGAGAATATGCAGGCAGTAGCTCTCCATCAGGCAGACAATATCCCCCACGCTCGTAATGATTCCCTTGGGTTTGCCGGTCGTACCGGAGCTGTAGATAATTCTCAGCAAATCATTTTTACCGGTGTCGGCGGTCTCGGCTTCCGCAGATTGATCGGCAATCAGATCATCATAGGAAAAGCAGCCTTCTTCCTTGCCGTCCAAAAGAATTATATCTTTCACTGTTTTGAAGCTGGATCTCGCCTCCTTTACGTCTTCAAAACCCTTTACACTCGCGATCATGACCTTTGCTTCAGAATCGTTGGCCCTGAAGGCGATTTCTTCGGCCCGAAGGAGGTGATGGGTCAGTACGGCAATTGCGCCGATGCGCCAGCAGGCAAAATAGGCGGCAAATATTCTGGGATTGTTTTCAGAACGCAGCATCACCCGGTCGTTTTTTTCTATGCCCATTTTCCGAAGTGCATTGGCAAGCCTGTTGATCGTTTCCTGCATCTGCCGGTAAGTAAATTTTTGATTTTTAAAATAGATCAGGACCTGTTCGCCCCTGCCCGCCCGAACATGCCGGTCAATGCAGTAATCCGCTATGTTCAACCGGTCGGGAAGTCGTAATTCGGGAAGCGCATAGATCTTTTCGGGAAGGTGTTCTCTGGGAGGTAAAAATTCTTCTGGAATGATGGACATAGATTCCCTCCTGTCGCTTTTGGTTAACTCATCAGACTTTGCAGGGACATAAAAAAGCGAAGTGTCCGCTCCGGATACAACGAACATCTTTATTCATGGCCAAACTGGCTTTCATTATTGTGCAACGCCTGCGCAGCGGGTTCTGCCCGGGGGCTTCCGATATGCGATCGGACGCGACTAAATGTCTGAAAGGAAGATGAAAAGAGTTTTGTTGCCTTGAAAAAAAGTTCTGAAACTTCCCCATGAGATAATTCACAGCGGCAGGTCCGTTCTGTTCGAATAGGTGGCCGGCTCCAAAGATCCGGCACTGCAAATTCAGTTCGTGAACCCCATTAACCTGATGATGAGATTACCTATAGCGGGCGAGGGAAACAATCGGACGCCGACGGAAAATCGTGTAGGAAAAATGCCATAATGGCTGTGGGCAGATCCACGTGCAGACCCTGGGCAAACCTTCGATCGGGTTCACAGACCAGGGGGGCAGGGTGGCCGCCAGCGGAAATACTCACCGGAATTTATATCTATGCTTTGATCGACGCCGAACTGGGGGTGGCGAGGGGTTGGGCCGCAGGCCAGGGGTGCCTTTAGTCCATCCATCACAAAAAGCTGGTGAGGGTCCTTCATCATGAGGCCGGCCCATGCGTTTTTGAAACCTGATCCTCACACCAGGTGGTTCACAATTGCATATCGTATCAGTTGGGCGGTGCTCTTCATATTCATCTTTTGCATGATCCTGGCCTTGTAGGTGCTGACGGTCTTGACGCTCAGCCCCAATTCGGAAGAGACCTCCGACACCGTCTTTCCCATGCCGAACATGCATAGAATGGAAAATTCACGGTGCGATAATTTTTCATGCAAATTTTTCCCGGGATCAATAAGCTGCAATGCAAGCTGCTCAGCCAAATTTTCGCTGATATAGCGTCCGCCGGAGAGGACTTTTTGAATTGCATTTAAGAGCAGCCGGGGGGCGCTTTCCTTGGTCAGGTACCCTGCTGCGCCTGTTTTGAGTATCCTCAAGCCGAATTGGTCTTCCGCATGGATCGTAAGCACCAGAATCGGCAACTGCGGCTTCAGGGATTTCATTCTTTTGATCAGCTCGACCCCGCTGACACCCGGGACCGACAGATCTGTGATGATCAGATCCACGTCGGCCTTTTTTAACTTTCTCAATGCGTCAAGGCCGTCGCCCGCCTCCATCACGACCTTCATATCCGCAGACTCTTCGATAATCCTTTTTAAACCTTCCCTGACCACGGAATGGTCATCAAGAATGAATATCTTAATCAATTTACTCCCCCTGCCCTGTCATTTCAGCAATAGGGATGATCGCGCTGATGTTGGTCCCCCGGCCAGGCCTTCCCTTTATTTTGATCGACCCGTTCCACAATATGGCCCGCTCGCGCATCCCCATCAAACCCAGCGAATACATTGAGATCATGTTTTCACTGATGCCGATCCCGTTGTCGCTGATCTCGAGTCGCAGCATATTGTCTTCCGCGAAAAGAAAAATGACGGCTTCCGTCGCCCTGGCATGGCGGCAGATGTTCGTCAATGCCTCCTGTACGATGCGAAAAACGGTCGTGGCCTGGTCGGGAATAAGGTAGATTTCCTCGCAATCGACTTCGATGATGATTCCGGTTCTTTTCTGTATATCTTTGGCCAGCCACTCCACGGCGGCCGAAAGGCCCAGTTCTTCCAATACGCTGGGTCTGAGCTCGGTGCAGATCTTCCTCACGCTATCGATGGTTTGATCGACCATTTCGGAAATGGTTTGGATCCTTTGGCCATGATCCGGGTTGGCCATCCTGCCGGCCAGCCATTCCAGCTCCATCTTGAAACAGGTAAGGGACTGTCCCAGGCTGTCATGGATTTCACGCGCAATCCGCGCCCTTTCCTTTTCACCCGCCTGCACGACGCGGGCTGAATAGTCGCGCATCCGCGAAAGCGAATTTTGCAGCTGGAATTCAAGCAGCTTGCGTTCGGTAATGTCCTCGGCGATGGCGACTCCGCCTTTGACATTGTCGATACGATCAAACAGGGGGGCGCACCTGAGGTAAACCCAGGTTTCAGGCGCCTTTTCACCTGCGCGGTGCGGGCCTTCGTAGATGCCGAGCTTCCCCGCAATGGCGTCGAGCATGCTGGGCAGGGTGCGTTTATCATAAAGGGTGTTCATATCCAGACCGATGATCTGCTCTCTTCTGGATTGGATCATGGCCAGGAACCGCTCGTTGCACTCGGTAATCACCAGTCTGCTATTAAAGATAAAGACGCCTATCGGGCTCTGGTGAAAAAGGAGGTGATAAATTTCCTCATTTTCTTCAAGACGTTTCATAAGTTCGGTTTTACTGCTGGTTGCTTCTCAAAAAGGGTTGTTTGTTTCTGCGCTTAGAATCTCCTGAACGGATCGCCGGTTCGGCGTCGCGGCTCAGGTCGGTGTCAGCGCTTCCAAATGGCCACGCCGGACTTGCCTGCATCGGGCACGATGGTGCCATAGTTCCTGACCAATGTCCAGGATTGCGGAAGGACGCCGAAGGAGCGCAGAAGATGGGAATTCCCAGTTCCAGATCGCAATTATGCCAAACCAATTCACAGACCTGCCTAAACATTGCTGAATTTACTCCTCCGCCTTCGAGGAAGGGGCCGCCTTCGCAGGGCCCCTCCCTCGGGTCGTTAGCGCCGCACTTCCAGAATCAGGTTGAAGGGGGTTTCGGCCGCGCGCCGAATGTGCGTGAAATCCGCCTTGCGGAAGACCTCGGCAAGGCGCGCCTCTCCCGCCTGCGCACCCAGGACGAGGTGCCCGCCCTCCGAGATCGCGTGGGCGGTGCAAAGCATGGTCGAAGCGGCATAGTAGAGCCGCGCAACCGGCGAGCAGTTGTCTTCGACCCGGTCGTTGGCGAAAGGCTCGACCAGCATCACGGTTCCGGCGGGAGCAAGGACCCCGGCCGCATGCCGGGCCGCGGCGACCGGATCACCCAGGTCGTGCAGGCAGTCGAAGAAACAGATGAGTCCGTAGTTTTTGTTGGGATAATCCACCGCGCCGGCCACGTCGAACGTGACCCGTGCACCGAGGCCCGCCCGGGCCGCGTTGCGCCTCGCCTCCTGGATAGAGCCGGCGTGCGTGTCGAAGCCATGAAAGCGCGACCGCGGGAAGGCTTCGGCCATCAGCAAGGTCGAGTGGCCGTAGCCGCAGCCCACGTCGGCTACATCGATGCCGTCCTCGAGTCTTTGCACAACACCATCGAGCGCCGGCAGCCACTCCGCCACGAGACTGCCGCGATAGGCATTGCGGTAGAAGGCCGCCACGCCGCCGTGGAGGCGGCCATCGTGCTCTCCCCACGCCACGCCCTTGCCCGTGCGGAACGCCTCGATGGCTTTATCCTCGTCGAACCACATCGACGCCGGTACGTTCCACGCGTGGGGGAGGTACACCGGGCTGTCTTCGTCGGCCAGCACCATGGCCTGCTCCGGCGAAAGCTCGTACGTATTGCTGATCGCATGATAGACGACGTAGCCGCCCGCGGCTTGTGCGTTCAACCACTCGCGCACGTAGCGCTCCGCGCAGCCCGTGCGCGCCGCCAGCTCCTTCGAACTGATGGGGCCGGCTCCTGCCATGTTCTTGTAAAGACCGAGTTTGCTGCCCAGGCTGACCATTATGCCCGCGTAGCCGGCGGACAGGTCGCCAATGGCGTGCATGACAAAAGATTCGAGCTTGGTTTGATCGATCGCGTTTGTATTCATGGTCATTTTCTCCTGTTGGGATTTAAGCGTTCAGCCTTCCGGCTGTGATTTCCAAAGTTCATGCATATGATGGGACGCAGGCCGACGCGGCACCAGAGCGTAAATCGCCCGGAATCGGTTCGTTTGTGCCAAGGCCGACACGCCATGCGCGCCAACGACCGGTGGCGGGGCAGCAAGCCGGTTTCGCGGAAACGTTCCGCTCATCCCGGTCAAAATAGCTCACCCGCGCGCTCAATAAGCGGCGGGACCTTTGAGAGGATCACTCGCCATGACCAAACCATCCGTGCACCCCGGCCCGGATCCGCGTCACGTCAGCCTCGTCGCGCTGCCCGATGCGGTGGTTTCCACGCTGAGCGGCATTTTCGATGTCATGAATGCCTTCACGCTCATGGGCGTGCCCAATGCGAAGGCGCCGATTCCGTTTCACATCGAGATCGTGGGTGAGGCGGCGGGCCCCCTTGAATTGGCGAGCGGCGTGCCGGTCAACGTGCAGCGTGCGATCGCCGGGATCGCGACGACCGATATCGTGATTGTCCCATCGGTGCTGCTGCGATCCGAAGGCTGGAAGAGGGGGCGCTATCCCCGCCTGGTTGAATGGTTCCACGCGATGAACGACCGCGGGGCGGTGCTCTGCTCGGCCTGCTCGGGGATCTTTCTTTTGGCCGAAACGGGCCTCTTCGACGGCAAGGACGCCACGGTGCACTATGGCTACGCACGCGCTTTCGCGGCCGCCTACCCTGCCGTTCGGATTCATCCGGAACGCGTGCTCATCATCTCGGGATTGCGCGAAGAGTTGGTGAGTTCGGGCGCATCGATGACCTGGCACGACCTGGTGCTCTATCTGATCGCGCGGTATGCCGGCGCGACCGCCGCGCAGGAGGTCGCGCGTATGTTTGCACTGCAATGGCACCAGGATGGACTGGCCCCTTACATCGTTTTCGAAGGCAGGCGCGACCACGGCGATGGCGATATCGAAAGCGCCCAACAATGGCTGGCCAATCATTTCTCGGTCGCCAACCCCGTTCAGGAAATGATCAAACGCTCGCGGCTCGCCGAACGCACCTTCAAGCGGCGTTTTACACACGCGACCGGTCTCACCCCGGTCGCCTATGTCCAGCGCCTGCGGGTTGAAGATGCCAAACGCAGGCTCGAGCGAACGGACACGTCCATAGAAGAGATCAGTTGGCTGGTCGGCTACGAGGACCCGGCCTTTTTCCGGCGCCTGTTCAAGCGCACGACCGGACTGTCAGCGGGCGCCTATCGCAAGCGCTTTCGCATCCCCGATTTCGCTCGACCATAGTCGTTTGGTGCTGAGTGCTGATTGCCGAGTTCCGAGTATTGATCCATGAGTATCGGGTAAAAAGTGGAATAAAGACTGTGTGAATGAAAGCAATTGCACCATGTAGATCATGAAGAACATGAAGAAATATATGAATCTGTAGGCCCTTTGATCTGCATGCGCCACATGTGCTTCATGGTGAAATAGTCCCACCGGGAACTAGGAGAAGGATCCATGAAAAATTATGCAAGGTTCGGCGCGATGATTGCAACCTCAACTGTCGCTATGCTGGGCCTCATGTATTTAAACACTTACGGGTTGGAGCATGTATTTTTCAGTGAAACACGCGTCTACATGGCGCTTGTGATGGGGGCGACAATGGCCGTCATCATGCTGGGCTTCATGCTGAACATGCATACCTACACGGCTTTGAATATCGGTATTTTCGTCGGCAGCGCCGCCGTGTTTTCCCTCGCGCTCTGGCTCGTCCGCAGCCAGGCGACCATACAGGATGTATCCTATATGAAGGCCATGATTCCGCACCACTCGATTGCAATCCTGACCAGCGAGCGTGCTCATATTGCAGATCCGCGCGTCCGGGAACTCGCCGACAAAATCATCGAGAGCCAACGCGAAGAGATTGCCGAGATGAAGGCGCTGATCGAAGATCTTGAAAATACGCGATAGCACCCGACGCCGCGCGTTTCGCGAATCGGGTATTACTGGGCAGGATTTCAAAGCCAAAAGCAGTCAGTGCAGCTAAAGATATCGGAGAACCAGAACCATGTCACAAATTTGAGAGAGAACCGATGAACCTTTTTCAGATGGATTGGCAATTATTGCTCGACCATAGTCTGCATCTGATTATGGCATGCCTTTTGGCCTTGCCGATAGGATGGGACCGGGAGGGCGGAACCGTTTGCTTTTAATCATGCGTTTACTCGTTCGTGCCTGTTGATAAGGCTGTTTGGAAACCGAACATATAATAGAACTACTCGCCGCGTTCTTTGAGGACGCGGTTCGCCTCCTGCAAACGGTCTTCTACGTCGCGACGGTCCTTCACCTCTGGCAATCCCTCGCGGGCACCGCGGGCGATGAGCTCGGCTTGCTGCAGCAGCGCGGCACAATCCTCCGGACGATGTGCGCAAGCGGCTACCACCGCAATGGTTTCCATCAACCGGATGGTCACCGAGGCGTTTGTCCGCGCGTTTTGCCGAATCTGGTTGAAGGCTGCCTCCAGGACGGCCGGGAACGTTACCGGCGGTGCGATCAGGCGCAGTTGATTCTGCTTGTCGCGGCGATACGGCGACGGTATGGCGCGCCCGGCCAGGCGGCTTAAGGCGGACCCCAGCCGGTCCGCGCACCTGATGGCGGTGAATGGGTCATTGACGCCGGGCGAGAGGGCCCGCACGGCGATCTCAACGAGTTGGCTGACGGCGAATTCGACATCCTGGGAGGGCGTCCGCTGCTTGCCCAGAATAATGGCTTGGTTGATTTTT
>QZKV01000184.1 GCA_003599575.1 Desulfobacteraceae bacterium | reverse complement strand
TGCTTGGACTCTTCATACGCAATCCTCTTAATTATTCAATTAATTTATTGAACAGTATGTGACGACAGGACTTCACGTGTCAATGGCTTTTTCAAGGCACAAACATTTATTAATTAAAAAGGTGGTCTCACATCACTGCAGGAGTTGATGAAAATAATGAAAAAAGAAATGGTGCGAGGCAGTTAACGGGGAACTCAACACATGCTCGGAGTTGCTGTTTTGCTCAGCACGCGTTGGTTAGGAGATCACTGGCAAAGTTCTGATCAGGTCGATGACCTCCAATCGATCAGGCCGCCGGCAATCCAGCTTTTCATGGAGTGGACCCGAATACAGTTTCACTGTTATCTTGTCAGCGATAAAGGGGATATCTGCGCAAACCGGAAGGTCTATCTTCATTAGAATGAAAAGTCCGTGCACGTGCAGGTACGTGCACGGGACATCCCTACAATTAACAAACGGTTGCCGATTGCTCTTCCGCAACCGGGCCCGTTTCAACGCCGGAGGCGCAAGCGGCAGGGAGGAATGCGCGGTCACGGCAGGGAGCCTGGATCCGGACCACGGATGGTGCAAAGGCTTGTACACAGATTCTGCCCTTGGAACTCAGTGTCGCCTGCTGGCCGCCTTGCACGATGCGATCGCCGCCCGCACCGTCGGTGATCCACACCAGGCCGGCCAGGCAGGTGATCTCGAAACTCCGGCCTTTCAACTGCAGGACCTGGTCTTCGGCCAGTTTAACACACTGGGGGCGTGAAAAAACGAATTGGCTGAACATGATCATCGCTCCTATTGAATAGGTTCGCTATTTATGGATGCAAAATAGATCAAGACAGCCACAGCCGGTAGGAGCAGCCCGCGAAAACCCGAAGGACACAATTTATTTTCTTGGACAACTGTATCCATCGATTTGACTTCCAACTGTATATTTCTATTCTTGTTCAGTTGGGCTATTTCCTTTATATCAAGGAGCCGGATATGCCGGATAAAACCACACGATATGAGCAGGTCGCCCTGCGCATCCGCCATCTGATCGAAAACGGCGTGCTCAAGGAGGGCGACCGCCTGCCCTCGCTGCGCGGGCTGAGCGAAGAGCTGCAGGTCAGCATCAACACCGTCAAAGAGGCCTATTGGCGGCTGGAAAATCAAAATCAAATCACGGCCGTGCCCCAATCCGGCTATTATGTCAGAAAACAACCGCTGCTCAGCCCGGCCCATTCCCACGTGGACCCCACCCAGTTGGATCCCCAGGAGATATCGCTGTGCCAGATCTTCGGCGCCTTTCAGGATGCCGGCCGGTCTACACCGGAAATCCGGCTGGCGGTAGCGCACATGGATCCGGCCTTCTGGCCGGCCGAGACACTCGGTCGCTATTTCCAGGAAGCCGCCCGCAACCACGCGGATGAGGCCTTCACCTATCTCGTGGCGCCGGGTAGCCGCGCGCTGCGCGAACAGATCGCCCAACAAAGCCTTTCATGCGGTTTGGATATTTCGCCCGATGATGTGGTCATCACCAACGGCTGTCAGGAAGCCCTTTTTCTATCCCTGATGACTGTTTGCGAGCCCGGCGACACGGTCGTCCTGGAAAGCCCCATCTATTTCAGCCTGATCAATCTGCTGCAACAGCTGAAGTTGAAAATCATCGAAATCCCGACGGCCGATGACGAAGGCATCTCTATGGAAACGCTGCGCTTTGTTCTGGAAAATCACCCGGTCAAAGCCATGTTCTCCATCCCCAACTTCAACAACCCCATGGGTTTTGCCATGCCCTCGTGGAAGAAAAAGAAGCTGGTCCAGCTTCTGGCGCGGTACCGCATCCCCTTGATCGAAGATGATATTTACGGCGATCTTTGCTTCGGACCAAGGCCCGAGCCGTGCAAGGTCTATGACAGCCAAGGCGAGGTGATCCTGTGCTCATCGTTTTCCAAAACCATCGCCCCGGGCCTGCGGGTAGGCTGGATGCTGCCGGGAAAATATATCGCGCAGGTCAACCGGCTTAAAACGCTGATCAACATTGCCAACGCAGCCATCAACCAGATCGCTGTGACGCGTTTTTTAAAGGAGGGTGGTTACAAACAGCATTTGCGCCGCGTGCGCCGGCAAATCCATATCCAGGTCGAGGCGTTGCGCGCAGCGGTATTGAAATATTTTCCCAGCGGAACAAAGGTTACCCGTCCGGACGGCGGCCTTTTTATCTGGATCGAGCTGCCGGATGCTTTCAACACCGATCTTCTCTACCGCAAGGCGGTCCAATCCGGAATCCTGTTCGCCCCCGGCACCCTTTTTTCCATCCAGAATCGGTACAACCATCACCTGCGCCTGAGCGCCGGAACATGGAACGACCGGGTTGAAAAAGCCATCGCCCTGTTGGGGCGTTTGTGCAAAAGGATGCAGGAGGGCCAAACGGAAGGGGATCTCCGCCTGGCAGCACCTCAGCGCGAACAAAAAGAAAGCAACTTGCTTTTCCCGTGAGCGCGAGCCGATGCGGAATAAAGAACCGAGGCACTTAAAGGCCCGCCGGCGAAAGCCGGCGGGCCTTTGTTGAATATGGTGTACACCTATGCCCTGCAGGGCAGGTTAAGCTATTGATGATATGTAATCACCACCTGTGCAGCATTTTTGGAGTGCACTATAACCAATAACCTGTTAGCTTTTGAACATTGACCCAAACGAGCGTTCACAGGAGTCAGTCATGTTTACCGAGAAGAAGAGGGTTTCGACGGGATTGAGGGCGTTGGACCAGCGCCTGGACGGCCTGTTCATCGGAGACAACGTCATCTGGTACGACGAGGCGGGGAGTCTGGCCTTCCCTTTCGCGCTCAATTTCATTCAAGAATCGCAGAATCAAAACAAACCGCTGATCTATATCACCTTCGACCGTTCGCCCAAAAGCCTCCTGGAGGAACTGGGACCCTTGGCGAAAAATGAGAACCTGACCATCGTGGACTGTTTTACGCACGGCAAGGGCGACAGTTCGGACGTCTTTTCCAGGTTCTACGAAACGGACGGGTCCCAATGGCCTTGCCGGGTCGTCAAAGTCAACGAGCCGGCCAAACCCGACCAGGTGTCCGAAACCATCTACGGCATCCATCAGCAGCTCAAGGGAGACGTGCGCTTCGTTTTCGAAAGCCTCACCGGAATGCAGGAGTTGTGGGAAGGGGAGGAGAATCTCCTCAAGTTTTATTCGCGCTCCTGTCCGCGGCTGTATGAGCTGGATACCATCGCATACTGGATCATCGAAAAAGGGGCCCATACGCATCGGCTGAAAGCCCAAATCAACCAGATCGCCCAGGTGGCTATCGAACTGAGCATTCGGCGCGGCAAAAGCATGCTGAGTATCCTCAAGGCGCACAACCGGCGCCTGGACAACCTGGACAAGCCCGAATTCTTCTGGGCCGACGGAATGAGCGTGGGGTTCGACGCCGATCGACCCATGACTGAAAAAATTGACCTGGGCGGGCGACTCAAATCGGTGCGTCTGCGCAAGGGATTGTCACAGAAGGAGTTGGCCGGCCTGGTGGGCGTTACGCCCAGCACCATCTCCCAGATCGAAAGCAACCTGATTTATCCTTCCCTGCCCGCGCTGGTCAAAATGGCCCAGGTCCTTGCGGTGGAAACGGCCTTTTTCTTTAAGAGGAACGGTGTCGATCAGAAGCCTGTGGTTTTCTCCGGACCGGGCAAAAGCGTGCATTTCCCCCATCTGCCCAAAAGCGGCATCGAGGGATGGCAGTTGCTGCCGGTTGATTTTGCGGCCGGCGTCGATCCGTACATCCTGGAAATACCGGGCGGCACGAAGCTGCCGGCGCATTTTTTTCCTCATAAAGGACAGGAGTTCGGCTATCTTGTGGAAGGCCAGCTTGAGGTCACCATCAACAATTCCGTGCAGACGGTCCGGGCGGGCGACGTGATCCTTCTGACCCGCGAAAACCCCACTCAATGGAAGAACTCCCGCAAAGACACGGCGCGCCTGCTGTGGTTGAAGATCCTTTAAGGCGGAAAAAGTGAACTGACCGCTACGGCAACTGCAAAAAAGCGAGCCGGCCAAGTACTTCAGCGTATACATTCGAGTGAAATTGGCGGGAGATAGATCTTCTTTCTGAATGCATTGCCTTATAAGGAATTCCGTAATGGAAGCCTTTCATGGTTCGCTGCCGCACAAGAATTCGGAAGGGCATACCTTACAATTATTAAACGGCGGCCTGGCCATTAAAATCTCTTGACAACAGGATTATGGTTGCCGTAGTAGTTTATGAAAATAAATCTTTTCGAACAATGGCGTTCGCAAAACACGGGGTCCCGTGCAGACAAAGGCGTCTCTGCTTTATGGTAGCAGAGACGCCTTTTTTTCTTCTTCAGTGCTGCTAATTAGTATGGGGAAAAGTTAGCATCAGTGAATTTGGAACAGGATGTGCAACCCCGGAGTGACGGTACGAATAGATCTTCTCGAACAACGGCGTTCGAAAAATACGGGTCCCGTGAAGACAAAGGCGTCTCTGCTCTACAGCAGCAGAGACGCCCTTTTTCTACTTTAGTATTGCTAATTCTTTTTTTGGAAAAGTTAGCATAAATGAACTTAGAACGGATGTGCAAAACAAAGCTGACGATATTCCACTGCATCAATGTATTCGGCAATGGCGCTGCATTGCCGGCGATTCCTGCAGAGAAGGTCGAGTTGAATTTCGTCAAAATGCCGTGTTCGAGCATGGTCAAGGATATCTTTTTACTGCGCGCCTTTGAAGCCGGTGCCGATGCGGTGCTGGTCCTGGTATGCGCTGAGGGGACCTGCCGCTACGTCGAAGGCAACCTGCGGGCCGCAAAGCGGGTAAAGCGGGTTCAGGCGCTGCTGGACGAAATCGGCTTCGACGGCAGGCGCCTTTCGCTTTTCAATATCGTCGCCGGAGAAGCTCAGGCCGTCGAACAAGCCATCCGGGAAGTAAAATCGATAGTGGTCGCTTTGGGCGCCAACCCGGCGGCACGCCCCCGGCCGCTGCCGCTGGGAAAACTGCAGGTTATTAAAGGCGGCCATTAAAAATGAAGATCCTTGGCTTCCAGTTTCCGGCTCAATGCCCGGATTGGGAAGACACCCGAATGAAACAAGAGACATAGAACGATATCGAACGGAGTCGATGGGATGATCGTCGGAGAACAAAAACCAATCTCGGAAATAAAGCAGATACTTTCGCCCTACAAGAAAGTGTTGATCTTGGGATGCGGTACATGCGTCAAAACCTGTTTTGCGGGCGGCGATGACGAGGTGGCCGTTCTGGGTTCGGCGCTGCGCCTGACCTTCGGGGCCGCAGGGCGGGAAATCGCAATCGAGGAGCAGACCATAGAACGGCAGTGCGAAGATGAATTTATCCAGGAAAGTGCGGCCGCAGTCGCCCGCAATGAGGCAATTTTGTCCTTGGCCTGCGGGGCCGGCGTGCAGGCGCTGGCAAGGCGGTTTGCGGCCACACCGGTGCTGCCGGGGATCAATACGACCTTTATAGGGGTTTTGGAAAAACCGGGCCTTTTTACCGAAGAGTGTTCGGGCTGCGGTGATTGCAAACTGGCCGTCTTCGGCGGCATCTGCCCGTTCACGCGGTGTGCCAAAAAACTGCTCAACGGGCCCTGCGGCGGCTCGCAAGGGGGCCGCTGCGAAGTGAATTCCGAAACCGATTGCGCCTGGCATCTGATCATCGAACGACTCAAGATATTGGACCAGATGGATCATCTGCGTGTTTATCATCCGCCGAAAAACTGGGCGGCCAGCTTGGCTTCAGGGCCCCGTAAGCTGATCAGAGAGGACCACATGCTATGAGAACCGAATGCGCCGGAAAATTAGAGCGGGTATTGTCCGATGGCGGGTTTGCCGTCACCGCGGAATGTGGTCCGCCGCGCGGCGCCGATTCCGGGATCATCCGCAAGAAGGCGGAACTTTTGAAGGGGTTTGTCGATGCCGTGAACGTCACCGACAATCAGACCGCCATTGTCCGAATGTCCAGCATCGCCGCCTGCGCACACCTCACGGCCATGGGCATCGAGCCGGTCATGCAGATGGTCACCCGGGACCGCAACCGGATCGCGCTTCAATCGGATATTCTGGGTGCATATTCCCTGGGCATCCGCAATATTCTCTGCCTTTCGGGGGATCATCAGCGCTTTGGCAGCCAGCCGGATGCCCTGAACGTGTTCGATATCGACTCGATAAACCTGGTGCGGACCGTTTGGACCATGCGCGAACAGGGACAGGACATGAGCGGTTTCGCGCTCAAGGAAGCGCCGCGGATGTTTATCGGGGCAGCGGCCAATCCCTTTGCCGATCCTTTTGAATACCGGGTGATCCGTCTGGCCAAGAAAATCGAGGCCGGCGCCGATTTCATCCAGACCCAGTGCGTCTACAACATGGAGCGCTTCAAGGCCTGGATGAAAATGGCCCGGGAGGAGGGGTTGACCGAAAAGGTGCACATCCTGGCCGGTGTTACGCCGTTGAAATCCGAAGGCATGGCCAAATACATGGCCAAACGCGTGGCGGGCATGGACGTTCCTGAGAGCTTGATCAAGCGCATGGGGGGAGTTCCCAAAGACAAAGCCTCTGAGGAAGGCATTCAAATCTGCCTGGAAACCATTGCCGAGCTGCGCAATCTCCAGGGGGTCCACGGCATTCACCTGATGGCCATCGAGTGGGAAGAGGTCGTCGGTCGAATAGTCTCGGAATCCGGGCTTCTGCCGCGACCGGCAGCAGCATAGCTGTGTTGCATTATACCGGCAGATGCGTGAATACGGAGAAAAGCATGCCCCAAAAGTACCATATCCATACCAAGACCGCCCCGCCGCGGTTTCATCCCGTCGGCAAGTACGCAACCGTCGAGTTTCACGAGAACTGCGCCGGCTCCTGCAGACAGTGCGTGAAGAAGCGGTGCGTTTACAATATCTTCAAGGAAAATGTGTTGCACACAAGCGCCATGCAGGAGCCCGAGTACCTGTATACCTGCATGAGTTGTTTCCGCTGCATTCAGGAGTGCACCAAAGGCATTTTTTCGCGCACGATCAATCCTGATTACCGCACCCTGGGAGATGAATACTGGCGGGCGGAGAACTTGCACCGCTTGTGGTACCAGGCCCATATGGGCAAGATCCCGGTTTCCGGTGCCGGGTATCGCGGTCCCTTCGTCGGCCCCGGTTTCGATTCCATGTGGACCGACATGTCCGAGATCGTTCGGCCGACCCGCGACGGCATTCACGGCCGGGAGTATATTAATACCTGTGTAGAACTCTCCCGGCGGGTGACGCAGCTTGAATTCAATGCGGATATGACGCTGGCCACGCAAGTGCCCGCGCTTCTGGAAATCCCGCTGCCGCTGCTGTTCAGGCTGTCGCCGCAGCTCCTGATCAATGAACATGTACTGCTGCCCATGGCGATGGCCGCAAAGCAGCTGGGCACGCTGATGTTCATTCACCCGCAGGATCTCACGCCGCAGCTTTCGCCGTATGCCGCGAACCTGATTCCATGTTTGTCGCGGGATCAGGCTGCGCAAAACGATCCCATGATACGCAGCAGCCGCGTGGTGGAACTGGCCGATGCACCCGGGATTGAAAGGGTTCTGTCCGAAATCAGAGCCGCATACCCGGATAAAATCATCGTGATCGGCATGCCGCTCGATCAGAAAGCACCTGCGCGCAGCGCGGAGCTGGCCCTCAGCGGTGCGGATACGCTCCATTTCTACGCCGATGACCACGGCAACGAAGTGAATACCGCCGAACCGAGGTTTTTAAAGGAGATGATCCGCGCCATCCACCTCAAGCTGGTATCCGTTGGACAGCGCCAGAAAATCAACCTGCTCTTCTCGGGCGGCATCGCCATGGCCGAACACATGGCCAAGGCCATTATTTGCGGTGCCGATGCCGTGACCGCCGATCATGCCCTTTTAATTGCGTTGGAATGCCGGCTGTGCGGCATGTGCCGCAAGGGCATCTCCTGTCCGGTCAAACTGGACGAGCCGCTGGATGCTTCGTGGGCCTGTAACCGCATCATCAACCTGGTCGCCGCATGGCAAAGCCAGTTGATCGAGCTGATGGGCGCCATGGGCATTCGCGAAGCCCGCCGGCTGCGCGGAGAGGTGGGTCGTTCCATGTGGTTCGAAAACCTGGAAAAAGATCATTTCGGCCCCCTGTTCGGGGAGCGCAAAGTGCCGGGACTGGGATAATTCATGACACAGGACACCAACAAACAGCCATTGCCGCAAACCCGTGAAACCCGATCACGCTTTCGCAACACGATCGGCAAATACACTCTTAAGAGAAGTTCAGCCTGCGTTTCCTGCGGATTGTGCGCGGCACTTTGTCCATACGGCGTTCACCCCCGCTATGAGAAATTCTCCAGATCCATGCGGCCGGTGGAGCATAAATGCATCGGGTTTGAATGCCGGCAAAACGATTTTTACTGCATTGAACGCTGCCCGCACAAGGCCCTGACCCTGCGGTTGAATCCGGTTCTGGAAACCCTGGGGGATTACCGCTGGCCTGCCGAAATGCTGATCGCCCACTGGGAAATGGCCGAGACCGGCAACCTCCCGCAGGTCAGCCTGGAATACAGCCTGGGTTTTTCAGGCGGCGGATTCGACAAGATCCGTTTCAGAACGCCCGACCGCACCGTCTATCGCCGGATCGACGACGAGGATCTGGATTTCAGTCTCGATCTGAACAAGCGCAACGACGGCCGCCCCAGACGGCGCTTGTCCCTGCCGTGTTATAGCGGGGGCATGTCCTACGGCTCCATGGCGTTGACGGCCCTTACCGGCCGGGCCCGTGCGGCGCAGCGACTGAACACCCTGACCTGCACCGGAGAGGGTGGCTACCCTAAAGAATTCGAACCCTATGCCAACTTTGTCATCACCCAGGTGGCCACAGGTCTTTTCGGCGTGCGTGAAGAGACCATGCAGCTGGCGCCCGTGATCGAGTTCAAATATGCCCAGGGTGCCAAGCCCGGGTTGGGTGGGCATTTATTGGGCGACAAAGTCACCCCCGAAGTGGCCGCCATGCGTGAAACCGTGGTCGGAAACTCGCTATTTTCACCGTTTCCTTTCCACAGCGTCTATTCCGTGGAAGATCACAAGAAGCATGTCGATTGGGCCAAGGAAGTCAACCCGCGCGCGCTGATATCCGTAAAAGTTTCCACCCCCACGGATGTGGATATGGTGGCTGTCGGAAGTTATTATGCCGGCGCGCACATCGTCCATATCGACGGCAGCTACGGTGGAACCGGCGCGGCGCCCGATATCGCCAAAAAGAATATCGCCATGCCCATCGAATACGCGATCCCCAAAGTCCACCACTTTCTCAAGGATGAGGGCATCCGCGAAAAAGTCTGCCTGATCGCCAGCGGCGGCATCCGCAATGCCATGGATGTGGCCAAGGCCATCGCCCTGGGGGCTGACGGCGTGGTCATCGGCACCGCCGAGCTGGTGGCCCTGGAATGCGTCCGCTGCGGCAATTGCGAGAGCGGGCGCGGCTGCGCGCGGGGCATCGCCACCACGGATCACGAACTCGGCCGCATGATTAGCGAAGCGTATGCCGAGCAACGCATCGTCAATATGTACATGGCCTTTCGCAAGCAGTGGTGCGAGCTGCTGCGGCAGTATGGCTTGAGCAGCATTCACGAACTCGTGGGGCGTTCCGATCTTCTGGTGCATCTGGATTATCTGGAAGAACAAGAGCGGGCCCTTTACGTGCCGGCGCCGCGCAGGCAGATGGTCATTTAAGGAGCATTTATGCAGTCCCGTCACGCTTCCCTCGTCGAAGATTACCGCCGGTCAAGGGCCAAACTGCCCCACGGCGGGGTTACGATCAAAAAAACCGCTGAAGAAGGCGGGTGCGGCGTCACCGGGTTTATCTCCTCCATACCGGTAAGGGGCCGCCACATTTACGAACCCTCCATTCAGATGCACAACCGTGGCAACGGCAAGGGCGGCGGGATAGCCGCCGTGGGTTTGTCGGCGCAAAGCCTGGGGGTCAGCCAGGACGTTCTGGATTCTCACTACATGCTGCAGATCGCGCTGCTCGAGCCTGCCGCCCGGCAGCAGTTGGAAGAAAGTCATATAGCGCCGTTTCTGGAAGTCCACCGGGCCGAACGGATTCCCACGGTAGACGATTACCGCGCCGTTGAGGGATTGGATGTCAAGCCGCCCGATGTGTGGCGCTATTTCGTGCGGGTCAAAAAAGATGTGCTGGAACGCTTCGTCACCGAGAACGGATTTGAAGATCTGCCGGCGGCCAGGGCCGAAGACGAATTCATTTTCCAGAACTCGATCCGCATCAATCAGCGCTTTTACGCCGCCTTGGGGGAAAAGCAGGCATTTGTGCTCTCCCATGGGCGCAATATGATGATTTTGAAGATCGTGGGCTATGCGGAAAAAGTGGTCGATTATTATCTTCTGGACGATTTCAAGGCTCACGGCTGGATCGCCCACCAACGCTACCCCACCAAGGGGCGGGTCTGGCATCCGGGCGGCGCGCACCCATTCATCGGCATGGACGAAGCGCTGGTCCATAACGGTGATTTCGCCAACTACCATGCCGTGAGCGAATATCTGCAGCAACACAACATTCATCCGCAGTTCTTGACCGACACCGAAGTCTCCGTGCTGTTGCTGGATTTGCTGCAGCGCACGTTCGGATATCCCCTGGAATACATTATCGAGGCCATGGCCCCCACCACCGAGCATGACTTCGACCAGTTGCCGCCCGCCAAACAGAGCATTTACCGCACCATTCAGGCGGCCCACATCCACGCCTCCCCGGATGGTCCCTGGTTTTTCATTATCGCCCGCAACAATCCCTATGAGAAATTCTTCCAGCTCATCGGAATAACCGACACGGCCATGCTGCGGCCCCAAGTGTTCGCCCTTCAGGATGGCGAGGTGCAAATTGGGGTGATCTGTTCCGAAAAACAGGCCATCGACGCAACCTTGCAGAGCCTTTCATCCGAAGACGACCGCTTCTGTCCGGTGGCCGACAAATACTGGAACGCGCGCGGCGGCAGCGCCACCGACGGCGGCGCTTTTATGTTTACGGTCAGGGACAGTAACGAGGGTGACGGATCCAAAAAACTGGTCTGCACCAACAAGTTCGGCGAGGTGGTCACCACCCCCAGGGGCCAGAAGCACTTCCGGCCGGCGCAGCTTTCAAAGGAGCCGGACAAGGCCGCCGAAATCAACGCCTTGCTGAACAAGGGGCTGGCTGCGCCGGATATGGAGCCATTGAAAAACGCATGCCGGGACCTGCTCCCGGCTTGGCCGTATGCCGCCCTGGTGCAGCTCTGCGAAGAGCTCCTCGTGCGGTCGCGCAACCAAGACGACGCCAAGACCAAGACCATCGATCTGCTGACATTTCTCTATGACCGGCGGATCGCAACCGGAGAAAAAAAGCGCAGTTCGGTGCTGCACCTTCTGGGCAGGAGCCTGGACGCTCTTTTTGCAGCCTCCCCCGCCATGAACGCAAACCATCCCAGTGTGTACCGCCGCATCGATTGGGAAACCCGCAACACCCTGAGACCGCCTGTGGACGGGGAATGTGTTTGTGTTTTGGATGCCGAGAAGTTTCCTCCGGAAGGCGACGATTGCGATGCGCGCCTGCTCTGCGACGCCTGCGCCATGGGATGGAAGCGATTCATTTGCTACGGGTACAAAGGGCAGCGGTTTACAGGCTGCGGTTTGTCCAAAGGAACCGATGGCGTGCGGATCGATGTTTACGGCAGCTCGGGCGATTACCTGGCATCAGGCATCGACGGGCTCGAGATCCATGTTCACGGTAATGCCCAGGACCAGCTGGCCCAGATCATCAAGCGCGGAAAGCTGGTGATCCATGGGGACGTGGGGCAGACCTTCATGTACGGGGCGAAAGGTGGAGAGGTGTATGTGCTGGGTAACGCCGCCGGGCGCCCCTTGATCAATGCCGTCGGAAAACCGCGCGTGGTCATCAACGGCACCTGCCTGGACTACCTGGCCGAATCTTTCATGGCCGGCGATCCGCTGAAAGGCGGCGGATTCGTTATTCTCAACGGCATTGAATTCGATGCGGAGGGAAAGGTGGTGCCGTTGCCAAACCCTTATCCCGGGTCGAATCTTTTTTCACTGGCCTCGGGCGGTGCCATTTATCTGAGGGACCCATACCATCTCGTCACCGAAGAACAACTCAACGGCGGTGAATTTGTCCGCTTGAGCCTTGCCGACTGGGAGTTGATTTTCCCTTATCTTCAGGAAAACGAAAAATTGTTCGGCATCTCTATCCAAAGCGACCTCTTGAGCGTGGACGGCCGCAAGAGAGAATATACCTTTGTGTACCGCAAGGTGCAGGCCGTCAAACTGGACGTCCTGGGCAAGGCCTCCACGGCTGTGGAGGAATGGGGCGAGGAGTGGCAGTTGGCCAACTGATCGTAAGGAGACCAAAGACAAGGCGATCGGTGGGAGAGTGCCCGAGCCGGAAGACGGCGCCGGCGATCTACCCGACCGCTGTGGCTACATCCGTGAATCCGGGAAGATCAGGCCATATCCGCTTTCACCATGCAGGGATTGATCTAGGCCCTGCAGCTCATTCTCTTCGTCGATGCGAAAACCTAAACACTTGTCCACCACGATGCAGATCAGCCACGTACCGACGGAGGCCAGGAGGATAGTGGCGCCGATGCCTTTGAGCTGCACGAACAACTGCTGCCAGGCGTTCCAACCGGCCATTTTTGCGTCGGCAGCCTGCATCCAGCTGTCCCGCACAAAGAAGCTGAGCAGTAGAACCCCCAGCCCGCTGCCCACGCCGTGAATGCCAAAGCAATCCAGGCTGTCGTCGTAACCCAGCTTCATCTTAATCTGCAGGGCATAGTAACAGGCGATGGCCGCAACCGCTCCCAGAGCCAAGGCGCCCACGGGTTGCACGACACCGGCCGCGGGGGTGATGACCACCAGGCCGGATAAAATGCCGGAGACAAAACCCAGGGAGGTCACTTTGCGGAAAGCTATGGATTCGATCAGCATCCAGGTCAAAGCACCGCTGGCCGCCGAAATCTGGGTCATGGTCAGAGCACGCGCCGTGTCCAGTCCGCTTTGCACGGTGGAGCCGGCGTTGAACCCGAACCAGCCGACCCACAGAATGCCCGCACCCATCAGGGTCATGACCAGATTGTTGGGGTTGATGGTGGTTCGGGGATAGCCCACTCGGGGTTTCAGATATAGGGCCACCACAAGGGCGCTGAACCCCGCCGAGACATGGATCACCAGACCGCCAGCTAAATCAATTACGCCGGCCGCGCCACTGTTAAAGAGCCATCCATCACTGGCCCAGACCCAGTGGCACAGAGGGCAGTAGACCAACAGAAACCACAGGACGATGAAAAGGGTATAGCCCTTGAAGTAAACCCGTTCGGCAAGGGCGCCGCTGATCAGGGCCGGCGTTATGATGGCGAACTTGCCCTGAAACATGGCCAGCACATACTCGGGCACGCCGTTGACGATGCTCTCATCGATGCCACGTAGCAAAAAGTAGTCACTGTTCCATCCGACCCATCCACCCAGAATGTTCTCACCGAAAGTCAGCGCATAGCCGCAGACCGCCCAAAGCACCCCGATGATCGATATGGCCACAAAACTGTGCATCATGGTGCCCAATACATTTTTGGTACGCACCAAACCGCCATAGAACATGGCCAACCCCGGCACCATGAGCAGCACCAGGGCCGTGGAAGTGAGCATCCAGGCCGTAGTGCCGGTGTCCACCGGCAGCTGGTCGGCAGCAAAAACCGAACCGGCTCCAAAAATCCAGGTTCCAAACGAAAAAACAGCTGTGCTCAAAAGTTTCGATTTCACCGACACCTCCTGAAATAGGGATGGATAGATCCAATCCGCCAATATAGTGCATCGGCCGTGCCGACCTGTCCTCGCCCCAACTATAAGGAATTGCTACAATTATATTCGCGGGCCACCGGGCGCGGTCCACAGGAAGTGACAAATATGTTTGATTAAAGGCATTTGGACGACACTTTTGTCGATTCTAATCGTTTTCTTAATCCGCAAGATTTTATGAAAGTGCAGATTACGGCTGGCAACCATCGCTGTCCGAAGTTTTACAAAAACGACCGGCCTGGGTTCCTGGAAATTTCTGCATAGGATTATTTTGTTGACTATCCATTAAATCAAAAGTTAATCCAATTAAGCAAATCTTTAATTGGAGTCAACATGACCTTATTAACCTCATTAAAGGCAATGGCCGACGAAAAGCGCTTGAAAATTTTGCACATGCTCATTGCCAACGATCTGTGTGTCGGGGCTCTGGCAAAGCAGCTCGACATATCGAAGCCCGCCTTGTCGCAGCATCTGCAGATCCTGCGGAAGGCAGGCCTGGTCAAAGGAGAAAAACGCGGTTACTGGACCCACTACGTCGTGGACCGGCAAGCCCTTTGGCGGATCGCTTTGGAACTCAACAATCTGGCTCTGGAGGAGAAAAGCCATAAAACGATGTGTTGGCGTATAAATGAAAATTTTGAAAGCAAGTCCAAACCCGTGGAAGTCGATATGTGTCAAAATTGTTGCCAGCAACCCGATAAGCTGATGGACAAGCCCGAAAACTGTACATCGGAACAGATCGGGCAATGCCATGGGGAATCTTTCGAGCATGCTTGTACAAAAGGAAAATGCACCTCTGAAAATGACTGAACGTGGACAGATTATGCCTGTGCGTCCAAAAGCCAAACTGCTTTTTCGAAGAGAAGTCATCAAATGACCGCAGCCATGGTTGTTGAAAATATCTCCAAACGCTTTGAAAAGGTCGCGGCGGTCTCCGGGATTTCGTTCAACGTCTCTCAAGGAGAGCTGTTTGGATTTCTCGGCCCGAACGGCGCGGGCAAGACCACGACCATCAACATGCTCACCGGCCTGGCGCGACCGGACGCGGGGAGGATCCATATCGGCGGCATCGACTGCACGAAAACGCCACGCGGCGCCCAGCATCTGATCGGCGTGGTCCCGGATGAAAGCAACCTCTACCCGGAGCTCAGCGGGTTTGACAACCTGTGCTTTTGCGCCGCGCTTTATGGCATGGGCAAGACTGAACGCCAGGCGCGCGCACGAGAACTGTTGGAGATGTTCGATCTTACCAAGGCGGCCGGCCGGAAGTTCGGCGGCTATTCCAAAGGTATGAAGCGCAAGCTCACCATTGCCGCAGGAATCATCCACAAACCCCAAATTCTTTTTCTGGACGAACCCACCACCGGTATCGATGTGGTGAGCGCACGACAACTGCGCCAGCTCATCGATGATCTGCATCGCGATGGGACCACCATTTTTCTGACCACCCATTATATCGAAGAGGCGGAGCGGTTATGTGATCGCATCGCCTTTATCCTTTCCGGGCGCATTGTGCGGGTCGACACGGTGGCGAACCTGCTGCAGCCGATCCAGGAAAAGCATATTGTGCAGATTGCCTGCGTAAATGGGCAAAATGGATTGCAGGCCAGGCTTGAGCAAGCCTTTCCTGGATTGGAATTCTCTATTCCCGGAAAAGATCTGGTACGGGTGGAAGCCGGCAAGCCCATCCCCGTGGGCCCGCTTGTCCGCACGTTGGAGGATTGGGGGGCCGAGGTGTCCGAAGCCCGCAAGATCAGACCCAGCCTCGAGGAGGTGTTCGTTAAAATCACCGGCATTGGAGCGGATGCCATGCGCAAGGAGAAAGAAAAGATGGGGGGCGGCCAATGAAACGCTGGATCGCTTTTTGGAACATTCTGGTCAAGGACATGCGCACCTATTACCTGAAGCCGCCGAATGTCAGCTGGGGCCTCATTTTTCCGCTGGCCTGGACCGGTATGTTTTTCATCAAGTCGGGAAGCGGTACGGGCAGCATTCCCACACTGCTTCCGGGCGTGGTGGCGCTGTCCGTTCTTTTCGGTACAACATCCCTGCTTGCGGTGACCGTAACCTTTGAAAAGAAAAACCGCTCGTTCGAACGTCTGTTGCTCGCACCCATGCCTTTAGGACTGCTCATGCTGGCCAAAACCAGCGGGGCCATTATTTTCGGGGTGGCCAACGCGTTTGTTCCCGTCATCATGGCGGCGTTTCTGGTGGACCTCTCTCAGGTGGCTTGGGGAGTGTTCATTCCCGCTGTTATTCTGATTGCCGTGACTTCGACCTTTTTGGGACTGTTCATAGCCGTGGCGGTGAGCGAGGTGTTCGAGGCCCAGACTTTTTCCAACTTTTTTCGTTTCCCCATGATTTTTCTGTGCGGTCTGTTTTTCCCCATCGAAAAACTTCCGGTTTTTCTAAAGCCTGTCTCCTACGTGCTTCCCGTAACCTATGGGGCCGACTTGCTGCACGGAGCCGTTCACGGTGGGCACAGCATGCCCTTTTTTCTCGACCTGGTGCTCTTATGCGCTTTCTGCATCGGCTTGTTTGCGGTGAGTCTCGGCAATATCAGGAGACGATGGATTGCCTGATTCCGCGGCCACCGACGAATCGCTGCTGCAAGTTGCCGGTAAAGGCGACCTGGAAGCTTTTGCTGAACTGGTAAACCGCCATCAAGCCTGGACCTGGAGGGTCGCCTATCGATTTCTCGGCCATCGCGAGGATGCCGCCGACGTGGTCCAGGATGCCTTTATCCGGCTCCTGGAAGCGGCCGGGCGCTATCGGCCCAGCGCCACGTTTGCAACCTATTTCCGCCGAATTATCACCCGCCTGTGCCTGGATCGGGCCAAAAAGAAACAACCCCTGTATCTTGAAACAATTCCCGACGCTCCCGATTCCTGCCTTGGTGCGGCGGACGAGATGATGCGACGCGAATCAGCCGTCGCGGTGTGCGCCGCGCTGGACGCCCTGCCTCCCAATCAGCGCATGGCCATCATCCTGCGGTACTTTGAAGAACTGAGTTACGAAGATATCGCCTCGGCCCTCGAGACAACCCCCAAGGCCGTGGAACGCCTGTTGGCGCGGGGCCGGCAGCACTTGCGGGCGGCTCTGGGCGATCGCGACAACTTTTTTTAGAGTTGTGCGGGGGTTTGGGGCTTGTCGTTCGTTAATCTCAACAAGAGGTGAATGAAATGTGGTCGTGTGTCCGCTACCGCAGCCGTTTGGGTCCCTATCTGGATGGCGAATTGAACGAAAGACAGCGCAAGGCCGTTGCGGCGCATGTGGCCAAGTGCGCGCCTTGCCGTACGGCCTTGGAGGAGATGCGCGGATTGGAGTCGATCTTGCACTCCTTCAATATCCCCGCGGAGCCGCCCGATCTGACCACCCGGATTTTAAGCGCAGCCCGGGCGCGTCATCAAACCACCGCCATCCGATTAAAACCCCATCGACCGCGCAATGAACTGCTTTGGGACTGGGCATTGAAGAGCGCAACGGTTGCCGCCCTGCTCATCGGCATTGTCACCGGATCGTTTCTGGGTTGGCGTGTCGGGCGGGATGAAGGCCGATCCGTTCGCGCAGATCAAGAAGTATATGCGCTTGACGCCTTCAGCGGAACGCCCAATGGCTCGATCGAGGCGGTTACGCTGGCCTTGTTGGAGGGTGCAAAATGAGAGGGAGCATGGGGAATAGATTTCGTGGACCGCTTCTAGTGCTGTCGATCAGTCTCAATCTGGCGTTCATCGTGGTGTGGTTGATCCAGGCCTTTCCCGGCTGGATGTCACCCCCGGCTGGCGTTGACGGACCATCCGATCGCACAGCCGTGCCGTCGTCCCTTCACAAGGAGTTGGGCGTCAGCGCCGAGCAATGGGAGAAAATCGAGCCCGTACTTCGTAAGTTTCGTCAAACGGCCAAAATCCAGCAGCAGGAAATCATGACCCTTCGAAGCCAACTCCTGGAGTTATTGGCGGCGACGCCCGCGGATAAAAAGGCCATCCGGGCAAAACAGGAAGAAATTCTGGCCGGACAGCGCCGCATGCAGAATCTGGTGGTGGATCACCTGCTCAAGGAAAAGGAGATATTGTCTCCAAGCCAGGCAGTAAAACTGATTCAGACTCTGTGTGACCAATGCCGTCATGCAGAGGGTATGGGCTCGGGGCATGGTTTGGGACCGGTTCTGGGTGAATAATATTCGGGCAATGAGTCGATGCACACGAAAAAGACGGAATGAAGATGAAAATATCACTCGCTCTGATGATGGTATTGCTCGCGGGATGCGCATCCATGCGCCCAACCGATCCTTACAAGCCGCTCGATGGGAGAGGACGCGCCGTCTCGGCGCGCCCGCCCCTGACATCGCCCGCCACAATGCCGCAAGGAGCGTTGACCTTGCTGCAGGCGATTGAGATAGCCATGGCCAATAATCCGGAAGTGGCCGCACGAGGATGGGACGCCGCGGTCGCACAGGCCAGACAAGAACAAGCCTTCGGAGCGCGACTTCCCAGGCTTGGCGCGGTAGGCGGCTATACCCATTACCTGGACGACCAAAGGCTCATTGCCGCAAGCAGGGACGCTGCGCCCGGCCTTTTCAGCCGGGATATCGTTTCCGGCGATCTGGTCCTTTCGATGCCGCTTTTCGCCGGCGGACGCCTGGTCAACCAAGTCAATGCCGCCGAACTTCTCCAGCAAGCGGCCGGCCACCGGCTCGCCCGCAGCCGCGAAGAGCTCGTCTTCAATGTGACCAGCTTCTTTTACAACATTCTGGCGCAACGCTACGTGATCGCGTCGCTTGATTTTTCGCAGCAAACCCTGACGGAGCATCTGAAACGCATCGATGCGCTGGTCGAGGCGCAAAAAGCGGCCAGGGTCGACCGCATGCGCACCGATGTTCGACTGGCCGACATCCAGCAGCAACTGGTGCGGGAGAAGAATCTCATGGCCGTCCAGCATCGCGCCCTGGCCAGCCTTTTGGGCTTGGGGGATCACGCGGCATCCTTAACTCCCCAGGGGGCATTGGATCAGCCGGAAAAGATTGCCGTTCCCGATTTGGAGACCGCCCTCGCGGCGGCCTGGACAGAACGCGGTGATTACCTGGCGGCGCGGGCCGCGCTCGAGGCCCAGGCCTTCGCCGTGGACGCGGCCAAGGCCGCTCATTGGCCGACGGTTTCTCTGCAAGGCGCTTACGGCGGCCGTTGGGCCGTCGGACCGGCCATCGGCACGGGCGATGAACAAGGAGATGTGGGCCGCGCCGGACTTTTGCTGGAGGTGCCGATTTTCGAAGGCGGTCAGATAGACGCGCGCGTTCGTGAACAACGCGCCAATCTATCCGCTGCACAGGACCGTCTGCGCGCTCTGGATTTTCAAGTGCGTCTGGAGGTCGAAACCGCCCTGCTTAACGTGGCATCTTCCAGCGAACGTGCGGCCGCCATCCGAAAATCCATTGCCCAGGCCAGCGAAAGTCTGCGTATCGAACAGCAGAAATACGATCTTGGCAAGGGAGCCATTGTGGATGTGCTCGACGCCCAGGCCGCCCTTTTAGCATCAGAAACCACGTACTACCGGGTGCTGGCGGATTTCCACACGGCCCTGGCCCAGCTCAAATTGGTCACAGGTGAAGAATGAAAAAAAGAATCATCTTGATAACGATAATCATCGGTGTACTGGCCGCGGTCGGACTTTTTCTCGTCCGAGGCATTTTCTCAGACACATCCGAAAACAGTCCACCCGTCAACCAGAAAAAACCCCCCGGGGTGCGCGTGGCATCAGCGTCAAAGGCAACCGTCTCGCGCGCTCTGGAATTGACCGGCTCGGTGGAACCTTATCGCGTCGCTCAGTTGGCTTCGCCTGCCGAGGGTCCGGTTCTCAATATCCGTGTGCGCGAAGGCGACCGCGTCAAGGCCGGTGACGCGCTACTCTCCATCGGACGGAAAAAAGGTATCGACGCATTGATCGCCTCGCTTCGGGAGGACCTCAAAAATGAAGAAGATAACTTGGGCAGAACGCGTCAACTGGTTGCCAGCGAAGCCCTGCCCGGGGAACAGCTCGATCAGGCCAGGGCTGCTTTCGAAAAGGTTCGCGCCCAACTGGTGAAGGCAGAGGAAACGGCCCTGGACTACGGGGTCATCGCTCCCTGGAGCGGGGTGGTTTCGCGCGTGCTGGTCAAGGAAGGTGAATTTGTTGCGCCGCGGGCGGCATTGCTGGAAATGTACGATCCGGCCAGTCTGGTGATTCGCGCGGCGGTCCCGGAAAAACACGCTGCTGAAATCGCGGCCGGCATGCATGTCGAGTTAAGGCTGGATGCATTCCCGGACGAGATCATGCAGGGTCGCATCGAGCGAGTTTACCCCTATCTGGACACCCGTCTGCGCACGCGCACCATTGAAATCATCCCGGCCAAACCCGTTCACCTTCTTCCGGGTATGTTCGCCCGCTTGAAGGTGCTGCTGAAAACCATGCATGAGGCGGTGGTCGTGCCGTCGGAAGCCCTGGTATCAACGCCGAAAGGTAGAGTGGTTTTCGTGATGGAGGACGGCAAAGCTTTTGCGCGACACGTGGAAACCGGCATTGAGGAAGGCAACCGCATTCAAATTGTCTCCGGCGTCCAGCCCGGCGACAAAGTCATCGTGGCCGGCAACGAGAAACTCAAGGACGGCGCTGCCGTGAGCCTTGCGGGAGGAGAAAAACCCGGGCAGGCAAAGCCGCAAAACAGGGCCGCAGCGCCTGCCGGTCCGCAGGGCAAGGTGGAAGGCGGCCGGCCATGAAGACCACCCACTACGCCGTCCACCGCCGATTGGCCACCAGCGCCATTGTCGTCGCGCTGGTCGTTCTTGGACTCTATGGCCTTTGGCGGCTTCCGGTGGACTATCTGCCCAACATCACCTATCCGCTGGTCAAAGTTCAAATCAAATGGCAGGGAGCCACACCCGAAGAGATCGACACGAACATCGCCGATCCGCTCGAACGTCTCATGTCCACGGTAGACCGCTTGGATTATCTCGAATCCTCATCCATCGAGGGAATGTACAACCTGAATGTCTACTTTGAATATGGCGCGAATGTCGACATCGCGTTTCAGGATGCCCTGGCTGCTCTGACCCGCGCCCAACAGCACCTGCCCAAGGACATCGAGGCACCGTATGTGTACAAAGCCGATCCGTCTCAGCTACCAGTGATGCAGTTGACGGTCAGTTCCGACCGCTGGACTGCGGTCAAACTGCGGGATTGGGCCGACCACTGGCTGCAGGATCGCATCTTGGCCGTCCGCGGGGTGGCCGGAGCCGAAGTGGTGGGCGGGCTTGAACGCGAGATCCGCATCCTGCTCAATCCGGCCGCCATGGAAAAACACCAGCTCTCCCTGGACACGGTCATTAAACATGTGGCCGCCGGAAACGTCGAACAAACCGGTGGCCGCGTCACGGTCGGGCCGAAGGAGGTCATTGCCCGCACCATGGGCGAGTTTACAACGCTTGAGGACATCCGCACGATTGTCGTGGCCGGAGAAGGCCACCGGAAAGCCTACCTGCGGGATATCGCCGAGGTGATCGACGGTCACGAGGAAGCCCGTCTGATGACCCGTTTCAACGGTCGCGAGAGCGTCAAGATATCGGTTTTGAAGGAAGCCGAGGCCAACACCGTGCGCACAGCCGAAGCGGTAAGGCGACTTCTGGGCGAGTTAAAGGCGGAACTGCCTGAAGGGCTTCAACTGGACTACGTCGAAGATCAGGCGGTTTACGTCAAACAGGCGCTCGCAGGCGTGCGCAATGCCGCAGTGGCTGCGGCGGCTTTGCTGATCGTCGTGGTCTACCTGTTTCTGGGCAGCGTCAGGCAGGTCGTTGTCATGATTATCGCCCTGCCGCTGACACTGGTGCTCAATTTCGGGCTGATGAAGCTCGCCGGCTTCTCGCTCAATATTTTTTCTTTGGGCGGGCTGGTCGTGGCCATCGGTGTGGTGTTGGATAATTCCATCGTGGTCGTCGAGAATATTTCGCGGCTGCGGCGCGCGCATCCCAACCAGGACGCGTCCGGACACGCGGTGGATGCAACCACGGAAGTGGGGCCGGCCCTCGTGGCCGCAACGCTTTCGTTTCTGGCCCTGTTCGTACCATTTCTTATCGTTCCGGGTTTGACCAGTTTGCTCTTTCGCGAATTGATTCTGGTCATCGCGGGCATTGTCGTCATCAGCCTTGCCGTGGCTGTCTCGGTAACGCCGATGATCACGGCCACCCTGTTCGGCGGAAAACATCAGCAACGGACATCCGGCTGGTTTGAACACTTGTTTGCCCGCTTCACGGAGATCTACGGCAGGGTGCTGGAAGGAATCATCGGTTGGCGCTGGGTCGTAGCGCCGGTTTTCCTTTTGGTGGTTGCCATGGCTTTTGCGCTGTCGGGACGGGTCGGGGGTGAATTTCTTCCCCTGATCGACGACGGTCGGATCATTGTCAAAGTCAAAATGCCGACAGGCGCATCTGTAAGCGAAACCGACCGGGCGCTGCGCAGAATTGAAGAGCAGATCAAGGGCGACCCACTGATTCAAAGCGCCTTCACGCTCGCGGGAGGATATGTAAAAGGATTGACCACCTACGAGGTCGCCAATGAAGGACAGGTGGATATTCAGCTCATACCCAAGGCGATGCGCACTATCAGCACGGAGCAATACGTTGCCCGTTTGCGCAAGGTCGTGGGTCAACTCCAGCCGCCGGGCGGCAAGGCGATGGTCCGACAGATGCCCATCAAGGGCATCCACGGCATGCAGGCCTCGGACATTGTTGTGCAGGTTCGCGGCCAGGACATGGAGACGCTGGCCGATCTGGCGAGCCGGACATCGCGAATGATTTCAGACTTGGGCCGCTTCCAAAACGTGTTGGTCTCCATGGATCTGTCCAAACCCGAATACCAGGTCAAAGTGGATCGCGTAAAGGCCGCCGAGCTTGGCGTGCAGGTTGCGGATGTGGCCAGTTCCCTGCGCTCGCTGATCAGCGGAGCGGTGGCGACCCGTTTTCGCGACGGCGCGGAGTACTACGACATTCGGGTTCTGGTCCCGGAGGAGCGCCTGACCTGCCGCCAGGATGTGGAAAACCTCACGCTCACATGCGCTCAGGGGGATGCGCTGCGGCTGCGCGACATTGCCACTGTGGTGCCGGCGTCCGGACCGGTGGAGATCATCCGCAAAAATCAGGTCAAACAGATCACCGTGGAAGCGGATATCGCAGGTGGCGATCTGGCCGGCGCGGTCAGGGAACTGCGACGCGCCCTGGACGGGCTCGAACGACCGGCAGGTTACCTGTTTGACTTCGGCGGAAGGGCCGAAATGATGGCCGATATGAAGAAAACGGTGCTTACGGTGCTCGCCTTCGCACTGTTCTTTTCTTTCATCGTCCTGACCGTGCAGTTCAACAGTCTGAAACTGCCGGGTTTGATTCTGGGTAGTGTGCCGGTCTGCTTGTCGGGCGTGGTCTTTCTTATGCTGCTCACTCATCTGCCGCTGGGGGCCACCGTCATCATCGGTGTGTTGGTTGTCGTGGCGGCGACGGTCAACGACGGCGTATTGCTTCTGACCTACGCAAGGGATCTCGAGGCGCACAAAGGGTTAACACCCCTGCGTGCTGTGGTGGACGCCGCAAAGATTCGCCTGCGCCCCCGGCTCATGACCACCGTGACGACGATGATCGGATTTCTACCGCTTGCGCTGAATCTGGAGGAAGGCGGCGATATGCTGCAACCCATGGCGGTCGCGGCCATCGGCGGATTGGGGATGGAGATGCTGGTGGCTTTATTTCTGATGCCGTGCATGTATGCGATCGTGTCAAAGTCTTCTACGCAAATCGTAGAAGCAAAGATATCTGCCACTAAGGTGCAGTCATTGGAAAACTGCTAGAAGCCATGCCCTGCGCGCAGCATTTTTCACAATCGGCCTGATCTCTTCAGACCATTAAGTTAAAGGTGCCCCAATGCTGATTCGCCGCCGGGCAACATAATGCCTCTACAAAAATGAAAGCCAAATGGAGGGGGTAAATATGAAAAAGCTCATCACTATTCTAATAGTGTGTGTGGGTCTATTTTCATTGATGATTTTAATCTTGCCGAAATTGACTTCAAAAGAATCATGTACTTATGAGCAAGCTGCTGAAAAGTCTGCTAAAGGCAAATTCGTCACGGTGGGAGAAAAGAAGGTTCACTACATTGAAAAAGGGAGTGGAGAACCGGTTATACTCATTCATGGCTTTCTTTACCATACCACGATGTGGAAGAATAATATGGATGCTCTGGCAGAAAATTTCAAGGTCTATACCATCGATCTTTTTGGGTGGGGATTCAGTGAAAGATTAAATGAAAACGAATATAGTTTCGAACGATACGCAAAACAGGTCACGGGATTTATGGATGCCCTGAACATCCAAAAGGCTTCACTTGTGGGGCAATCGATGGGGGGAGGGACGGCAGTCTATGTGGCCGCACATCATCCCGGAAGGGTTAAACGACTCATCTTGGTGGACCCAGCGGTTCTGCCGTATCCTGAGACAATCACCGGGAGGATCTATCAACTTCCTTTTTTGGGAGAATTTCTCAATGCAATTCCGGGTGATGCTTTGCTGAAAGGCAACATCGAAAGACTATGGTTTTATGATGGCAGCAAAGTAACGCAAGAGTATGTCAAAGAAGTTGCGCAACCCCTTTGCATTAAAGGGTCTTATGCTGGATTAATGTATATCCTGCGAAATGTGCTGAAAGCGCCGTTTGTGGAAAAAGAAGCTCATTTACTAGCCAAAAGGAACAAACCAATTTTAATCATACATGGCAGAGAAGATAAAGCGGTGCCGTTAGATAATTCAAAGGCTTTAAATGACCTTTGGACCGGATCAAGCCTGGTTATATTTGAAAAGGCAGGCCATACGCCTCAGGAAGAGCATCCTGAAAAATTTAACAAACTGGCCGTCGATTTCTTATCTCGTTGAATTGCCTCCTTTGGTGACTCAGTCGATCTTGAATGGAGGACGAAATAGTAGAGATAATTTTCGTTCCATTGCAATCTATTCAGAACCAGGTCGTTGAGGTCAACTGGGGCATTGGTCATGCTGCGGCAGCCATTCCTGGTTACCAGAACAGTGCCGGAATGACGAAAGCCACCTGTGCCCTGGATGCAGATGCCCGGCTCGATGCTGATGACCATATTCTCCGCCAACATGTCCCCGCTTCCCATGGGCTATCCAGGGAGGTTCGTGGCCGGTGATGCCAAAACCGTGACCCGTGCGGTGCAAAATGCCATTGCCAAATCCCCCTGCCATGATCAGGTCCAACACCTGCCTGTCGACCTCCGTGGCGCGCATGCCGGGCTTGATCAGTTCGAAGGCCGGCCGGGCTTTATCATCGTTGTAAAAGGAGCTTTGCATGATTCGGGAAATTCTTCCATAAAGAATGTGCGCTCCAGTTCGGCCGAGTACCCATCCGCTTGGGCCGCGACTATGGTCACATGGGGTCCGCTCGCTTGCAGTGGATCGAAAAGACCTGGCACGGAACAGTCGGTGGACGTTGTTGACAACAGGGACTTTTCCTACAAACTCAGAAAAATCTCAAAAATCGGCGAATATCTCTGCGCCTCTGCGTCTCTGCGCGGTATCAAAAGATTTTTTGGATGATTCTGAGTCCTAAACTTTTCTCCATTTCAACTGATATCAGCCTTGAGCATATCAGCCGCACCAAAGAAGGAGGCATTTTGCAGCCATGAGCAAAAAGATCGTTACCGTCGATGATTCGGCCAGTGTCCGCCAGATGGTCGCTTTTACTTTGAAAGGGAACGGATATGAGGTGATCGAGTGTGAAGACGGGCCGGATGCATTGAACAAAATCAATGGAGCCGGAGCGCACTTGGTGATTACCGATTTGAACATGCCAAACATGAATGGCCTTGACCTGATCAAAGCGCTGCGTGCCAAATCCGAATACCAATTCCTGCCAATCGTATTTCTGAGCACCGAAGTGCAGTCCGATAAGAAGAAACCGCCAAAGCTGCGGGTGCAACCGGTTGGATATTCAAACCATTCAAATCCGATCAGCTGCTGGCGGTAGTCAAGAAAGTACTGGATAACACCCTACAGATCGATACGAAAATCCGCTCGGGAGGCGCACATCAACCGATGGCAAAGCGGAATTCCGGCCCAGCATCAAACCCATGAAAATGCAAAATGAAGAAGAAAATCCAATGCAGCTCAAGAACCTGAAAATTGGTACAAACCTTATCGGAGGTTTCATGCTGGTAGTAGAGATATTTGCCGCCACCTCCCTTTACCAGATCATGAACGCCAATTACCTGGGGAGGCTCCAGAACGAAGGCGCAAGCCGGGCGCTGGATGCCTTGCAAATTGCAGAAGTTGCGAAGAACTTGGAGAGCTTCTACACAATTGTGGCCGATGCGGTCATCAACAGAAACGGGGCCGCAACCCATTCAGCTTTCGAAGCGTTCAAGACGCAAAGCGAAAAGGACATGCTTCTGGTCCGTAAATTGGCGGACACCGAGGAGGAAAATGCCCAGGCCGAGGTTTTTGCATCTGCGTACAAGCGCTATCTCGACCTTTGCATTGGAATTGCTTCCGGTTCTGGACCGGGCCGCCTCCTCAAAGCAGGAGAGCACCAAGGCCGCTGAAGAGATGAACCTTATCAAGGCTCTGGATGAGAAAATCGATAACGCCCGTTCAGCCGCGCATGTGCCGCTGGATAGCATCACTGAATCCTTGAACCGGGAATCGAGCGAAGCCGATGAAGTATTCGATACAGCCAGCATCAGATCGGTGCTGCTGGCGATTGGGGCCTTGCTGGTGGTCGTGGCGCTCGCCTTGGGTACCGGTTTGCTCATCACACGCTCCATTACGCATCCGCTGCGCCAAGCCATCGAAGCCAATGGCCGCCTGTCACAGGGCGATCTGACCGCCGACATTATTGCGGATCGCCGCGATGAAATCGGCATGCTTCTGAATTCCATGAAAACCATGATTGTGAAACTAAGGGAAATCGTCGGCAGTGCAAAAGCGGCTGCCGGACAGGTCAAGCAGATGGCCGATGGATTGAAAGATTCATCCGATCAAATGGCATCGGTCACCCAGCAAGTCAGCGCGGGGGCCGAGGAGATGTCGCAAGGCGCCACCGAACAGGCTGCATCCGCTGAAGAGGCTGCTTCTTCGATGGAACAGATGGCGGCCAACATCCGTCAAAACGCGGACAACGCCATGCAAACTGAAAAAATATCGCGCAAAGCCGCCGAAGACGCCGAGCAGGGTGGCAAGGCCGTTGCGGAGACGGTCGGCGCCATGAAAGCCATTGCCGAAAAGATCCTTATCATCGAAGAAATTGCACGCCAGACCGACCTTCTGGCCCTTAATGCGGCTATTGAGGCGGCCCGTGCGGGGGAGCACGGCAAAGGTTTTGCCGTGGTCGCTTCGGAAGTGCGCAAACTTGCGGAAAGAAGCCAATCTGCGGCAGGAGAAATCAGTCGTTTATCTTCGTCGAGCGTCAGGATCGCGGAAAGTGCCGGCGAAATGCTGGTCCGTATTGTTCCGGACATCCAGCGGACAGCCGAACTTATTCAGGAAATCAGCGCCGCCAGCAATGAGCAAAATTCCGGCGCCGATCAGATCAACAAAGCCATACAGCAGTTGGATCAAGTGATCCAGCAGAACGCTGCCCAAGCAGAGGAAATGGCTTCTTCTTCGGAGGAATTGGCCTCGGTGGCCGAAGGTGTGTCAGGCGCAGCCCAGCACATGTCGCGCCAGGCAGACGAACTGCTGGCGCAAGTCAGCTTCTTTGAATTGGGGCGCTACGCGCAGAGTGCGGTCCTCTCAACTGCTGCGTCTGGAATAAAACCGCTACACAAACCTGCTCCAACCGTTTCCGGCAGAAAGGAACGAGCATCCCGGCCTCAAGGCAATTTCCGAAGGCAAAAGGGGTGTTGCTGGGCATGCAACCGGATGACGGAAACGGCGATAGGATGGATGCGGATTTCGAACGCTATGATCACATTGTAAAGCGTCCGCTGTTCACCTCCCCTGAAGAGAGGGATTAATTGAGATCAGGGCGCTATGCAAGCTGTCAAGGAAAATTACCCGGCGGACCGGACCTGACTCCCAAGGCGTTTGACACGTTCAGCCGGTTCATCTCCGCTGAGCTGGAATAGTCGGGGAATAGGCGGGAACGTTGTTGACAGCAGGGACTTTGCTTGGTGAAGTTGAAAATTGTTTTGGGATTATCACCGGAATTCATCAGTCGAGGTCCTGGTGATGAACCACCCAGGCAGAACCAGTACGGGCCGCACTTGCTTTTTCTCACCAGTTGCGTGTGAGAGCCATCGGTCTAAGCCAAAGTGCCTGTTTTTGGCTTAACAAATCTATCTCCTAACCTATTTTCTCTTTGAAAAATTCATCCAATCGTCCATATTGATTGCTGGCCAATCACAACGCAATCTATTCTTTTTTATATTTTTATGGACGTCCCCTACTAACTTCCTACTAACTTCTACCTGTCGTTAATACGTATACACATGTATCGCATGGAGGGATTGTGGCGGATAATGATTGCCACCGCCTGCCAGTGCAATGGTATAGTGGATGTCATGCGTCCAGTTACAGTTATGGATCGGCAGAATCGAGGATTTGAGCAGGGATTGTATTCCCGAGGCAGAAGGAGGCAAATCATGCGGCAGCAATCCAGGCGTTGGATGAAAATCACGGGTATTGCCATATTGAGTATTATGGTTCTTGCCACGGCGGCTTTTCAGATCTTCTTTCGGCTTCCGATTCCGTCATATACGGGGTCTATTGACCTACCCGGTCTCAAAAAGCCTGTCGAGGTGAAAACCGACAAGCATGCAATTCCGCACATTTTCGCCAAGAACCACGAAGATCTGTTTTTTGCCCAGGGCTACATCACTGCGCGTGAACGAATGTTTCAAATGGATCTGACCCGGCTTGCCGGCAGGGGCGAGCTTTCCGAGCTGCTTGGTGAAAAGACGGTAAGAACGGACAGATATTTCAGAACCCTTGGATTATACCGGGCCGCTGAATCCGAGTATGAACATCTTACGCCTGAAGCAAAAATGGCTGTTGACGCTTATACGCGGGGTGTAAATGCTTATATATCAACAGTCAAGCACCTTCCCAGGGAATATGTAATTCTAGGGGCAAAGCCCCAGGAATGGAAACCGGCGGACAGCATTGTAGGGGCGCTTTTGATGTCGTATCGGCTGGTTTCACCCAGGAGCATAAAACCCTTACTCTATCAGATATCTGTGCATGCCGGACCGGAGGCTTTGAAAAAGCTGCTGCCATGGACACCTGCTTTCGCCCCGGTTATCTCCGGTGATTTAAATCCATTTCCCTCCGCGCTGGAATTCAATTTTCCGGGAAGCCTTCCGAAGGCGACAGAGGCCGCAATTGTGCCGATGTACAGTCCCATTCCGTTGAGAATGCGGGCAAGTAACTGGATGATTTTGTCAGGATCCCGCACTACGACCGAAAAGCCCATCTTTGCAGGAAGCCCCGACCTCGAAGCCTCCATCCCTTCACTTTTCTACATGATCCACCTGAAGGGGCCGTCCTATGACGTGATCGGAGGTTCAATTGCAGGAATGCCGGGAGTACACGCACTCGGATTCAATGGAAAGATGGCGTGGAGCATTACTGTAGGCAACGGGGACAATGTCGATTTTTTTATCGAAACGCCAAATCCGGATAATGATGATCAATATTTGACCGAGAGCGGTTACAAAGATTTCGTAGTAATCAACGAAACGATCCGGATAAAGTCAAAGGGCGGCTTTAATGAGGAGAAAATCAAAATTAAAATTTCAAGGCACGGCCCCGTCGTAAGCGATGTCATGCAGGGGCTACCAGACCATTGCACTATGCTGTGGCCCGCTCTGATGGGACGGGATGGAACGCTGAGCGGCCTTCTCGGCGTCAACCGGGCAAGCAGTTTTGAAGAGTTCCGCGAAGCATTGAGCACCATACGAGGCGCGAGCGTCCACATCGGTTATGCCGACGTGAACGGCAATATCGGCTATCAGTATTTGACGACATTCCCCATGAGAAAATCGGGGGAGAACCCCCTGCCGATGCCCGGAAAAAGCGGCCGGCATGATTGGACCGGCTTCATTCCCTTCGAGGAGCACCCCTTTGCTTTAAATCCTGAAAAGGGTTACCTGGCCTCCTTTAATCAAATGCCTGCGGTGGGAAATTACTACGGCACATCCTATTTCCTTTTTGAGAGGGCTTACCGTTTCGAGGAGTTGATAAGAGAGAAGGAAAAATTCACTCCTGACGATGTCAGGCGCTTGCAAAACGATACCGGATCACACGTGGCCCAGATATTTATCCCACTTATTTCGAGCGCGTGTTCGGCAGAATCCTCCCTGGCCCCCCACATCGCGATGCTGGCGAAGTGGGACAGGTTCATCGGTCTTGGAAGCCCGGAGGCGACCCTGTTCAATTCCTTTATCACTCATCTGATTCGAAACACCTTCGAAGACCAGCTCGGCAAGCACATGGTGGACGAGCTTTTCAGCGATCTGCACGTAAGCATTCCGCTCCAGTGGCTCATCCGCTACATGGATGCGAATACCGGTTTCTTCTGGGATGATATCAGAACTGAATCCACCGCAGAGACAAGGGATGACATGATCGTAAAAAGCATGCGCGACGCTGTTCACGAACTACAGGGCAGGTATGGCAAGAATGCCGATGCCTGGTCATGGGGCAAGGTCCACAAGATGAAGATCAAGCATCCCTTGGGAAGCGTTCTCCCCTTTTTAAACTTAGGACCGTATTCCTATCCCGGTGACGATTTTACTATCCATGCCGGATGGTGGAAACGCGACAATCCCTTCGAGATGTACAGCGGTGCAGCCATACGCATTATTGTGGATATGGCGGACCTGTCCGCAATGACGATCATGAGCCCGCCTGGACAGTCCGGTCACTTCTTAAGCCCGCATTACAGCGATCTGGGCAAACCTTGGGCCAGGGGAGAGCAGGTACCGGCCCACTACACCTCCGCAAAGCAGCTGGAGAATCTTTTGATGTTGATGCCTCCTCATGGGCAATAGGGCGGAATATTTTTGCGCTTCATGATACGATAAAGCGTCATGCGGGAAATACCTAGAATCTCGGCTGCATCAATTTTTTTACCATCAGAAGTAGAAAGGGCATGCATAACATCTTCCTTGGTGACTTCTATTCTTTTTCTTTTCTCCTGAGCCTTTATGGTAATTTTTCCCAGCGGTTGCGATCTGGATTGAAAACAATCGAGTAAGAGTTTCTTGAAAAGGTCGATCGATGGTTCAGTATCCTGAACTAAAGTACAAAAACGTTCTACGATATTTTCCAATTCTCTGATGTTCCCCGGCCAGTTGTAATCTTTAAAGAAACGGAAGTTTTGAGTCATCATGGGCGTGCTTGAGTGAAGCAGATGAGGTGCCATCTTGGAAAGCATTGCTTTGGCCAATTCAGGGATGTCTTCGGGACGCTCACGCAGGGGCGGGAGGTAAAGTTCAAGAACATTGAGCCTATAATACAAATCCTCACGAAACTTTCCTTGGCGGACAAGTTCCCAAAGGTTCCTGTTAGTCGCAGCAATGACTCGGACGTCTATGGGAATCAGACGGTCCCCCCGACGCGCATGACTTCTTTTTCCTGAATAACTCGAAGCAAACGGACCTGCACGGAAGGCAATATTTCTCCTACCTCGTCCAGAAAGATTGTGCCTTTATGGGCCATTTCGAACAATCCGATTTTTCCCTCAGAGCGCGCCCCGGTAAAAGATCCTTTGTCATAACCGAATAGCTCACTGTCCAGCAGCGACTCGGGCAGTGCGCCGCAATTTATCGAAACAAAGGGTTGGCTGCGACGCCGGCTGAAAGTATGAATACTCTGGGCAAAGAGCTCTTTTCCTGTTCCTGTTTCTCCCAATATGAGCACGGCAGAATCAGATTTCGCGAAGATTTTGGCCTTTTCCATTGCATTGGAAATTAATGCGCTGCTGCCTGCGATATCCTTGAAAGTATATTGGGCGAGAAATCTTTTATGATGTTGATCCCGTCGGATCTTTTCCTCGGCATTGCGAATCGTTTCATTATCCTGCAAAACAGTGACTTGGCCAAAATATCTTCCGTCGGCCCTGATTGGCACAGAACTGAAGACTACCAGCTTATTTCTGTATTTCCAAAGTTGGTTGATCTTTGGGATAAAGTCCCCATTCTCCTCATTTAGTTTTACATCTGGGAAAATGGAATGCAGAGGGCGACCGATCACTTCACTGGATTTCAGCCCCAGGATTCTCTCAGCCCGCCCGGAGAAGAGGAATTCCTTGTCTTTAGAGTTATTAATAGAGCTTTCCCGGGCGATCGAGAACCTCAAAGATGATGGTGAAACTCGTGCTATGATCATTCGGGGAGCAGGCGATAAGGCGTTTTCATCCGGGTATGACATTGCTTCAATGCCCACTTCCGGTGCGCCAGACCTTCAACATAAATTTAAAAAAAGAATCCTCTTGAAAATGCATTACAAGATGTTGTGAATTTTCCTTACCCCGTCATTGCCATGCTAAATGGCTATGCTTACGGGGCGGGTTGTGAACTTGCCGTCAGCTGCGATCTCAGGGTGGGGGGTGAGGGGATCAGTATAGGGATGCCACCCGCCAAAATGGGGCTCGTATATTCACCCTAATTGACTCATGCGGTTTGTTCGCCTGCTCGGTTTTGCGAAAACGAAAGAGATATTTTCCACCGGGCATTACTATGACGCTGAACGCGCCAAGGAAATGGGATTGATCGATTATTTGGTCTCGAAGCTCGAACTTGAAGAATTCACCTTCAGAATAACTGCTGAGATTGCGGGCAACTCGCCGCTTGCGGTCAAGGGCATCAAGAGGATTCTGTGCATGCTGGCGCAACCAGTTCATTTGACCGAAGCTCAAGTGAAAGAAGCCGAGTTGATCGTGGCCGAATCATTCAACAGCGAAGATTTAAAAGAGGCACAGGCGGCTTTTCTGGAAAAAAGGAGGCCTGTTTTCAGAGGCAGATAGTTTTGAATTGCGTGCTCAGGCGGCCGACAACGTCCCTCATTTTTCCCACTTCTTACAGTTAGAAAAATTGATACCTTTATCGGATTTATTGCTTAATTAAATCGTATCGGATATTGACATCAGCAGTAACCCTTGGCGGATCCGAGCGGCCCGGTAAAATCGTTAGGGGATGCCAGCGCAACTTGAATAAGTAAAAGCTGAGCGGCTTTATTTATTCAACTGCTGTATACCACTTCGCATATGTCCATGGGGAGCAAAGGACGGCCACTACAAGGGAGAATAAAGTCTCGTGAATGCAAATTTTCCGCAGTACCTGCAAGCCACTGAAGTCATAAATTTTCACCATCCGGCAGTTGCGGCATTTATCAAAGAACGGATCGACGGCGCCACAACACCCCAGCAACAGGCTGTGAAACTTTATTATGCAGTTCGGGATGAAATTCGTTATGATCCGTACACCATCAACCTTTCAGTCGATGGGCTGCGGGCAAGCACCACGCTGCAAACCGGCCGGGGGTGGTGTGTGCCGAAAGCCGCTCTGCTGGCGGCATGTTGCCGGGCATTGGGGATTCCGGCCAAACTGGGTTACGCCGATGTGAGGAATCATCTTTCCACCGCCCGCATGCGCGAAAATATGAAAACAGACATCTTTTTGTGGCATGGCTACACCTCCATCTATCTCGACACCCAGTGGGTCAAGGCAACGCCGGCTTTCAACATCGGGCTTTGCGAGCGGTTCCAATTGAAACCCCTTGAATTCGATGGAAGCTGCGATTCACTTTACCATCCCTTCGACCTGCGCGGAAACAAACACATGGAGTATTTGCGCGAGCGCGGCGAATTTGCCGATGTCCCCATCGATCAAATAAGCAGAGATTTCGCGCAAACCTATACGACGCCTGAGCATCTGGGCGCATTCGATTTCCAGCAGGATGTCGATCGGGAGAATCCGTTAAAACGATAATTCCAGGATAAGCGGAGCGCCGCTCGGATTAAGGCCCGGTGTCGAAGTAACCATGGACCTGCTGATCGAACTCCTGTGTTCCGATCTGGGCATAATCGTCCAAGGAGGGGCGCCTTCAAGCTGCTGCTGCGTGAGTTCGGTCATCAACAGATCATCCGCATCGCGCTGCAGTTTGGCCGCTTCCCAGGGCACCGCCACCTGTTCGGCTCCTATGCCCCGCATACGGTCGCGGGAAATGGTGAGGTATTTAACCTGACCGTCTTGAGAGATCACCAGGTCAACGATGCTGCCGAGATTGTTCATCTGCCGGTCCACGAGGGTATGTCCCAGCAGGGAAAGAAACATTTGGGGACTTGTTGACAGCAGGGACTTTGCCTGCAAAATCAGATGTTCTCAATAATTCAGCGAACAAAGTCCCTGTAGTCAACAACGTCCCTCATTTCCCTCGGGGTCGCCGGGAAACAGGTCGACCACGTTTTCCGGAATGTGCAGGTAGGACTTGTTCTTGAGCACATTTTCGCACGGGGTTCCGGGCATGGCATATTCGTAATCCTCCACATAGGCGTTGCCCAGCCAGAAGGCCAAGGCGCGCAAACGGTGCGTTTCAGGAATGTATTCGGTGACCCAAGCGCCGTGGGTCCCCAGGGCCTGGCTGAAATGTTTGACCAGAGCGCGGAAAAACGGCTGCCCGGTTTCCGAAGCGGTGCCTTGCATCAAATCACGCAACAGCGCTTCTTCATCATGCTGATGAGGCTTCATCGCATCTGCCCTTTCAGAACTGTTTCCCTGAGATTATTGCAAGGTGATTGGTTGTCAAGACATCCGATCCGGCGTTTGAATTCCCCATCTCGGTGAGACGTATTTCAACGGCAGCCCAAAATGGAAGTGGAAGAGTGGTGGAGATGAGAACAGAGCGCTTGGATGGATTGTGCTCGCAGCTCGGAGGGTGCGCAGGTAGCCTTGAGTGAAAACCGATCTATTAAAATCAGCACGTGTTGAAATATCGCTCCACTTTCCCGCCTTGATTCTTTGCGTGCGATCTTTGCCATATGCCCGCCTTGGCACTATGGTTGATAAAACCAACAACTCGAAAATATTGCTCCGTCCTCGAAAAATATCGCCATCCGGCCGGAACGCCGGTATCCGGATGGGTTGCACGGGAGGAAGAAAAATGCACACACCAAGTGAAACGACCCAATTCGATCCTGCCAAGGCGGAAGCCTTTGCCGATAAGCTTTTGCTGTCGCTCAACTACGGCGCGCTTTGTTTGATGATCTCCATCGGTCACCGGACCGGCATCTTCGATGTCATGCGCGTGTTATCGCCCGCAACGGCCCCTGAAATCGCTCAAAAGGCCGGTCTCAACGAACGCTACGTGGTCGAGTGGCTGGGGGCCATGGTGACGGCCGGGGTCATCGACGTGGATCCAACCAGCACCCGCTACCGGCTGCCTCCGGAACACGCCGCTTTTCTGTCCCGCGCCGCAGCCGCGGACAACTTTGCGGTATTTATGCAGTACATCGGTTTGCTCGGGACAGTGGAAGATGAAAACATCGCCTGCTTTCGCGACGGGGGCGGCGTACCCTACGATAAATTCCGGCGCTTTCATGCCGTGATGGCTGAAGACAGCGGCCAATCGGTGCTCTCTTCGTTGGAGTCGCACATCCTGCCCCTGGTGCCCGGATTGACGGATCGGCTGGACGCAGGCATCCGGGTGCTGGACTTAGGCTGCGGCAGCGGCCGCATCATGTGCCGGATGGCCGAACTGTATCCGAACAGTCAATTCTTGGGCATCGATCTCTCCGCTGAAGCCATCCTGAACGCCCAAAAGGAAGCCTGTGACAAGGGACTGCTCAATGTGGACTTTGCCGTTCGCGATGTCAGCGATTTCAATGCGGCAGCCGAACCGGAAAGTTTCGATATGGTGGCGACGTTCGATGCCATTCACGACCAGGCCCGGCCGCTGAACGTTCTTACGGGCATTTACCGCACCTTGAAAAGCGACGGTGTATACCTGATGCAGGACATCCGCGGGTCCAGCCATGTCTACAACAATATCGGTCACCCGATGGGCACATTTCTTTATGCCATATCCACCATGCACTGCATGACCGTATCGCTGGCCCAGGGCGGCGAGGGTCTGGGAGCGATGTGGGGTGAGGAGAAGACGCGCGAGTATCTTACCCGCGCCGGTTTCGGGTCGATCCAGGTCCACCGGTTGGCCCACGATATTCAGAACAACTGGTATGTGGTACGCAAATAATAGCGAATAGGTTCTAATCTCACCGCGTTGTACTCGTGCGCGTCAGCAGGACAAGGATTATCCGATTCAACAGAAACTTTGACAAATAAGAATTGTGGAGTTAGAAGGTTACGATGTCATGTCTTTGCGAAAAAAGTATCCCTGATGGATCAGCAATATCCCCCAAATGCGTAAAAGATATCTGGCTTTTCAATGAATTTGAATCCGAAGATCTGGCAATTTTGAGCAGCATTGGCAGAAGGAAAACCTATCACCGGGGCGATGCGGTGTTCCGCCAAGGGGATGCCGCCGACACCATGTTTCTCATCAAATCGGGGCGGATCAAATTGAGCAAAGTCTTTACAGACGGGCGCGAGGGAACCCTCGATTATCGAAAAGCCGGCGACACCTTTGGCGAAAACATGTTTGGCGAAGCGACCCGGTATCCTGTAACAGCATGGTGCATGGAAGATACCTATACCTGCGGATTTAAAAAATCAGATTTTGAGCAAATGGTTCTGGAACATCCCGCCATCGGCCTGCGGATAATTCGAAAGCAAAGCGAACTGATCGAATCCCTGTCCACACGGCTTGGTGATATGGCCATTCCCTCGTTGGAAGAACGGTTATACCGCATCTTGATCAACGTGGCGCGTGACCACGGCATTGCAGTCGACCGGGGCGTTCGCATCCAGTTCCCCCTGACCCACGAAGACCTGAGCTTTCTCACCGGCTCTCATCGGGTAACCATCACCAAGGCGATCAAAAAACTTGGAAAAGCCGGTAAAATATACAAGGAGGGCCGTTCTTACATTTTGCTGACGGCCACCGTATCGCCCGACTCAAACGACCGATCCAAAAAACCGGAACGTTTGTAGCGAACGCTACAGAACCCTATTCTCCCAGTGATATTGTGTCAGGCAATCGGACCTTCGGGCAACCGGTGATATGCTTTCACCCATTTTCATTCAAGGAGGATACCATGGTCGAAATCAACAAAGAAGTTTTTGAAATCGTTAACAAGCCCGGCAGGGTTGGAGTTCTGGGTACCGCCGACAAACAGGGACAGCCCAACACCGCCTACTTTGGCAGCCTGCGGTTAATGGAAGACGGTTCGGTTGTTCTGGGGCTTGGCAACAACCGCAGTCTTAAAAATATAGAGGAAAACCCATTGGCCGTACTATTCTGCGTCACAGAAAGCCCCGTGGGATTTAAGACCCCTGGCTTGCGTCTTTATCTCAAAGTAAAGGAGATCCAGAAGGCTGGGCCCTTGTATGATGGCGTTAAAACCGCCATTGCCGAGCACGCCGGCACCGAGGCGGCAAAAATGATTGTGGCAGCCGCCGCTTTTGAGGTGACAGATATCCGAAAACTGGTGGACTGGCAGAGGTAGTGGAAATTGCCGGTTATCATTTACCAGTTATTGCTAATGCCAGCGGATAACCTATCGACCTTTAGCCCTGCAACGGCAGAATTGATTCCGGCTCATAGAATCGCATGCCGATGATGATAACATCTATGGTATCCGAATGAGCATTAACGCATAACCAGTACTGAGGATTACCCATGACCGTTAAATTTTTACAGCGCAGTATCTGGCAGCGGATTTTCGGCATCTCCGCCACAGGCAAGCCGCGGGACGAAAGCGGTTGGCATTATGAATCAGGTCAACTGACAATCAGGCTGGACCGAGTACCCGAGTTGACCCGATCGGGAATGGCGGTCCGCTTCGAAGGCAAGAGCCTGCCGGTAAGGGTTCTGGTAGTTTTCGGAGAAGATAAACAGTACAAGGCATTCCACAACCGGTGCACTCACCTGGGACACCGCCGGTTGGACTATGTGCCGGAAACCGAAACAGTACAGTGCTGCAGCGTTAACAAGTCTACCTACAAGTTTCACGGTGATAAGATATACGGCCCCGCCCCCGGGCCAATCCGCACCTATCCGGTGGAAGTTGGCGAGGGAGAGTTGCGCATCAGAATCTCCTGAAAACATATACAACTTCTGGCGAATTTACTTTCCCCGCTATTTCTTAGCAGAAAAGGGGGACGACTTGATCTGCCTTTTTGCCTTTGGGTCGGACTTTATGAATCTTTATGAAATAAGAGCAGGTCAATAAATCCATTGGAATGATGTTTGGGCAAGACCGTTTTCATCGATCGCAAAATGACGCCGGCCTGGGGCCGGTGCATGGCAGCCAAAAGACATCAGGCGGGGCATCGTGTCGCCATCGGCACGGGCTCCCCTTCCGGCTCGCGGCGCCCTCTATGGTGTTCGGCCCCGACTTGATGGCCAATGTGGAGCGGCTGGCAACCATTGTCGACCATGTGGAGGTGGTGCTCTTCTGGACGCAGGAGCTCCACAACATCCCCTCAAAGAGCCAGGCAAAGCGCCTGGCCGACCTTGTGGACAAACACGCCCTGGGATGCAGCGTTCATCTGCCTGCATCCTTCCAGATTGCATCTGAAAACCCCCGGCTGCGGGAATGGTCTGCCGCAAAAATTGCGGATATCGTGCGTCGAACGGCCTTCATCCGCCCACAGCACTACATTCTGCACATCCCCTTTACCAAGCCGACACTAACCCCGGTGCCGGGCCTATACTTTTCGGAAACCGATTCGGACCGATTCGTCGCCTGGACCGGCAGGGCCCGGAAATCGCTGCAGGCCCTCTGCAGCACCATTGGCCCCCGAAACCGGCTGCTCGTAGAAAACATCAATTACTCCCCGTCCTTCCTCATGCCCTTTTGCCGGGAAGGGTTATGCGGCCTGTGCCTGGATATCGGTCATCTGATGCTGGGGAGCGAGGCTGTCGGGGAGGCCCTGGAAAACTTTCTTCCTGCCGTGGAGGAAATACACCTGCACGGCGTCCGCGGCTGGGAGGAGCACCTGGCCCTGGATGTCTTGGAGCCGGCACGGCTTGCCGGCTGGGCGGCAAAGCTTCAAAAGCATGGTTTCGACGGGGTGGTCGACATCGAGGTCTTTTGTCAGGAGGACCTGACGGCGTCCATCGCCGCCCTGATACAAGTTCTCCTAGGAAGGAATCGCGCCGCTTGCTGACGCGTTTGCCGTTTTCTCCTGAATCCCACCAGGAAACAGTTGGTGAACAGTTGGGGTGAACAGTTGGGGACGTTGTTGACAACAGGGACTTTGCCTGCAGAATCATATGATTCTCTATAAATCAGCGAACAAAGTCCCTATAGTCAACAACGTCCCTCATTTCTCTCCCTATAGTCAACAACGTCCCTCATTTCTCTCCTCATTTCTCTCCATTTCCGTCCCTCATTTTTCCCTGCATCTTGCTTATCTGCCGGTATTGCACTAACCTGCGCGAGTTTCACAAAAGGGGTTCCTTAAATGTTGCAACAGGATTTACATATTCATACCACATATTCAAAGAGCGACAGCGCAGTTGTGCCGGAGCAGACGATTTCCCTGGTGGCTGCGGTCAAGCATGCCAGGATGGTTGGCATCAGCGACCATTTCGAGAATCTGGTGGACGGTCAGTTCCAGACCTATGAAAGGGAGGTCCGGCAGGCCGGGTTGAAAGTGGGCATCGAGGTTGACGGACAAGCCTGGGTCATTGAGGCTGCGCGGTGCACTGTCGATTATTACATATTCCATTGCCGGGACAGGGATGCTGACTATCGATCTTTGGATGGACTGCTTGCAACCCGTCGACCGGTCATCATCGCCCATCCCAACGCGCTGGACACCGATCTGAACCGTATACCCACTGAGTGCCTGATTGAAATCAACAACCGCTACATCTGGCGTTCCGACTGGAAACAATTCTATGGCCCCTTCAGAGATCGGTTCAAATTTGTTCTCAGCTCGGACGCACACCAGCCGAATTGGCTCGGCCAGGCAGTTGCCCAGTATGCTGCAGGGCGGCTCGGAGTGGAAGAGCATCTGGTATTCCAATAAAGCACCACCGCAAAACACCTGGCGCCCCCGAAATATCCTCCCCCGGCATATCCCCGCAATCCGTGGCCGGTAACCATCTGTGCCTTAATCGACGTTCCGCCAGCCGGCGATTTTTGAAGCGATCACCACCGCTTGCCGCATCGCTTCCGGATTCGCAATTCCTTTACCGGCAATATCGTGAGCGGTGCCGTGGGCCGGTGTCGTGATCGCCCAGGGCAAGCCGGCCAGCACAGTGACGGCGGTTTCAAAATTCATCAATTTCAAGGCAATCTGGCCCTGATCATGATACATGGTGATGATGCCGTCAAAGCGGCCCCTTACGGCATCTACAAACAGGGTGTCGGCGGAAAATGGTCCGCAGACATTCACGCCTTGTGATCTGGCCTCATCCACAGCCGGCCGGATGATTTCATTTTCTTCGGTTCCGCACAACCCATCTTCTCCGCAGTGGGGATTCAGGCCCGCCACCGTCAGCCGGGGAGATTCAAATCCGGCGCGTTGCAGGGTGGCATGGGCCAGCCGCACGGCGCCGGTGATTCTTCCGATGCTCAGATTTTCAGACACCTGCTTTAAGGGTATATGACTGGTTACGCGCGACGTCCAAAGATTGCCGACCACGTTCATCTCCCCGATCGGTTTGTGCCAGTCCAGACAGCGGGAGAAAAGGCCGGCGCCTTTTTCCAACATCGGATAACCGCCATACTCCATGGCGGCCTTGTGGTAAGGGGCGAAGACGAATCCCGCAATCTGACCGCTTTTGCAGAGTCGCATTGCGTGTACCAGCATCTCCCCGGTGGCACGACCCGCATCGGCACTGATTTGCCCGATGGTAATGCCGGCAGGATCCAGATGCTTCAGATCGATCACAGGGGTGGGGCCGTCCCAGTCGGCATGCGAGGGGTCGTCGATCTCTGCAATCGGAAAATCCATCTCGGCAATCTTCTTCCCCATTTCCAGAATACGGCCATCTCCGATGATGAAGGGTCTGCACCAGGCCTTGATCTCACCAGTGGCGAATATTTTGGCTACGATTTCAGGGCCGATACCCGTCGGATCCCCCAGCAAAATTGCGATTACCGGTCTCATCGATATTTCTCCCTCATTTCTCCAATTCGATTTGCGGATATTTTGGAAGCAATGATACGAATCATTTGTTTCATTGAATCGTATCGGCTGATAAGATCAAGATTCGTTTTCAATCCAGTTTGGAAACAATTAGCTTAAGGGACCAATAAAATGCCTTTAAATGCAAGACCCTATTCAGACAGCCCAAGGCGCTTTTGGATCCTTGGCGCCGGCCATTTCGGACAGATCGCCGTCCAGAGGATTATCCGGCATATTCATGATGCATCAATCACAGTGGTGGATAAAAAGCCGCCCCCAATTGATTCGAGTGCCGACATCAGGATCGTCAAGGGCGACGGCATTGCATGGCTGAAAGCCAAGCTCGATCAGGACGCACCCGTTGATATGATTGTTCCGGCCATTCCTGTTCATATGATGGCGCAATGGCTGAAAATCGAGTTGGCCAATGTTTACAAGATTCATCCAGTAATGATTCCGGATGCCTGGTTATCCCGGATGCCCAATGCGATGAGGGGAAAGACCGGCCCAATCTTTGTCAGCCACGCCAATTTCACGTGTCCCGATAATTGCCCTGAGCCGGAAAACATTTGTACGCATACCGGCGAACCCAGACCCATGGCCCTATACCGCCTTTTGGAGAATATTGATTTTCCCGATTTCGTTCCTCTTGTTATTCGAAGCTACCAACTGCTGCCCGGTGTCGGAGCCGTCTATCCTGCGGACCTGATGAACGCTTTGGACTTTGTTTGCGAGAACAGCAACCGGCCGATAATGATCGGCACAGCTTGCCGATGCCATGGTGTTGTGGATTTCATACGCCTGGTTCCGAAATCCAATCACGCAACCAGACCCTTACGTTAGTTGATTAAAAATCGTTAAAAAATTTGATGCGCTGCCATGGACCGTCAAAGCTTTTGCAAGACACCTGAAAAAATGCCGCTGCATCTGTAAGACCCATCGTGGAAAATTGCTATAGGACAGGAATCTAAATGATGAAATTCAACAGAACAACGAACCAGGAAATCCATTCGCGCCGAATAGACATCACCACTTACAAAGGCACAACCGATTCCTTTATTGTTGAAGGCGTTTTAAAAGATGAACGCCTGGTGGATTCGTATGGGCCTACCGGGAAATTATTCCCCCCTGGAACCATTCATCACATGATCATAAGGATTGAGGTCAGGGGGCCGAGCCTGGTCATCGAGGATATCGAAGTTGAAATGCCCACGCTTCCAAATGAATTTTGCATCGAAACGATCAAGTGTCTTGATCCTATCAAGGGGATGCAGATTGTGTCTGGATTTACATCCAAGGTGAAGAATCTTGTGGGCGGTGTTAAAGGATGTGTCCACCTGGTGGCATTGCTGACCGCCATGGCGCCTGCGGCGTTCCAGGGGGTCTTTAGCGGGATGGATAGAGAACAAAAAGATCCCAAGATGGTTTCAGAGAGGATGAAAAACACCTGCTGGGTCTGGCGTGCGAATGGTCCGTTGATGAACCAGCTCAAAGATGCACAAGGGCGGCCTCGGTGTTAATACAATTGCTCGGATTGGAGGATAAAATTGCCGGAACTGAATCCTGAACATTTGCAGGCTGTGATCAGCGCAATCAACAACGGCCCCTTTTTTAAGCTGATGTCCATGACGGTTGAAGAATTGGGTGACGGCTATTCTGTGGTCGCAATCGAGATCGGGAAGAAACACATGAACCCGTTTGGAGGACTTCATGGCGGCGTTTATTCATCCGCGCTCGACACTGCCGCCTACTGGTCGGCGTATTGTGATCTGCCTGATGGCAATGGATTGATCTCCATAGACCTTAAAGTGGATTTTCTTGCGCCCGTATCGCCAGATCATAAAATCATTGTTACCGGAAACAGAATCAAAGCGGGTAAGACTATTTTTCTTGCGGAAGCAAAGATGTGCAACCAAGCGGGGAAAGTATTGGCTCACGGAACCTCCAAGCTGATGGTAACCCATGATAAACAAACTATTCATGATGTTATCGAGTATGTCGGTTCAAGCAAACTGCCGGCTAAATTTTTAAAGAGCTGAGGCAAGGTCGAGTTGTTCGGGGCGTTTGCGTTGCTGTTTCCAACGTCACCTCAACTTGATCCGTCCCGTATAGGCAAGGATGGACTTGAGCAGTGAGGCGCTGCGGCCGACCTGCCGGTAGGCTTCCTCTTTGGTCATGAGGCGGTCCTCGGCCTCGAGTCTGTATCCCAGATCTTTGGAAAGGTTGGCGATCCGGGCTACCTCCTTGGCCAGGTCAGCTTCGGAGGCGATGGTGATTTCGTTGATTTCGATCTTATCGGCATGGGCGAGGACTTCGTCATCGATGATGCCGTCGTTGGCGAGGTGGTACTTCCGATTGAAATCGCTGTAGAGAATGTGGTGCAAAGGCATTGAAAGGTCCCCGATGTAGTGAATCAAATAAGCCATGTGGTTTTCGGCATATTCGCCCCGCACCTTCGCCTCCATGCAATCCCTGAATGAGGCGATGATTGCACCATACAGGTGGCCGGTCGGATCCATTTTGTCATAGCGTTCCGCTTGGTCGAGCACCATCTCAGGTGTGATCACCGTACCCTTGGGGCTGTTGTGGTGGTGATTGTCCCCCTCGCGCTTGCCCAGCTTCACTCGGGCGACATCGGCAGCAGCGGCGTTGTACCACTTCTTGTAGCCGGCGGCCTTGGCGACGGCGAGGTGGGTCTCATCGAACCAGGCATGAGCCGGCGCTGTCAGAAAAAACAGGACCAGGATAGCTGTGATGGGTCTTCTCATGGAAATGCTCCTTGCAAAGTTGGGGGCCTACTATAACCCAAGGGGCCAAAGAATTGAATAGATGGACCTCCCTTGCGGATTCCCCGTGAAAGGGCGGCTCACTATCGGCGGCCGGATGACCAGGACGCCACCGTTGTGGGTTTCGAGACCCGCCATTGAGCGCAGGTTCCACCGCGTTCGGCTGCGATTTAAAATGCAGCCATATGTTATATCTTTGATGACCAATGACGGATGGAAGGCTTAAGGGGTGATCGATGGGAAAACAAGCTCTTCAGCGCTTATGGTGGGTGCCCTTCGGTAAGGTGCCGGAAGTGGAAGCTTCCGAACTGAACGAGGCATTGAGATCGGACTCACCGCCTCAAATTCTGGACGTGAGGACGCGCAGGGAATACAAAAACGGGCACATCGAGGGGTCCATCCATGTCCCTATTACCGAGCTCCGGTCAAGGGTGGATCAGCTTCCCTTCGATCGACGCAAACGGGTCGTGACGATCTGTTTGACGGCCCACAGGAGCATTCCCGCATTGAGAGTCCTGAAAGCGCATGGATTCGAAGATGTCCTCCAGTTGGCCGGAGGAATGGTCGACTGGCGCAGAAAGAGGTTGCCCACTCGATCGGAGTAGGTCTGAGATCCCCATTTCCATGCCCCAAAAGAGCAGTTCAGAGGGTTGAGTGCTGCGTGTTGAGGGGAGGGCAAGAGCCGATTTCCAATGGAGAACAGGTGCGGCCGTTGCTGACAACAGGGACTTTGCCCTACAAACCCAGTAGAATTTCCAAAAATCAGCCAATAAAGTCCCTGTAGTCAACAACGTCCCTCATTTCCCCTCATTTCCCGCTCATTTCCCGTAGAATTTCCAAAAATGTTCCCGCTCATTTCCCGGGCGCATTTTTGCCGCTGCCGGTTTCCAAAAGATGAATGCGATTCGGCACCCCTGCAGCAATAACGTTCAATGGGGTATATCGGACCTGACTGTTTAACGGCCTCTTAATCTTTTGCATTGTTTATCCTAAACCTTCAATTTAATGTTAATATGCCCGCGCCACCCAGTAAAATCGATTTTCTGGCACCAGCGCGGTTCGATGAACCACGACTTGCTCGGATAATTGGAAGAGGCTGTTGCAAAATGCGACCAAGTAACGGCATTGGTTCTCCATTCAAATGGTCCATGGCCTCGGCAGTCAGGACCGGAAAAAAATGGAAAATCAAAAAATTTGCGGCCCTGACGCCATTGGTCCTGCTCAGTGTCATCATGGCCGCCCATTTCGGCCTCACGGACGATTATTTGCGTGGTCATGTTTTTGAAGGACCTTTCCTGCTGCCCATTCTCAACTTCCTTTTTCTCGGGCTGATCTCTTTCGGCGTAAGCTGGCTAGCGGCCAAAAGCTATTTAAAATCAGGCAGCTTGAGTGTGATCATGCTCGGTAGCGGCGCTCTGGCCTTTGGTATTATCGGAATTTCGGCCGGTTGGTTCATCTATTTGCCGGATGGAGTGAACATAGCCGTGACCATCTTCAATTGCGGCGCACTGTTATACGGCATCCTGAATTTTTTAAGTTCAATCGCCCATATCGGCGAATTTCCCCCGAAGGCGGACCCGAAAAGCCGGATGCGCGATCTCGGGGTCGGCTATTGCGCGGTTATCGTGGTGATAGGAGCGATCACATCAGCTTCGTTGGCTGGTTGGACACCGGTCTTTTTCGTTCAGAGCCTTGGCCCTACCTTGATCCGGCAGTTTGTAATCGGCGCAGCCATCATGCTGCTGCTGATTTCCGGTGCTTACCTGTTATCCATTCATCATAAGTCCAAATCCGATTTTTCTTTCTGGTACGCACTGGGACTTGTGCTGATTGCCGAAGGCTTGTTGGGCGTTTCATTAGCTCGATCCGTGGGGGGCATTATAGGCTGGACAGGCAGACTGGCCCAGTACGCCGGAGGCATTTTTCTATTGATGGCGGTTTTAAGTTCACTGCGGGAAAGATCTCTGGAAGACGTCCTTTCGGAGGTATTTAAAAAGCCCGGCGAGCTGCATGTCTCCATGTTCAGAAACAGCCTGGATGGCATCATCTTATCGGTTCACGATGGACCGGCTTTGACAGCCAATCCCTCGGCGTGCGCGATGTTGGGCTTTGACCCTGCGCAGTCAGGGCAGCCAGCCATACAGGATATTTTTGACACGCAAAATACCGCTTATCGTAAATTCCGCGATGAACTGGCCGACACGGGAAAAGCAAGGGCGGAGTTGGTTTTGACCGGCAAGGCAGGTCATCATTTCCAGGTGGAGATTTCCGCGGCCGTCTTCAAGGACAGCTTGGGGAAGAAGCTGGAAATTCTCACCTTTAAAGATATAAGTGAACGCAAGCGCACAGAAACGGCCCTTCGTGAAAGTGAGGAGAAGTTCCGCCTGATTGCCACCAACATCCGGGAGGTCATCTTTTTTCAGGACAAGGAACTCCGTTATGTCTGGATTTTCAACCCGGCCGATGGCGTGCAGGAGAGTGAGGTAATAGGAAGAACGGATGTGGAACTCCTCCCAACGGATGAAGCTGCGCGGATAACGGAAATCAAACGCAGGGTGCTTGAGACCGGCGAAGGAACGCGGGCGGAGTTGCAGCTCAGCCCGGGCGGGACCTCGCGCTGGTACGACGCTGTATATGAACCCTGCCGGGATAGCGAAGGACGGATTGTGGGCATACTCAGCTACAGTCGTGATATAACAGAGCGCAAGCTCGCGGAGGAGGGGCTGCGGCAACTCAATGAAGACCTGGAAAAAAAGGTGGCTGAGCGCACCGAACTCGCCGAAGCAAGGACCCGACAGCTTCAGGCACTGGCCATTGAACTCATTGAGACGGAGGAGCGTGAACGGCGGCAGTTTGCCGAGTTGCTTCACGATGATTTACAGCAGATGCTGGCTTCCGCTCGTTTCCAGCTTCTGGCGGTCAGTTCGGAACTGCCCACCCACCCAATACTGGTAAACATTATTCAGATCCTGGAAGAATCCATTGCCAAATCGCGGCGCTTGTCGCACGAATTGAGCCCGCCTGTTCTGCACCACGGCGGTCTCTATTCTGCATTTGAGTGGCTTGCGGCCCAAATGGACCAGCAGTTCGGGTTTAAAGTCCAGTTGGAAGCGGATAAACTGCCCCAACTTGAAAATGGTCCTTTGAAGGTATTTGTATTTCGGGCTGTACAAGAGCTTTTGTTCAATACCATCAAGCACTCCGGTGTGAAAAGCGCTCGTGTCCAGTTTCGCAGCTCCGATGGTAATTTGGAGGTAAAGGTGATCGATACGGGCAAGGGATTTGATAAAGCCGATCTCGATTCCGCGGAGGTAAAAACAGGTTTCGGATTGTTGAGCATTCGGGAGCGTGCCCGCCATATGGGAGGGCACTTGACCATCGAAAGCACACTGGGTGGAGGCAGCCGCTTCTCACTGACGCTTCCAATCAATGCCGTCACCCAAAAAGACATGCAAAAGCCGACAGAACAATCCTTCGAACTTATTCAACCGAAAGTTCTCCCCGGTAAAAAGGAATTACGGGTCCTTTTTGCCGACGATCACAAGGTCATGCGCCAGGGTTTGATCCGTTTGATCTCCGGACAGCCCAACATCAAAGTTTCAGGGGAAGCGGCCAACGGCCGGGAGGCTGTCCAACTTGCTCTCCAGCTCAAACCGGATGTCATTGTAATGGATATCTCCATGCCTGAGATGGACGGGATCGAGGCCACAGCACGAATAAAAGCCGAACTGCCCGAAGTGCGTGTAATTGGACTATCGATGTTCGAAGATGAACAGGCCGCCCGGAATATGCTCAATGCGGGCGCTGAAGCATTTGTCGCTAAAACGGCTTCATCCGCTGAACTTCTCAAAGTAATTTATGGTTCTGCATCGAGCAGCTGAGAAACTTATGTCGAAAGCTCTCATATAAGCCGATTTTAAGCCTTATACCTTCATTTCCATGCCCCAAAAAGAGCAGTACAGATTTTGAGTGCTGCGTTTTGAGGGGAGGGCAAAAGCCGAGTTCCAATGGGGAACAGTCGGGGGCGTTGCTGACAACACGGACTTTGCCAAATCGAAGAATCACCAAAAATCGGCGAATAAAGTCCAGTTAGTCAACAACGTCCCTCATTTCCTTCCTCATTTCCTTCATTTCCTCATTTCCTTCTCAATTCCTTGAACTTCCGCCCATGCGATATAGATGTCATCGAAGGTTCAACGTATTTCCACCTGAAAAATGCGCCTTAGGCATGCGTCAGTTCAGCCGCGCGAGTGCGAAAGGTTCAGGAACGGCGCCTGAAGAATGCAGCGTGCGCCGAACCGCATCCGAAAGGCGGGTGCATAAGTTGTCCCGCAAGTGCCCGTCGATCCCGCAATACCGTCGCCGCGCTTTACAAAATTTGCGGGAACATGGTAAGGGCAAGAATTATCCAGTTCTTGCTGGAGTTGCCGGTTACCGGGCGGCAAAGGTTTTAAACACCAGTCGAGGGGGGCTTTAACTTCTCCTCTTTTGTGTGCGGGAGTGTTTGCATGGCCGACAGCAACTTGGAAGCTGAACATGAGCGCAACCGCAGGCATTGGATGTCCGAAGAAGAGCGCTTGCATGCACTGTGGAGCCAGGCCGAAAATCCCGGCGGCCGCAAGCAACTCGAAAGACTGAAAAAGCAGGGCAAGAAACCGGTCAGGGACTTGATCCGTATGCTGCTTGACCCCGGTACCCGCTTTTGGGAGCTGAGCCGCGGCGCCGGTTTCGGTCTGAATTACGAAGGCACGCCGGACGTGCCCGGGGCTGGCCTGGTGACCGGTTTCGGCAAGGTGCACGGCAAATGGGTCATGGTGATCGCCAACGACAGCCGGGTCAAAGCCGGGGCTTACTATCCCATCACCTGCAAAAAGCATTTGCGGGCCCAGGACATCGCCGAGCAATGCGGACTTGCCTGTGTCTACATCGGCGATTCGGCCGGCGGCTTCCTCCCCATGCAGGACCGGGTTTTTCCGGGGCGCGGCCAGTTCGGCCGTTTCTTTTTCAACATGTGCCGCATGTCCGCCAAGGGATTGAAGCAGTACACGCTCAGCACCGGCGGAAACACGGCCGGCGGCGCATACACGGTCTATCTGGCCTGCCAGTCCATCATGATCGACCGGCTGTCCTATTCTTTTCTGGGCGGCCCGCCGATGGTCAAATCGGCCATCGGCGAAGAGGTTTCCATGGAAGACCTGGGAGGCGCGCGCGTCCATACGGGCATTTCCGGAGGGGCGGACCATTTTGTCTCCACCCAGGATGAAGGCATCGCCAAATTAAGGGAGCTGCTCTCGTTCGATCCGCCGCAGCAGTTGTTCATCCAGCGGCGTGCGCCTGAAGAACCCGCGTATTCGCAAATGCAGCTGTACGATTATCTTCCCATGGACCCTTACCGAAGCATCGATGTGCGTAAAATCATCGCCTGCATCGCGGACGGCAGCCGGTTCAGCGAGTATAAAAGCAATTACAGCCCCGGCCGCGGAGACAATATCGTCTGCGGAACCATGCACCTCAAAGGCATACCGATCGGTATCGTGGCCGCCAACAATATCGGCGTCATTTTTACGGAAGCAGCCAAGAAGGCCACTGAATGGGTCATCCGCTGCTGTTCGCAGAAGATACCGATCCTGTATGTCCAGAACTCCCCGGGGTACATGGTCGGCACGGAAGAAGAGTATGCCGGCATCGGCAAATACGGTTCCGACATGGTCCGGGCGGCCGCCTGCAGTCGCGTACCCAAAATTCAATGGGTGATCGGCCCGGACCATGGCGCCGCCAATTACGGCATGTGCGGCCGGGCGTATGATCCGCATTTCATCTTCAATACCTTGCGCGGCCGCACCTCGGTTATGTCCGGCCGCACCGCGGGACATATCCTGACTTCCCTTGAAAGAGTCAATGCCGCCAAGGGCGGCGCCCCCAAAAGCGAGGCCGAGCTCGAAGTCTTTGAACAGATGATGATCGCGAAGTATGCAAAGGAATCGCATCCCTTCTACACAGAGGCACGATTATACCATGACGGCACCTTGCCTCTGAAGGACTGCCGCGATACCCTGGCCGCAGCGTTTGAAGTGTCGCTGTTGAAGCCGATCGAGGATTCAAACTTCGGCAACTTTAAATTCTGAACTTCTGCCCTGAGTGATATAGATTCAACCACCGCTTTCTTATTCGCCGAACTCCCCCGTCCCCCCGGCAGATCGATTGGCGTCACAACCGCCCCGCCCACTGTTGAGCCCAAAACGATTTCGCCTGCCATAAAAGTTACGGTGGGAAATCTGGCGAATTACATTATCCGCGCCTGCTTTTCTCAAGAACGCAGGGTCTATCTCCCCGTGGAAAAATCCACGGGTGGCGTGGTCAAGGTTGTAAGGTTATATATATAGTCAAAGGCGGCAGGTCCCGAAAAAACCTTTGATGCATTGGATTGGTTGGCGCAACTGGTGGCGCACATACCGGACAATTTCAAAAATGCCCTTGACCAGTACTATGGTACGGGGTCTTATTATTTCCCGTGCTTGGAGGACATGGAATGGAACGGTTGAGTATCGGCCAGTTGGCGAAATTGGCGAATGTGAACCTTGAGACGATCCGTTATTATGAACGCCGAGGCATGCTGCCAAAGCCGCCCCGGAACAAGAGCGGGTACAGGCAATATTCACACGAGGACGTAAAACGCACGGATTTCATCAAACGCTCCCAGGCCCTCGGCTTCTCTTTAAAAGAGGTCGCCGAGCTCCTTTCCTTAAGAGTCGATCCGGATTCCACATGTGCTGATATGAAAAAACGGGTCGAGGAGAAGATCGGCGATGTAGAAAACAAGATCGCCGATCTGAACCGGATTCATGAGGCGTTGCTGAGATTGTCCGACAGATGCAAAGGGAAAGGACCCATCGGCAAGTGCCCGGTTTTGGAAGAACTTTACCGTTAATAAAAACTTTAGGAGGGAAAAAAATTAAAAATGAATACCAAACGTAAGATCGAATTTTCTCTACCTGGAGGGATATAGAGATGCGCACAGCAAAATTTAAAATTGAAGGCATGCACTGTGACGGCTGCGCCCAAATTATCCAGTCTCTTTTGGAAAAGAAAACAGGTGTGCGCGCGGCTGATGTAACGTTCAACGAGAGGGAAGCACGGATTCTTTATGAGACGCAGCTCGTCGCGGAAGACCAACTGGTCGAGGCGATTGAAAAGGCCGGCTACCGCGTCGGGGGCAAATTGTAAGCGGTATGGATCTCATCAACATAATTGGGTTGCCCGTCGCACTTGGCCTCTTCGGTTTCATCGAGCCTTGCTCGATCGGAGCGAGCTTGGTGTTCATAAAGTACATTGAAGGGAAAGACCTTGCGCATAAACTGGTTCAAGTCAGTGTATTCGCCCTCGTTAGAGCGTCATTTATGGGAGGATTGGGTTTGACCGCTGTTTGGATTGGTACGAGCTTTCAGGGATTTCAGCGGGGCGCCTGGATCGTTTTCGGGGCAATCTATGTGCTTATCGGTATTTTATATGTGGCAGGGCGATCTCAAATCATATCGGTATCTCTGGGCCCCAGCCTGTCAAGGCTGTCCGGTCCGGGGTGGTCCGCCGGTTTAGGCGTCTTGTTCGCATTTAACATCCCGGCCTGCGCGGGGCCGTTGATTTTTGCGCTGCTCGGCACCGCGGCTGCCAGAGGCGCCGGCGGCGGGACCCTGGCAGTCGGCTTTTTCTCTCTGGCGCTCTTCGGCCTCGCCTTGTCCCTGCCGCTTGTGGTGGCGATTCTTTTCCCACCGGCCCGGCGAGGACTGGACTGGTTGGCCGGGTTCTCAGGGCGGGTTCCGTTCTGGGCGGGGGTGGTTCTGATTGCCGTTGGCCTGTGGTCGGTTGGATTTGGTTTCTGGGTTTGACCCTTGAATTTCCAATTTCCGGCAAATCCCTATGGGGAGCTAATTTTATGAATACGTCAACTGCAATTGAATCCGCTTCGCCTTTGTGGAGTGAAGAACCATCCATCAGGCCTGATCGCAAAAGAATTAGGGCCAGAATCGGAGGGCTGCACTGTTCGCTTTGCACCGGTACCATTGAAAAGGCGCTTGGCAAGCGGCAGGGGGTGGACAAGGTGGCGGTCAGTTTAACCCATGAGCAAGCCCTTGTGGAATATGATCCGGCGAAAGTGCACCCTGGAGATCTGCTGCAGATCCTGCGTGATATCGGTTATACTGTCTCTGATCCGCGTAAAGTACGTCCCTATGAAGAGGAGGAACGCGCTCTGGTTCGCGAGGGCAAACGCTTTCTGACGGCCATCGCATTCAGCCTGATGGCCATCGCGCTGAATGCCGGCCCGTCCGGCGGCTGGCCCATCGTGTTGCCGGCCATAGTGTTTGCGAGCATGGCGACTCTGATTTATCTGATCCTGAGACGGTCTTACGGCCACCGGGTTGCAACCGGAGGAGCCGCAGGTCTGTGTATCGTCACGGCAGCGATGCTGCTTTTGCAGCAACAGGGGCTTCTCACGAGGGCGACGCCGTTTATCGTGGCAGGGCTGGCGGTCACCCTCGTATTCGGGGTGGGAAACCACATTCTTGGCATGGCGGTGCAATCCGTACGCCGGGGCATCCTTAATCAACACGTCCTGCTTGAAGCCGGGGCTTTTGCCGGTCTGGGGGGCGGGCTGATTGGACTTATCTTTCACCCTCCGGGATTTCCGACCACACCGTTTTTTGCGGTCGCGGTCATGGTGGTTACCTACCACATTTTTTCGGAATGGCTGTCGCTGATCGTCAAGACCCGCAGTTCCCAGGCGGTCAAACACCTGTTGGATCTGCAGCCGGAAACCGCCTGGGTGATGCGGGAAAACAAAGCAGTGGAATTACCCGTTGAAGCGGTTGCCGTCGGCGATCGGGTCAGAATCCGGCCCGGGGAACGGGTGCCGGTGGACGGTCAAGTGATCAGCGGACATTCGGCGGTTGATCAAGCCCTTGTAACCGGCGAACCCATGCCGGTGGAAAAGACAAAGGGCGACACCGTTGTCGGCGGATCGATCAATGGTACCGGCACTTTGCTGGTCAAGGTTGCGGCGGTGGGCAAAGAAAGTTTTCTGCAGCAGGTCATCCGCCAGGTAGAAGACGCCCGCGCGTTAAAACCCGGCCTTTTGCACCTTGTCGACCGCATCCTGCGCATTTACACACCCACGGTTCTCTCACTGGCCATACTCGCCTTTGCCGGCTGGCTTGGCGGGTCCTATTTTTTTGGCGGACAGGTGGATTTGCAACGGGCGGCTTTTGCGGGCTTAAGTGTTTTGGTTATGGGATATCCGTGCGCATTGGGGATCTCCGCGCCTCTTTCCATCGTGCGCGGTGCGGGCGAGGCCGCCACCAAAGGAATCCTCATGCGTACGGGAGAGGCTTTCCAGGGCTATCGACTGGCCACCCGAATCGTATTTGACAAAACCGGCACGCTTACCGAAGGGCGCCCCCTGGTTCGTGAGATTGAGGCGATTGGTGCAAATGAAGAAGAACTTCTGGCCGTCGCCGGAGCAGTAGAAGCTTCTTCCGAGCATCCCCTGGCTCAGGCGATTGTGAATACGGCCTTTGAACGCGGGATCGATCTGCCGGAAGTTGATGACTTCAAGGCCGTGCCGGGTGAAGGAGTTGAGGCACGCATCGCAGGTACTGGGGTTCTGGTCGGCAACCCGGCTTTCATGGAGAAGCAGGGGATCGGCTTGAAAGATTTGGCCGGGCGAATCGAGGAATTGGAAGAAACCGGACGAACTGTGATTGCCGTGGCAAAAGAAAATCGGGCTCTTGGCATCATCGCCCTGGGCGACAGGCTGCGGCCCGATGCGGTCAAGACTGTTGCCGAAATGCGCAGGGCCGGCTTGAAAACTGTACTGCTTACCGGAGATAATGAACGGGCTGCCCGACGCATCGCTCGTGAAGTGGGCATCGGCGAAGTGTACGCGGGGGTTAAACCCGGAGACAAGGCCGATATGATCCGCAGATTGCAGAAAAGCGGCCGGGTGGCGATGATCGGTGACGGTATCAACGATGCCCCGGCGCTGATGCAGGCCGACATCGGTGTTGCCATGGGCAGCGGAACCGACATTGCGATCGAGTCGGCGGACATTGTCATTCTGGGAAACCGCCTGGAGCTGACCCTGGCCGCCCGAAAAATCAGCCGGTACAGTTACCGCAAGATGCTGCAAAATATCGTGCTGGCGTTCATGTTCAACGGCATTGGCGTCCCTCTGGCAGCCACCGGCCTCATCTACCCGGTCTGGGCCATGGCAGCCATGGCCGTCAGCGTCACGACCATCTTTTTTAATTCGCTGTGGGGAAAGCCGTCCCTGTTTTTTGATGCCATTCTGAGCGTCGGACAGCCGATTCAGGCTGGGTCAGGGAAACGTCCCTGAGGCCTGAATGCGTAGCCATGAAAAAGTCTTGGTAAAAGGCAGCACTGTCTATTCAAACCGGACAAGATCGTGCACAAAGGGAAAAAGCAGTGAAAACTTTCGACCTCATCATCATCGGTGGGGGTGCGGGCGCTTTTGCGGCAGCGATTCGGGCCTCTGAATTAAAGGCGAAGGCAGCTGTCATCAATGCCGGTCTCCCTTTGGGTGGAACGTGCATTAACGTCGGTTGTGTCCCTTCCAAGCGGCTGCTGTGGGCGGCTCAGATCATGCACATGGCGAAAAACCATAAGATGCCGGGCATCGATTTGCAGGTCAAAGAGTTCGACTTTAAGAGGGTGATCGGAGACGAATTGGATCTGGTAGCACGGATGCGTCGGGAAAAATATCAAAAAGTGCTGCGTGGCCTGGAAACGGCAAATTTCCTGGAAGGATATGCCAGGTTTACCTCAGCCAGCGAAGTCAGCATAAATGGAGACGTGTTAAGATCCGGCAAGATGATCATCGCCACCGGATCGAAAGCCTCAGGGCCACCTGTGGAAGGGTTGAAAGAAACCGGCTATCTGACACATGTCGATGCGTTAAGGCTGCAGCATCTGCCCGAAAGACTGATGATTATCGGCGCCGGCCCGGTCGGTATCGAACTCGCCCAGATTTTTGCCCGCTTCGGAAGTAAGGTAACGATCATTAAGCGAAGACCTGAAATCTTGCGTTTTGCCGAACCCGAGCTGACGCAGCGGCTGGCTCAAATACTTATGGCGGAAGGCATCGAGATCATAACAGCGGAGGTGATCAATCATGCCTGCAGGCGAAATGGGGAAAAGGCGCTGGCCGTTACCGTTGGCTGGAAAAGGCTCGAAGTGACCGCCGACGAAATCCTCTCAGCCACCGGTAAGATCCCCAATACCGGAAATCTTGGCCTGCAGGCTGCAGGTGTCGAGATCGATGAAAAGCAGGCCGTTGTCGTAAACGATTATTTCCAGACCTCCCGGCCCCATATCTATGCGGTCGGCGACGTGGCCCGATTGCCGGCGCGATTCGAGCCCTCGGCCGGCCGGGAAGGCACCCTGGCAGCCGAAAACGCGCTGACAGGCTCGACGCACCGCATCGATTACGATGCGGTGCCGTTTACCATATTTACCGATCCCCAGTTGGCCGGTGTCGGGTTGACGGAAGCCGAACAGATAAAACGCATGGGAATTTGCAATTGCCGGACGGTTTCTTTCGATCAGGTGCCCAGGGCCGTCATCATGAACCGGACCGAAGGCTTGATCAAGATGGTCTCGCACCCCACCAGCCGGCGGATCATGGGCGTGCACATCCTGGCTCCGGAGGCCGGCGAGCTGATCGCCCAGGCCATGATGCTGGTTAAGAACAAAAACACGCTGGACGATGTGATCAACGCGTTGCCCATGTTTCCGACCCTGTCCGAATCTTTCAAGGCTGTGGCACTCTCCTTCGACAAAGACCTTTCCCGGCTGAGCTGTTGCATTTAACAGAGAGGCGGGAACGGGGGGGGTCAAACCTTGAATTGTGAATTAGAATCCTTCTTAATTCACAATTCAAGGTTTGACCCCTCAGGCCCCTCAGGCCCGCAGCATCGCTTCCAGAGGTAATCCGCCCTCGGGGACAAATTCCTGGAAACACTCGAAGATGGGCCAGGTGAGCGCCACGGCCTGCATGGGCGGCGCGATAATTCCGCCGGCACGTTCGTCATCGAAATACCAGGGATTGCGATCCTGCACGGCGGGCCGCGTAGTTCATGCTCTGCCGCCAGCCGAACGAACATCGGTATTCTTTCAGGCAGGTGCCGACGAATGCGGGATCTGTCTGCATGATGTCCTTTCATTCGAGGCCGAAACCGATGGACTGCGTTTCGTTGTGAAGTAATTTCAAAACCTTCAATCGGGTTCAAACCACTTCCAACAGACGGACCCGGAATTACAAATCCTTTTTTCCACACGTGTTCGCGTGGGCCAGCGACATCCGGGGCGGACCTTCAGCGCACCATTTCGGCGACAATCTCCTTAACCGGCCTGTTCTCCCGGATGGCATAAGGGGTCAAACCATGAATTGGGAATTAGAATTTCCTTCTTAATTCACAATTCAAGGTTTGACCCCTTGCCCCGCTGATCCCCAAATGCGGTTAACCTGCGCAGCGCACGGGCTGGAATTGACACCCGGCGGCAGGACTGCCATACTGCTTTGCAAGTGTTTCGATTTCCACCCATCCGTCATGCTCGATCGAACACCGCTTCGTGCAGGAGTCGATATGCCAAACGGCCCCTTTGGTAAAGCGAATGGTTGCGTTCCGGCCGGTTGCGACACCCTGGTCGCCACCGCCGATGCGACCCGGGACGGCATCGCCCTTTTTGCCAAGAATTCGGATCGCGAACCCAACGAAGCCCATCAGGTCATTGCCGTTGCGGCGATGGATCATGAAAAAGGATCTTTCGTCAAGTGCACCTACATCGACATTCCCCAGGCCGAACACACGTATGCCCTACTTCTTGCCAGGCCCTTCTGGATCTGGGGCGCGGAGATGGGCGTTAACGAAAAAGGCGTGGCCATCGGCAACGAGGCGGTGTTTACGAAGGTGGCCTACAACAAAAAGCCGGGGCTCATCGGCATGGATTTTCTGCGCCTGGCGCTGGAACGGGCCGCCTGCGCAAAAGAAGCCGTCGATCTGATTGCGGCGCTCCTGGAAGAATTCGGCCAGGGCGGCAATTGCGGCTTCGCGCACCAATTTTACTACCACAACAGTTTTCTCATAGCCGATCCGGCCGACGCCTGGGTGCTGGAAACGGCCGGCCGGCAATGGGCGGCCAAGAGGATCGGCGGGATCTACTCCATTTCCAACGGGATCACACTCGAAAACGAGTGGGACATGGCTTCGTCCGGGCTGGTGGATCATGCCGTCCATAAAAAATGGTGCAAAGGCGCTGCGGACTTCAGCTTTTCAAAATGCTATTCCGATTTTTTATATACGACCCTGAGCAATTGCCGCCAACGGCGCTCCCGAACCATGCAACTTCTCCTGGACGCAGCCGGGGAGATTTCCGTCGCCACCATGATAGCCGTTCTTCGCGATCATGGCCCGGGAGGGAATTACTCACCCGATCGCGGCTTGACCGGGGCCGGCGTCTGTATGCATGCGGGATTCGGTCCCGTGCGCGCCAGCCAGACCACCGGATCCCTGGTGTGTCATCTGCATCCCGTGCATCCCACCCTATTTGTCACCGGCACGGCCGGGCCCTGTACAAGCATATTCAAACCGGTGTGGATCGATGCAGGGCTGTCGGCCGCATTTGAACCGACTTCAGGCCGCTACGAGGCATCCACATTGTTCTGGCAGCATGAGATGGCGCACCGGGATATCTTGAGAGATTATTCAGCGCGCATACAGCCCATCGCACAGGAGAGAGGCCACCTGGAGGCTGAGTTCATCCGAGAGGCCTTGGCCATGGCATCCAAAACCAGGCAAGAACGAAGCGCGTATGCTTCGCGGTGCTTTGCCCAGGCCCAGGCATTGGAAACGCGCTGGCAGGAGCGCATGGCCGCCCAGGCGGGCCGGCCCAGGCAGAATCTTCTTCACCGGCTGGCCTGGGCCGGATTCAACAGGCAGGCCCGCATGCCCGAATAGGAGCAACCCATGACACACTCCGGCCCAGTATCCAAATCGGTTGTCAAGGCGCATTTTCGCAACCATGTCTCCCCCGGCAAAGTCGATTTCTTCGAATCGGCCGGCATCGATTTCGTCATCGGCGACCGGCAGGGGCCTTTCATCTGGGACCTTGCGGGCGGCAAAAAGCTGATCAACTGTCACTGCAACGGCGGGGTGTTCAACC
>QZKV01000024.1 GCA_003599575.1 Desulfobacteraceae bacterium | reverse complement strand
GTCCACCGCCTTGGCCGTGGCCCGCCCCAGATGTTCAATACCGGCTTCCATGTCCATGACCACCACTTCATCGCGGGCCAGCACGATGTGCATCACGAGGCTCCTGAGCAGCGTGCTCTCTGGACAAAGGCATCCGCCGCCGCCTTTTTTGACACTGCCCAGACGCATCATCTTGATATTGTCCTTCTTGACCGAGAGTGAATCGGGAAGGTCGTCCACTTTGGGATTGAGTTTGAAAAAACCGCCGATCGTGCCGGGCTGGGCGCCTGTGCGTTCGAAAATCATCTCCTTCATTTCGGCAATGGGCGTGATTTTATCCGCATCGGGCAATCCCAGGGCCGAGGCGAGATTGGCATCCGGATCGGCATCGATGGCCAGCACCTTCTTACCAGAATCATTGAGCATCCGGATCAACAGGGCGGAAAAGGTGGTTTTGCCCACGCCGCCCTTACCAGTGACTGCTATTTTCATGACAACATCCTTTCAAGTACCGCATGTGTTGGCAAAAACGCACCATCAATATAACAAACCATGCCGATTCAGCAAGGGAAGAGGGTGGTTCTATTGCATGGATGGATATATTGAAATGCGGTGTTGGTCATCAAATCCTTGACGGTCCGCCGGGTGAAGGATAGAAGGGAACGTTTATGGCCGGAAAATTGATGATTGCGGCCGGCCATTGAAAGGTAACGCATAAATCCCATGAGCCAGACCGTTACACGCAAACCCGGCAGTTTCAGAGGCCCCAAACCGGAGATCCTGGCGCCCGCCGGGCAGCGCGACAGTTTCCTTGCCGCCCTGGCCGCCGGCGCGGATGCCATCTACTGCGGCTTCAAGTCTTTTTCGGCGCGCATGGCGGCCAAGAATTTCGAGCCGGACGAAATGGCCGCACTGGTCCGGCTGGCTCAAGAGCAGGGCGTCAAAGTCTATCTGACGGTCAACACGCTGCTCAAACCGGATGAGCTGCTGCCCCTGGGACGCCGTCTAGAATGGGTCAACCGCCATGCCAGACCCGATGCTCTGATCGTCCAGGATCTGGCGGTCATCGCCCTGGCCAAACAGGTCGGTTACACCGGTGAGATCCATCTTTCCACGCTGGCCAATATGACGCAGCCCGGCATGCTGCCGCGGCTGTTCAAGACCATTGGGGTACAGCGCGTGGTATTGCCCCGCGAGCTCAATGTGGATGAAATCAAGCAAATGGCCGCGGCCTGTCCGCATGACCTGGGCTTGGAAGTGTTCGTTCACGGAGCTTTGTGCTACGGCGTCTCCGGCCGCTGTTACTGGAGCAGTTTTCTGGGCGGAAAGAGCGGGTTGCGCGGCCGCTGCGTGCAGCCCTGCCGCCGGCGCTATACGCAGGAGCGGCAGGAGCAACGCTATTTTGCCTGCCAGGACCTCAGCCTGGACGTGCTGACCAAGGTGCTGGCCGACTTTCCCCAGGTGCGCGCCTGGAAGATTGAAGGCCGCAAGAAGGGACCGCACTACGTCTATTATACGGTCAGCGCCTACAAAATGCTGCGCGACGAGGGTCAGGACCCCGCGGCCAAGAAATCGGCCCTGGGACTGCTTGAACAGGCCCTCGGGCGACCCGGCACGCATTACCAGTTTTTACCCCAGCGGCCTCAGAACCCCATCAACACGCAGATTGATTCGGGCTCCGGGCTGCTGGTCGGCACCGTCCGCGGCGGAGGCGACAAACCTTACATCGAACCGCGTTTGAATCTGCTCGAAGGCGACAAGCTGCGCCTGGGCTATGAAGATGATGACTGGCACCAGGTCATCGATCTGAAAAAAAGCGTGCCCAAAGGCGGCAAATTTTTTTTCAAAATCGTCCGGGGTCCGGGAGCCGGCAAAACGACGCCGGTTTTTCTGATCGACCGGCGCGAACAGTACCTGGCCGAAGAGATAGAGAAGTATGCCAAACTTCTCCAGCCGGAGAAAAATCCGCCCGAAGAAGGAAGTACTTTCACTTTGCGCCTGCCGCCCGGCAGCCCCCGGCCGCCCCAGGCGCGCCGGATGCACGTGCTGCGGTTTCCCGGGTTCCGCGCGCGCCAGACCAGCATGGCCATATGGCTTTCTCCGGACATCATGGGCCGCATCCAGGCCGGCACAGCCGCCCACGCCTGGTGGTGGCTGCCGCCCGTGATATGGCCCCAAGAAGAAGAAAAGTGGCAGGAGATCATTACAAAGCTCTTGTCGCAAGGCGCGCAGCGTTTCGTGCTCAATGCCCCATGGCAGATGGCCTTGTTCCCCAATCCCGAGCGCCTGAGCCTCTGGGCCGGCCCCTTCTGCAACATCGCCAATCCGCTGGCCATCCGGGCCTTTAAGCTGCTGGGCGGCCAGGGCGTCGTCGTCAGTCCGGAACTGGACCGCGCCGATCTGGAAAATCTGCCCGCCAAAAGCGTGCTTCCGCTGGGTATCGTCATCTCGGGGCATTGGCCCTTCTGCGTTTCGCGCGCCCTTGCGTCCGACCTGAAACCCGGCCAGGCCTTCACCAGCCCGCGCGGCGAACAAGGCTGGGTGCAACGCCACGGCTCGCTTTTCTGGGTCTACCCCAATTGGACCCTGAACCTCGTGGAGGCGCAGGACGCCCTGATCAAGTCCGGTTACCGCCTCTTCATCCACCTGGACGAACCGGTCCCAAGGAATGTGCAGCTCAAAAAAAGGCCGGGGAGATGGAATTTGGATATAGGGTTGAAGTGATTCCGTGGCCCGTGTCTCCCTGTATCTTCGCTCCCAAGCGCCGGCCTGGCAATGCAGCTTCTCGTATCGTTTAGCGCGGGCGCGTGCATATCCAAGAAATGCCGGATAGCCGTGCCCTTTTCTTGACAACGCTGGTGCCGCCCCTCATCTTGGAATATCATTTTTTTCCCGACTTTTTACCGGCCACTGTGTTGTGGGTCGTATCCAACAAACAGGCCTTGAAGTTATTCTTTTCAACAAAGGACGGGCTTATCATGAAAACATACGATAAATTCTTCATCGATGGTCGCTGGACCGATCCGGCCGGCTCGAAAACCATCGAGGTCATCAATCCGTTTACCGAAAAAGTGTGCGGCCGGGTCCCGGCCGGAACCGTCAAGGATGTGGACAAGGCCGTGCAGGCCGCCCGCAAAGCCTTCGATGGGTGGGCCAATACGGCGCCGGCCGAACGTTTTGCGGCCCTTGCCCAGATCGCCGGCCGGCTGAATGAACGCAAGGACGAGATCGCCCAAACCATTTCCTCCGAACTGGGCATGCCCATCACCTGGGCCGTTGCCATCCAAGCCGGATTGCCGACCGGGGTGATGGCCTCCTACGCCGAGATGGCCAAAGAGGTTCAATGGGAGGAGCGTATCGGCAACTCGCTGGTGGTCAAAGAACCGGCCGGCGTTTGCGCGTTCATCACCCCCTGGAATTATCCCCTTCATCAAATCGTCGGCAAAGTGGCGCCGGCACTGGCCGCCGGCTGCACCATGGTGGTCAAGCCGAGCAGCGAGGCCCCCTTGAATGCCTTCTTGCTCGCCGAGATCATGGCCGAAGTGGGATTGCCCCCCGGCGTCTTCAATCTGGTGTCCGGTTCCGGCGGCATTGTGGGTGAAGCCATGTGCAGCCATCCGCAAGTCGATCTGATTTCGTTTACCGGCTCGACCCGCGCTGGCCGCCGCATCGGCGAGCTCGCCGCCCAGTCGGTCAAACGGGTGACCCTGGAGCTGGGCGGCAAGTCGGCCAATCTCGTTTTGGACGACGCCGATTTCAAGCGCGCGGTTTCGCACGGTGTCAAGGACATGTGCTTGAACTCGGGGCAGACCTGCAGCGCCTTGACACGCATGCTGGTGCCGGCCAGTCGCCAGCAGGAAGCGGTCGAGATCGCCCAGGCGACCGCCGCCAATATCAAAATGGGCTCTCCCGACGATCCTGAAAACTACATCGGACCGCTGGTCAGCGCCGCACAGCGCGAGAAGGTGCGCTCCTATATCCGCAAAGGACTTGAAGAGGGGGCCAAGCTGGTATGTGGCGGACCGGATGCTCCCAAGGGGCTGGAGCGGGGCTATTTTGTACCGCCTACGATCTTCGCCGATGTCGACAACCGCATGACCATCGCCCAGGAAGAGATTTTCGGCCCGGTCTTGTGCATCATCCCCTACAAGGATGAAAACGATGCCGTGCGAATCGCCAACGACAGTATTTACGGTCTTTCCGGCGCCGTGTGGTCCGCCAACGTGGAGCGGGCCCAGCGCGTGGCCAAGCGCCTGCGCACCGGCCAGGTGTCCATCAACGGCGGCGGCTTCAACCTGCGCGCACCCTTCGGCGGCTACAAACAATCCGGCCACGGCCGCGAATTGGGACCCTTCGGCCTGGAAGAATTCCTGGAAATCAAGTCGCTTCAGGTTCCCTGACGCCTGCAATTTTCTCTGTCTTGATTTTCCTGATCCCCCCCCACCCCGGGGAGGGGATCAGCCAATCCTCCCGCGAAAAGACGATCGGTTCACAATCACAACGAATGCCTTAGTACTCTGTTTCATAATTCGGTGACGTATAATGCGATCGAGCCGCTAACGATGAAGTCCCCTTTGAAAAAGGGGCGAGCCATAAAATCCCCCTTTGAAAAAGGGGGATTTAGGGGGATTTTAACCTGCTGTCATACCCGACAGCCTGCCTGCTCGTCCAATCCTCCTTCCCCCACCTTCATAATTCATGTCCCGGATTTTATCGCCGCCGTATGATACTGGCAATTCCGGCAAGAAACCGACAGGCCGCATGGTTGCAATGCTTTGCACATACCTTCTTATGCTGCTCGGCCGCGCAAAAAAGGTTTGATCTGACTGCAAGAATTGATTAAGGAGTTGTATCGCTGCGCAGAATGTTCGCCCTTGAAAAAGCAACCCGCCCCCGGTCAACTGCACTGAATATCCGGGCGTTTCTATTTTGATAGCCTGTCGCGTCTGGTGAAAGCGGCGCGTAATGGAAAGAAACAAAGGTAAAAGCATATGAACATTGATGAGATATTAAACAAATCACGAGCCGGCGACGTGCTGTCACGAGAAGATCTTATTTGCTTGCTTAGCCTGCGACCAGACTGTCCTGAAACATACAAGGTCTTTGCCGAGGCCAACCGAATATCGAAAAAGGTATCAAACGGAAAGGCAGAAGTCCATGCACAGTTTGCCGTCAATCTCGCACCATGCAACTGCGGATGTCTTTTTTGTTCTTTTGCCAGAGTCAATGGGGTTTTCAGCACGGCCAAAGAGCTCTCCCATGAGCAAGCAGTGGATTACGCCCGCCAGTTCGAAGGTGAAGGCGCAAATGCTGTGTTCATGATGTCAACGGCCCAGTTTCCATTTGAACGGTTCCTGGAAATCGCAATGGAAGTCAGGAAAGGCCTGAAGCCTGAAACGACATTGATTGCGAATGTTGGCGACCAGTCGCTCAGAAATGCCGTAAAGCTGAAAGAAGCTGGTTTTGCCGGCGTTTATCATGCCCTCCGTCTGCGCGAAGGAATAGACACCCACCTTACGGTGGAGAGCAGAAAGAAAAGTATCTTCGACTTCAAGGAAGCTGGTCTTGAAGTGGGAACATGCGTCGAGCCGGTTGGGCTAGAACACACCAACGCGGAATTGGCCGAGATGATCGAATTCACGGCATCTTTCAACCCGTCATACAGTGGTGCGGCGCGAAGAATATCCATACCCGGCACGAAAATAGCCAGGCGCGGGATGATAAGCGAGTTGCGGATGGCCCAAATTGTGGCTGTTACCAGATTGGGTATGCCACAAACTGTTATCGGCAACTGCACTCACGAGCCTTGCACATTGGGCGCGATTGCCGGAGCCAATCTCTTTTGGGCGGAAGTCGGGGCTAACCCTCGGGACATCGAGGCGAAGACAGAAGAAGGAAGAGGAGAAACTGTAAATAACTGTCGTTCTATTTTTCAGGAAAGCAATTGGGATTTGTGGTACGGTCCCTCACGCTATTACAATCGTGGCCATAAACGCAGCGAACAAAATGCTGCCTGGAGCGACTTTTCCGCTGCCCTCCAAAGCCGCCGGTAAGCTTTTTCTTTCGATGGAGATGAAAGAGAAAGTTTTAAGTGCGAGGCTTGACAATATAAATTACTGTAACCCGGGTGCAAATTCGCTTTGCGAATTTTGAAATTCTATGGATGAGTCTATACATGCAGATTTCATAAAAGTATGAAACACAAAGAACATATAAGATTGCTGTATATCGACAATCTTCGCGCCGTTATAATCATTGTCGTCGTTATGGTACACACAGCAGTAACTTATAGCGGTATGGGCATGTGGTATCGCGTGGAAAACAAAGCGTTGGATATCGCATCAATGGTATTCTTTGGATCCTTTCTGTCCCTGGCACAATCCTTTGATATGTCCTTTCTGTTCATGTTGGCCGGCTATTTTATACCTCTCTCCTTCGATGTGAAGGGACCGGCGCGGTTCATCAAGGACAGGTTGTATCGCTTGGGGTTACCACTGCTGATTTATATTGCGATGATCCATCCAATTGCGGTTAAGTTGGCCCATCCAAATGAAGATATCATTCAATATTTCATTGACGGCGTAAAATCCCTTGGCTTTTTTAGCTGGAGCGGCCCGCTTTGGTTTGTCTTGGCGCTGTTATTCTTCACTTTTTTTTACATAATCGTGCGAATTTTCGTAAGAAAACCGATGTCATTGGTTTCGCCTAAGATTCATATCGTAAACATTTCCATGTTGACGCTAACAATCACAATACCAGCCTTTTTAATAAGAATAGAGATGCCGCTTGGGACTGAGTTTATGAATCTTCAGTTCCCCTATTTTTCAGGGTACATCGTCATGTTCATTATTGGTATCATTTCGAAAAGGCTTGAATTGTTTGACAACATTGATTACCAGACCGGGAAAAAGTGGTTTATCATCACGCTCAGCATCGGGTACGCCTGTTTTGGAATATTAATGATCTTCGGAGGGCCTATGAGTGGAGATACCCAAATACTCAGCGGTCTTACATGGCAGGCCTTCGCTTACGCCCTATGGGAATCCTTTTCCTGTGTGACACTATCGATCGGACTCATTAGTATTTTCCGGAATCGCTTCAACAGGCAAAACAAGCTGCAAAAATTTCTATCAGATAATTACTTCGGGGTGTATGTGTTCCATGCTCCAATTCTTATCGCGATCAGTGTCTCACTGAAATGGCTGGTTATCCACCCGTTAATCAAGTTCATTATAGTGGCCCTATGTGCAATCACCGCCAGCTATCTCTTCACATACCTTGTAAGAAAAATCCAATTTATGAAGAGCGTTTTCAGCTGAGGAGCAATCGGACACCATGCTTACAAATTCCGGGAATATAAAACCAAGTGTCTAATCTACATAGACACAGAGACTGAAAGTGATGTCCGCAACGACGCATATCATATATCGCTTTTTAAGTAACCGTCTCCACTTTCGGTATCGCTGGCGGCAATTCTGCCCGAACTCGACCGGTCGTGCGGCACCCAGAGGTTCGTGCGCCGGCAGCCCCTTTCAGGGCCGCTAAGGCTTGCTGCGGGCGGCCCGCAAACTCCCCCGCCCAAAGAGCGGCGTGGTCAAACAGTGCGGGCCGCTTTTCCTGCGCTGCGCCCAAGCGGCCCTTGAAATGGGCTGCAAATGGCGCCCAAACCTCTGCGCCCCGCACGACCTGCCCCGTGAATTAAACGGGTCCCTGTCAAACGGAGCTCCTGATTCCATGGCAGGAGGAGGTCCCGGCGGGCGCTTTGGGCCATGTGAGCCATGCGTCTTAGTGCCCCTTAGTACACATATTAATATTATGACGTAACTATTCGGTGTCGGGGTCGGTATCGGGGTCGCAATCGAATTCGATATCGATACCGATTCCGATTCCGATACCGACCCCGAGGCCGACCAATTCACCGACTAAGCAAATCCCCCAAAGCGGTACGTTGTTGACATATTGGACAGGGAATAGGAACGAAACTTTTCGATCATTTGCGCCAAAGGTGTATTGCAAAGGGTATTAAGGAATTGGGGATTCTCGCCGATCCAAACGCAAGGGGGTTCTATGAGAAAATGGGTTGCAGGTACCAGGGAGAACACCCTTCGACCATAATGAACCGCACCACCCCATTTTGGCAACTGCTATGTTGAAGTGATCACCAACCGATTGCCGCGCACCGGGTCCGATGTTTTATTGCACGAAACTTCTTCACGCCGGCGGCGCCGGCCGATAAATTAAACGTCAAAATGAGAGGGAATATGGCATCGACAAAGGAGGAGTTCGTAGGGATTTAAATACTGTAATGCCCAAAGCCGATACTTAAATCGTGCATTCAATGGGTCGCGAGGAGCCGCGCCCACTCATGCCCGTCCGATAAATGTAACCGCCCATATGGAAGAATTATGGAAAAAGCATCAATTCGACCCGACCTTTTCCGGGTTCAATGATCAAATACGAAACCGCTTGACTTTAAGGCTTGCCAATTTTAATCAAGCTGAGCTATGAATGCCGGCTCCGGATGAATTTCATCCCCTGCAAGTGCAAGTGAATCAACAAGTTAATGTACGTTAAACGGTTTATGTTACTTCGGATCGACCTGTTGTGAGATTGTCAAAAAAAATAGCCGCCCATTTCATAGTGCCCGCTTTGCTCATCTGCAGCGCGGTCGGCCTGGTGTTTGGGGCAAATACGGTGATTTGCACCTGCGAAACAGGGCATGCCGCCATTAAGCTGGGTGCCAACGGTGAATGCCTCGATTGCTGCGGGGAAACGGGAGGCGCTTGCGGCCACGAAGGGAGTTCCTCTTCAGGGACATGTGTCCATTTGTGTGCCGATATACCCTGCTTTAAACACCAGCCGGACCTGAAGGCATCTTTTGGAGGCAATCCAGATCCTGGGGAGTTTTCCATTTTGCCGGACTCGCAGGGAGAGTCTCCGGCCTTTTCCATCCATTTCACCTTTTTTACGCAGCAAGCCGACTTTCTCAGTCCGGCTTTGGCCCACCGCCGCACGGTACTCCTTCTGATTTGACCGGCCCTTAACCAAAATCGACGTTTTTTATTTCCGTAAAAGCGTCAGCAACGCTTTCGGGTCGATTTGTATTGTTCGGAGCATTCAGGAGGATGCATGCATTTTCTAAGAACCACTGTTTTATTACTCACCTCGGCTATCTTGTTATCCCTTTCGGCGGGTGCAGCGGCAGGCGCTGATCTGTCGGCCGCCGAAATGTTCGACAGCGGGATACAAGCCTTTGCGGACGGCAACTATGCAAAGGCCCTCGCGCTTTTTCAGGCGGCAAAGCGGGCCGGCCTGAACTCACCGGCACTGCGCTACAATCTCGGCGTCACCTACTTTAAATTGAAACGCTACAAGGCCGCGCGGAAGGAATTCGAGGGGCTTTCCGCAGAATCGGAGACCGCCCCCCTGGCCCATTACAACCTGGGTCTGATAGCGCGTGCCAGCGGTGAAAAAGCCCAGGCAAAGCATCATTTTCAAATCGCTTTCCGCACAGCCACGGACGAAAAGCTTCGCAGGCTGGCCGACGATCGCCTCCGGGAACTCACTGCGGCCGAGAAAGACCGCTGGTGGTGGGGGTATCTTTCTTTCACTCCCGGCTATGATGACAACGTAGCCCTCATCGCGGACAGTGAAGTGCTGGTCGGCGATGTAGACGATTATTTCATTGAGATCATCGGTTCGGCAACGGCACAGCTCATCGGAACAAGACAAAACGGTCTGCAATTAAAGGCCACCGGCTATTATCAGGATTATCTGGATGCGGATGAATTTGATTTCGGCAATTTGCGCCTCGGGCCCGAACTCGATTTCACGCTCGGGCGGTGGCAAACGTCCCTGGCCGGCTTCATCGACCGGTCCTACATCGACAAGGACCTGTTCGAACAGATTTTCAGCGCGGAGCTGAGGGGTTCACGCGAAATCTTCCGCAACCTTGACCTGCGCCTGAGATATCAGTTGAGCTTTATCGATGCCGAATCCCCCTTTGGAAACCTGTCCGGCAACCGTCACCGGATGACCGCCGGCTTGCATTCGCTTATCCTGGGAACCGACACCAGGCTTGACTATACACTCGAGCTCAATGACCGGGATGACCCCGATTTCCCCATCCGTCATACGGTGGCTTTCCTCGCCGATCGTGACCTGACCGATCTGTGGAGCGCCGGGGTAAATGCCAGTTATCGATACAGCGATTTTCAGACTACCAGCCGGGCGGATCAGCGGATCTGGCTCAGCCTGCGGGTTTCCCGAAGCATTGCATGGGGTTTTCGCGTGTTTGGAAAATACGACCACATCCGCAACGTTTCCAACCTGGATGAGAACGAATTTAACAGCAATGTCTTTTCCATCGGACTGGAACGTTTCTTTTAAAGATTCCCCGGCGATCCAACGTCCGGGAAGGAATTCTGAAATGAATCAAAGGATACGGATATGACGACGGAAAAAGGCGGGCCGGATTTCGAATCCTTGCTGCGCCCTCATTTTGCCTATTTATACCGGATTTCCTACCGTTTCGCCGGCAACCGGGCGGATGCGGAAGACCTGGTCCAGGAGCTTCTGATCAAACTTTATGCCCGCAGAAAGGAATTGAGCAAGGTGTCCAATCTGCGCCCATGGCTGGTCCGCGTGCTGTACCGGCTCTTTCTGGATAGTGAACGCAAACAGAAGTGTTCGCCGCTGCGCCTGGTCAAAGGCGGGCATCAAGCCAATGGCGAAGACCCCCTGGACCAGATTCCAGGATCGGAGCCGGACCCCGAGCAACACACCCAGCGGCGCAACCTGGCCCAACACATCGAACAGGCACTGAACCAGCTTGGCAAGGACCAGCGAGCCGTTCTCACCCTGCACGACATTGAAGGCTACCGGCTGGGCGAACTGGAAACACTGCTGGAGGTTCCGTTGGGCACGCTAAAATCCCGGCTGCACCGCGCCCGGGCAAGCCTCAGGGAAATTTTGGAAAAAAAAGGGAACCTTTTGAACGATTTTTTCGTCTTGAATGACATAGCGCCTGAACATGAACAAGGGGAGCTTTATGGAAATGGATTGCCGGACCGCAGCAAATTGTATTGAAGATTATCTGGACGATATGTTGGATGGTGCAGCACTGGGCCGGTTCCAGGAGCATGTGGAATCATGCCCGGATTGCCGGAATCGGCTGGCGCGTGAACGGGTCCTCAGGGATGCCCTCAAGGTGCTGCCGATTCCCGCGCCCGCGCCGGAGTTTGCGGCCTTGGCCTTTGAACGTGCAGCGTCCGCCCAAACCCGTCGCCCGCGGATCAATACTTCGGTATTCATGCGCTTGGCGGCATCCATTCTGGTGATGATCACCCTCGGTTTTTTGTTCAGGGACGCATGGCGGCCTGATCGGCGTGAATGGTCCGAAGCTTTCGTCACGCTGAATCGGCCGGAGGAGATAAGGTTGGTGTTCCATTCCAAGCAAGATCTGGACGGTGTCACCTTGCGCCTTGAACCTCCGGAGGGTGTCGAACTGGTCGGCTTTGACAATCAGCGGGAAATCGTTTGGCAGACGGATCTGATTCGGGGCGAGAATCTGCTTGTGTTGCCGGTAATCGTCCGCAATTGGGAGGGCGGCTCCCTGATTGCGGAAATCCGCCACGGCAACCAAAACAAGCAATTCGGTTTGCGAATCAAGGTCCTCCGGCCGGATGAACCGCGTCCCGGAGCCGGCAGGTTGGAAGGCCGCGCGGTATCAACAACTGCTTTATAAAACTCATTACAGGAGGTTTCGTGAAGATTATTAAACTGATCAAGGTGGTTTCTTTCGGGCTTATCGCCGGTGGCTTGGTCTCCGCAAATGCCTATGCAAAGGACATGGACGTCACCATGGATGTGGTCAAACAAGCAGATGCTCAAAATATCACCGATCGGGTAATGAAGCGCATCGATTTGCCGGAGTCCATGCAAAACGCCGGCACCCACGGGAAGAAAGACCAAGACCGTCTTCACAAGCAGGACCGCTCGCGCAAGGATGACGGAAATCATCAGATGAGTTCTTCCCCGGAGCGCGAAGGGGATCACAGGCGGGAGGACAGGCAGATGCGGGATGGCGCGCATGATGCCATGGAAGGCAAACATAAGATGGGTGCCCGCGACGACAGCCACCAGATGCGCGACGATGCCAGCGATGCCCGGAATGACAGCCACCAGATGCGCAGCGAGGTCAACGATGCCCGCGATGACAGCCAACAGATGCGCGATGATGTCAACGATACCCGCGATGATGTCCAGCAGATGAGGGACAAACATGGCATGAATTAACAGGAGCACTCGTAGCAACCGGTTGCTCCCGTACCCGAAAACCACGCATGCAGAAAGCCCTGACCGTTTTGGTCGGGGCTTTCTTGAACTCTGTCCGACTGTGCCGAAGCAAAAAGGTCAGAAGAAAGACAATCCGATGAAATTCACATCTTTGAAAATTGCGAACAAAGTAATCTTGATAGTTATGGTTGTGGGTTTTGCGTTAGCGGCATTGACAGGCTGCGGAATTCCCTGGCGCGGCTGCGATAGTCAAGATGTTTACCAAAATGCAGCGCATTATGGAAGCGGTTATCTGCGATAGTCCATCCGCAAACCGACCCGCTTCGCCCCATATCTAACCCGATCAGGGGAACACCTATCTTGGTCATCAGGCAAGGAGTATATGCTCGTATGTATCGAATGCGCACTTTTCTTTTTGGTATTGGAATTGCCGCCGTGTGCTTCGCACTGACAGGCCCTGCTTTCGCAGGCGGTATGGGCGGCCACAATGGTCAGGGGTACGGCCATGCCAGCGGTCGCCCTGACAACGGCAACAACGCTCATCATTATGGTGACCGCTACGATTATGATCGCGGTAACGGGCCTCGCTTCGATTCCCGCTACGCCAATGGCTGGCGCAATGCCTATGCATACGACCGCAGCGGTCACTACTTAGATGGGCACCATGGCCGCGACGGCCGGCGGTATTATAGAAGGGGTTATAGCCGCTCCTGGTTCAGCTTCGGCGTAAGAATTTATGACTAGATGTTTTCCCTCCGCCTTTCTTTTGTGCGCCAAGTTCTTTACCATTAAGGCCGCGGATGAAAGCATTGCCGGCAAACCAGTGCCGCTGCGGATCAGCGCCGCCGGACCGGCGGACGATGCTTTGCGCGATGGTGCCCGGGACAACCTGCCAGCTCTCGTTGTCAAGATCAATGACGGCACGGCGGGTGACATCAAAAAGAGGCGAATGCTTTTATCGGAGATGAACCATCATGACCACCAGGCAGTCTTGTGCATTCACCACCGGCAGCATCATCGACGGCAAGTGGGTCGTCATCGAACTTATCGGCCGGGGCGGCATGGGTGAAGTCTACCGCGCACATCAGCTCAACCTCAAGCGCGATGTCGCGATCAAGGTGATCTCCGAAGAACTGCTGGAGGGAGTAGAAGACAATTCGGCCGAGGCCTCCGGCGCTCTGGATCGCTTTCATCGTGAAATGCAGACCATGGCCCAGGTGTGCCATCCCAATGTGCTGCAGATATTCGACCATGGCACTGTGGACCCTGTTGTCAGCGGTGAAAAATGCGCGCCCATGGAATACATCGCCATGGAGTATGTGCAGGGCGACACCCTGCGCTTTACCATGTCCGAAGAGGGCTTCGGCGATGAGATCAGCCTGCTGTCCGATTGGTTGCGGCGCTACTTCCTGCCCGTGCTGGACGGTGTCGAGGCCATCCACGCCAAGGGCATTGTGCACCGGGACCTTAAACCCGAAAATATCCTGATGGCCGGCGACACGCCCAAAATCGTCGATTTCGGCCTGGCCCGCTCCGTCAAAATGCGCGCGATTTCCGATTCCTGGGATATCAAAGGCACATGGTGTTACATGGCGCCGGAGCAGTTTGAAAATTTCCGCAAATCAGGTCCTCAAACCGATATCTTCGCCCTGGGAAAAATCTTGTTCGAAGCCGTCACCGGCAAAATTGACCCCAAGCGGGTGCCCTTCAAGACAGTGGGCCTGGAGGCAACTGAAAAGTCGCTGCTGGCGGCCATCGACAGAATTATCCGCCAAGCCACGGCCGAAGAGGTAAATCAACGCTATGCAAGCATAGCCGAGATGCGCCTTGCCCTGCGGGATGCGCTGCACACGGCCGCAACAGCCGAACAGGGGCGGTTGCGGCCGCCTAAGCCGCCTGCGGCCGTCCGGTGGGTCTGGGCCGGTGTCACAGCGGCCTTGCTGGCCATGTCCGGCATGACCGTCTATCATGTGTGGTTTGAATCCGCATCGGCAGGCCAGCAGGGGGCCATCGCCACCGGTGAGCATACAGGCGTCGCACCGGAAAAATCATCGGGGGTTGAGCCGGCTTTGTACTCCGTTGATGGACAGCCCATGGTTCTGGTCGAGGGCAAAGAAGATTGGCAAAGTTTTTACATCGACCGTTCGCCGGTGAGTTATCACAGTTTCCATGAGTTTCTCAACGCCGTGGCGGACCAAGTGCGTGTTGAAGACGGCGTGGTCAAATTCGAGGAGGAGATATGGATCTATTTGGGTGATGGTGCGGCCCCCTACGAGCAAATCAGATATCTCAACGGGCGTTTTTTTCTGCGCGATGCCGCCTGGGCTTCCAGGCCGGTGGTGCGGGTTACTTACCAGGGCGCACAGGCCTATGCCCGTCATTATGACAAGCGATTGCCCAACTTTCAGGAATGGCAGGCAGGTCTTGCCATGATGAGCGCCCAGGCCGGTGATGCATCCACCGAAACGCCTCAAACAGACACTGTCAAAGAATGGATTGATGAGGCGGCCGATCAGGATGCAGCGGCAACTGGCGTTGAGTTGGTGAAGACCGACTCTCGCGTGGCCGCCTGGCCTTTATCCGAAGCCGGTCCGCCGAAGAAAAAATATCCCTGGGAAGGGTTTGCCGATGTCGGGTTTCGTACAGTCATCGAGGATAGGTTCACCTATGGATCGATTCGCCTGCCCGGTCAACTGGGTACTCATTTTCTGCACCGCGAGCTCTTTTTATTTCTCAGCATCCGGAGGATCGGCTACGCGCATCGATCGCCTGGCGAGTCGCTGTAGAGGGCAAAGCGCCTTATGATCTGGGATACCGTGTTTTTCGGCACGACGGGGTATATGGGTGGTTAAAAGCATCAACTGCAACGGCATACAAATGCGTGCTCGGCAACCCACGCAGTCGGCCTCCTATACCTTCAGCGGTCATGCACCCCAAAAGCCTGCCTGCGCGTTCTATCCTCCTGGTCATACCTTCATAATTAATGCTCCGTATTGCACCGTCTCCGTATGACATTAAAATCCACACGAAAAGTCGACAGGCAGCATGGTTGCCGTGCTTTGCATAAGCCCCCTCAAGCTGTGCCGCCGCGCAAAAAAAGGGTTTGATTGGCTGCAAGCATCGATGTAAGGAATTGTACCGCTCCTGCAAAATGCTCTTCTTTTAAATGCAACCCGCCATTGGGTCAACGGCATTGATAACCTGGGCGGTTTCAAGTGAGTTGATCCAGTATTTTAAGAATTTGCGAGGCTTATTGGAATGGCTTAGGATACTTTTGTTCAAAAAAGATCGGCGGAAAAGCCGTTGGGGTATAATCTTAATATTCGGTGGTTGTGTGTTCGATGCTGTTTTGATACCTTGGGATGACTGAAAGGAGGCTTACCGAGAAGCCTTCAGACCCAAGAATCAGGTTGAAGAGAACTTTGCTCTACGAAAGGCCGATCATGCACTTATATGCCATGAAACTCCTTCCTCCGCCTTCCTCCCGGAACTTCTAACTCGAGAAAGTTCCGACGAGGGGTGACTGAATAGCCATTGCTCTCAACTCGCCTGCAAAGTAGTTTGAGTTGAGAGAACGGAGAATTGTGCCTGGCGCACAACCCTATGAGTCTCCTGCTCCCCCGGACAGTGTACCTGTATATCAATACTGTATTTTGAAGGTTGTGGAGGAATATATGGCACGATACAGACTTGTCATTTCACTGAGTTGTTCTGTCTTCCTGTTGATGTTTGGTGTCGGAGTGACAGTGGCGTTGCTGCCCAGAAGGGTTATCACCTTATCGGGCTCATTTGCAGACGTTGGTTGCTTGGCTTCTGCTTTTGCATTGCCATTCGTTCTGCTTCAAGTTCCAATAGGTAGACTCGCTGACAGATACGGATTCAGGGCCTTTATAACGGCGGGCTATGCATTTTGTTGCTTGTCAGGGCTAACATATTGCTTCGCCGACAATCCAACTTCTATTTTCGTGGGGAGGATATTACAGGGAATAGGGGAAGCTCCTGTATGGGCGCTTGCTCCTGCGCTTTTGTCGATTCAGTATTCGGAAGGCAAAGGTAAAGCAATGGGCATGTACAATGCCTCAATTCACCTTGGGCTGACTGCAGGAAGTCTTCTAGGGCTTTTGACGTCTGATGTGTGGAAGGGTGATGAGGCATTTTGGGTTCTTACGGCAACAAGCATGTGTGGGGGACTTTTGGTCGCACTGTTTATGGGAAGCCCTCATCAAGAAACATCTGAGACGGCAAGAAGAGCGGAAGAGAGAAACATCGCATCCTTAATGAGCAGCCGTAGCACCTGGGCCATTATGACGGGAATCACACTATATGGTTGTGGTTATGGGATGCTTCTGACAGTCATTCCGATGTCAATGATTAACTCCGAGTCATCCGGAGGAATTTCCGTTGGACTATTCTTTGTTCTGTTCTATGTTGCAGTGAGCATATCGCAGTTCGTAGGTGGCCGTTTGTCGGACAAGACAGGACGTATCAAGACCATGATCTTTGGGCTGATCACGGCAGCTGTTTGTATAGCCCTCGCGACCAAGCTTCAGTCCGTTTGGCTCCAGATCTTCTTGGCGTTGGCGAGTTTTGGTTTGGGGGTATTCTGTGTTTCATCAATGGTCTTTCTGAGCGAATGTGTTCCCATCTCACTAAGAGGAACCATATCAGGAGCCTTCTATTTGTCTTGGGGAGCAGGGTATTTTGTCGGGCCCATGCTTTTAGGCAAGTTGACTGATCTGGGAGGCTTCAACCTGGGCATGTTCATCTTCGCAGCGTTCTCATTGGTTGAAGCAGTTGCCGTGGCGATTCTACACCGGAAAAGCCTGGCCCCGGCGAAACTGTAGAGTGTTTACCTTCCATACCGAACATCCAATAGGAATCAATGGGGATCGATTAAGTCTTTGAAAAGAGGGCATTGAGAGGGATATCTTTCATGGAAAAACGTCATTTGACTGAAAGGAGAGCCAGAAATGAGCATCGAAACAGTGGTGCCCGAATCGGGCCGATCGGCTTATCGGAACTTTCATTTTTCGCAAGCAGTAAAGAGTGGAGGGCTTTTGGTGTGCTCCGGACAGATCGGGACCAAGGCTGATTTCTCCGTGCCCGAATCCGCTGAAGAAGAGTTTCGCAACGCCTGGAAGGCTGTCGGCGTCGTGCTGAAAGAGGCCGGTCTCGGGTTCGAGGATATTATTGAGTATACCAGCTATCATGTGCATTTGAGCAAACACATCCGGACCTTCATGAAAACCCGGGACGAAGTGCTGAGCGAACCCTGGCCCGCATGGACCGCCATCGGTATCAGCGAATTGGCCATACCGGGCGCACGGTTGGAAATTCGCGTGATTGCGCGGATGCGTTAAGGCCATAAGGGAGAGCATGAATCCGGGCGCCCTCCCTCCTAACGTCCGGATCGAGGAAGGAAATCTTCGCGCGTCGGTCCGCAAGCAAGACGACCGTGGCAATGCCCCCGGTGCGCCAGCAAAGGGCTGCATTGGATTTATCGCCAGCCGCAATCGTGTTATAGGGATGCCTGATGCGTTGTGAATGCGTTTGACGAGGATAATTCTCCCGGGCAAAGGAACTTGAGCCGATGAATCTTTCTCCTGAACGACCGGTCCGCCCCATCCACGCCTGCCTGGCGGCCCTCCTGCTGCTGATCTGGATGTCATCGACCGGCTGGGCTGCTTCGGCCGGTCTGACCATCCTGCACACCAATGACACCCACGGGCACCTGCAACCGTTCAGCTATCCGGATACGGCGTTGGATACGGCCGACCTGGAACAGCGCGGCAATATCGGCGGAATTGCGCGGCGCGCTGCGCTGGCCGGGCGCATCCGGGCGGAACAACAGGCGCGCGACGTGCCCGTCTGGCTGGTGGATGCCGGAGATTTTTCGGACGGCACCCCTTTTTCGACCGAGTACCGCGGCGAAGCCGATATCGCCGCCATGAACGCGGCGGGGTACGACTTCGCCGTGCTCGGCAACCACGAATTCAATCATTCGCTGGCCCAGGTGAAAAGGCTGCTGTCCTTGGCGCGCTACCCGGTCCTTTGCGCCAATGCCGTGCAAAAGGCCGACGGCAAGCCCCTGGCGCCCGCTTACGTGCTGCGCACGATCGGACCGCTGAAAATTGCGCTTTTCGGTCTGCTGACGCGTGAAGCCCGCGCCTACCCGGCCGCGCGCAAGGCCTTGGATATTCTGGATGAGGTGGATACCGCCCGCCGCATGGCGATCGAATTAAGGCCGCAAGCCGACATCATCATCGCCGTGTCGCATTGCGGCGACGAGGTCGATCAGCGTATCGCCGAGACCGTGGACGATATCGACGTGATCATCGGGGGCCATTCCCATTCGCGGCTGCCGGCGGGCAAATTCGTCTGGCACAGCGAGGAATTGAAAGCCCATGATGTCAACGGAACCATACTTGTGCAAAATCATCAGTGGGGCGGCGAACTGGGGCGTTTGGATCTGCTCTTTGTCCAAGACGAGCAGGGCGCCTGGCATGTGGAGCGTTATCGCGCGCGCCTGCTTCCGGTGACAGCGGCCATCCCCGAGGATGAAAGCGTGGCGGCGGTGGTCGCAGATTTCTGGCGGCCGATCGCGGGCCGCTATGGGGCCGTCATCGGCCGGGCCGCGGGCGATTTTGTCACCCTGCATCACGATCGGGCCGAATACAACTTGATGGCCGATGCCATTCGCGAGGCGTTCAACACGGATGTGGCCCTGGAGAATATCGGGGGGGTGCGCGCGCCCCTGGTCAAGGGTCCGATTATGCTGGCCGACCTGGTGGCCATGGACCCTTTCGACAACACCATCGTGACCTTTCAGATCAAGGGCGCGCAGTTGAAACAGCTGCTCCGCGAGGAGCGGCCGGCCGTATCGGGATTGCGCTACCGGGTCGAAGCAGGCCGCCTGCTCGAAGCCACCTGCGCGGGAGAGCCTGTGTCGGATGCTAAAGTTTATACGGGCGCGACCAATTCTTTTTACGCCGGGATATTGCCCAAGGAATGTGTGGTGCACGACACCGGCCGGAAACGGCTGCAGGTGCTGATGGACCATATCCGTCAGAAAGGCAGCGTTGCGCCGGCCTACGACGGCCGCCGAATCATCGTTGCGGGCAGGCCATAGGCCGCGTTTAACACAACCCACGGCCTATCCACACCCACCTTCCCCCATGGCGCGGAAACACCGAGGCTCCCAGAACCGGCTGTGCAGGGGCTATGTGCTCCGGCCCACGGGACAAGAAACCAAACGGCGACAGGCAGGTCAAACGGACAACGGGCCAATGGCGCCGGGCAAGCCGGCCATCGGCTTATCCTCCGGACCACGCCCCGCCCATTTTGCGCGCGTCCGCCGGAAACCGGCGCGGTGTGTGTTGGATCGTTACCCATTGTTCGGTGGTGAACGCGTCGATGGCCCAGCGGCCGTTGAGGCGTCCGATGCCCGAATTTTTCTCGCCGCCGAAAGGATTGTAAGGCAGATCATTGACGGGCTGGTCGTTCACATGCGCCATGCCGGCTTCAAACCGCAGTGCCAGCTGCGTTCCGCGCTCGATGTCGCGGGTAAAAATGCAGCTGGAAAGTCCCGCGGAGGTGTCGTTGGCGATTCGCAGCGCTTCCTCCTCGTCGTGCGCGCGAATGATCGGTGCGACCGGTCCGAACAACTCCTCGCGGGCGACCTGCTGTTCATTGGTGATGTCGGCGAAGACGTGCGGCGGCAGAACCAGACCTTGCGGTTCTCCGCCGACCACCTGGCGCCCCCCGGCCTCGCGCGCGTTGTGGATGCGTTCCACCAGGCGGCGCAGTTGTTTGTGGTTGATGATCGGGCCGATCAGGGTTTCCGGATCATCCGGGTCGCCGATTTTCAATTGGCGAACGCTTTGGGCAAAATTGTCCACGAACTGCTCGTAAATCCCGCTTTGCACGATAAACCGGTTGGTGATCATACAGATCTGGCCCTGGTGCAGGAATTTGCCGAACACCGCGGCTTCAACGGCGTTCTCCAGATCGGCGTCCTCCAAGACGACAAAAGGGCAGTTTCCGCCGAGTTCCAGTTCCACTCTTTTGATGATGGGGGCCTCCGCGGCCAGGCGGGCGACTTGGCGCCCCACCGGAATGGATCCTGTGAACGAGATCACCCGCGGCACTGCGTGGGAAACAAAAGCGTCGCCGATCGCGCTGCCCGAGCCGATCAACACGCTGACAACCCCTTGCGGCACACCGGCTTCCTCCAGAATACGGGCCAGCAACAACCCGCCCGTGACTGGCGTGTCACTGGCCGGTTTCAGCACCACGGCGTTGCCCACGGCCAAGGCGGGGGCTACCGACCGCGCGCTCAGCTGGAGCGGAAAATTCCACGGGCTGATCACCCCCACGACACCGACCGGTTTGCGATACACCCGGCTTTCCTTACCGGGGATGTCCACGGGCACAATGCGCCCCTCGATTTGATACGGCAGGGCGGATGCCTCCAGAAGCACGGCATGCGCGGTGTTCCATTCGAGTATGGCTTTGATGCGGGTGCTGCCTGCCTCCTTGATCAGCCAATCCACAATTTCAGCCTGCCGGAGTTCCATGATGCGGGCCGCGCGTTGCATGATCGTCGCGCGCTCGCCCGGTCCGCGGGCACCCCACTTCTTTTGCGCCTCGGCGGCCGTGATATAGGCTTCCTCCAGATCCCTGCGGTCAGCCTGCGGGATCTCAATAAATACCTCCTGCGTGTAGGGATTCAGGTCTTGGGTAACCCCCTTGCCCCGTCCCTGCCGCCAGGTTCCGCCGATGGGTTGAAGTTCCATATCCGTGTAAGGCGGCATTTCTTTCGAATGCCCTGTCGTGTTGTCCATAAGGGACTCCTTTCAGCCGGCCGGTCCTCCGGCATTCGAATGCGGTGCGGCGCTTGCCGCGGGCGGCGCCGGAGACTCGATCACAAACGATCTTGTCCGGTGGTTGCAAAAAAGATGCAGGTGAAAAGTTCCCCCCATCGTCATGCCGGACCCCGGATCGTGGTCCGGGCAGGCTTTGGTCCGGTATCCGGATAATTCTTGGTTGCGGGCCCGCGCCGGAACGAGGGGAAGGGGAGATCGCAATATTCCAACCGGATCAACCGCAGCAGCTGATTTTATGCACTCCGCAGAACGTGTTCGGCAATACAAACCCAACCCCATTCCGGTGAAAAGAATCCTGTAGGTTGCCGGCGTTCCAGAGATCTCTTTCGACCGGGGGAGAAATCTTTGCCTTCCAGGCTAGTTCACCGCTACACCGAATATGTGTGGGGCAAAAGGCAGCAGGCGGGATTTCATCATGAAGCAGTTCATATCCACTCCGGCGAAACCGGCCCCCTGGATGACCGCATGGGTTTCGCGGTTCAGATGGCAGCCGTCGAAGGCCCAGGACCAGGCGCGCCGCAAATACTCCTGACGGGCGCGCAGCGCTGTGCCGGGCAGATCCGCCACGTGTTCCAGAAAGATGAAACGCCCGCCGGGTTTTAAAATGCGGCGCACCTCGGAGAGCACTTGACGGGGGTTGTCCACGGAGCACAGCACCAGTGTGCCGACCACGGTCGAAACGCTCTTGTCCGGCAGATCGATTTTTTCGCCTTTTTCGGCCTTGATCTGCAGATCTATTTCGTAGCGTTGGGCTGTCTTTTGAAGGTGCCGATACATGGCCGGATTGGGCTCGATGGCGATCAGGCGGGTGCGCGGCGCATAGTAGCGCAGGTTGGCGCCTGCGCCGGGGCCGATTTCCACAATAGCCGACGGCAGTCCGGCATAGATGGCGCGCTTGCGCTGGCCATAGATGCGATGCATCATGCCATCCGCGCGATGCAAAAACCAGGCGTTTACCGCATGGCGAGTCCGATCCATTCGTGAGCCGTTCATCAACGGGCGCCTCCCAGCGCATTTTCAAAAATATAGGAACACGTTGCGGCAATTCAACAAGATCTCATCTGCACGGCAGTTCGCGGTGAAAAAGATGCAGCTCCCAGGGCTGCTGCAGACGCGCCTGAATCTGCTGCCGGGGACGCGGCACACCTTTTCTGGGCGTGCTCTGGGTTCTTGCAGTAATCATCGGTGAACAGGCTTGATCGCCTCCAATAACCCGACCCAAGACAAGGCAGGGCCGACTATCTATTTACACGGGCCGGTTATCTATAATACTCAAGTGAACTTCGCAGGGCGCATTTTGTGGGCATCCTTTTGGAAGGCTTGGGGTGCATGCCATTCACCCGACCGTCGTCCGGAATAAATTGCATGGACGTACTGCCTGACTCACTTGGGTTTGAGTATTGCGCATAAGCAGCTCCATTCGAATCATGCGAATAGGCCGGCCCTTTTTGGGGAGGAAATCATGGAGATCGTTGAGATCGAAGCATTCTCGGAAGAGCTGCGCCGGGCCCTGAACGCGTTGTTGCCGCAGCTGTCCGGCGACGCGCCGTTGTTGACCGAATCCGCGCTGCGGGGGATCATAGCGGCCGAAGCGACCCATTTGCTCATGGCCGTAGAGGACGGCCGCTGTTGCGGCACCCTGACCCTCGCGATCCTGACTGTCCTTACCGGCAAACGGGCGCGTATCGAGGATGTGGTGGTATCCGAAGCGATGCGCGGCCGGGGCATCGGCCGGCAGCTGATCCGGCATGCATTGCAGCTTGCCCGGGAGCAGGGCGCCGGGAGCGTCGAATTGACCTCGCATCCGTCGCGCCAAGCTGCCAACGCGCTCTACCGCAAAATGGGCTTTGGCCAGCGCGAAACCAATGCATACATCTATCGGCTGAAAGAATGAAGAACAAGGCACGCCCCAACGCGGGAAGATGAGACTTCCGCCGGTTCCCAAGCCGGAGCTTGGGAAGCTCGCTGTTCGTTTTGCGCGTTACAACGAGTCCGGCATGGGATGGCTTTGCGCCTGAGCGACTCGTATGCTGAAATTAAAAGCCCCATTGCGCAGGCGTATTCGCCATTGGGCTAACAGCCGTGCGGCAGACAGGTCCGCTCGATTTCTTCCTGCAGTTTTCTCAAATCTTCGAGGAATTTTTCCCGCTGCTCGTCTATGAATTGCTTGGTCAGATCGCGATAGTATTCAATGCCTTCCAGAAGCGATTTTTTGAAGCCGGTGAAAAAGCTGTAGGGCCGGTTTGGAATCTTGAGCGAGAACTCTTTGATCTCTTCGCGCAGAAAATCCAGGTTCAGGCGCATTTCTTCTATGAACATGTGGGGGCGTTCACGATTTACAATGAGCGACAAGCGGCCGTAGATGTGGTGCACCATCTCTTCCAAGCCACAGACCCGGTTAAAATTGCGGATATTCGGACCGCAGCAGACGGCCGGCGCGGCCTTGGCATGGGTACGGTATTTAATGCCGACGCCGCCTCCCAGGTCGTGACAGATGCATGATTTTTCGAGCACCTTTTCGCGAACGGCGGAAACCTGCGGTTCGGCCAGGCCTGCTTGCGACAACTGATCGAGTTTGCGTTTGATATAGGCGCGTGAAGCCGTGCAAATCGGCCGTTCTCCGTATTCGTTATTCAATTGGCCGTATTTTTTGGGGCAGGGACTTCCGGCTTTGCCATTTTCAATGCGCTGCCTGCGCGCCTCTTCGCTGGCCGAGGTGCGCAGGTTCCAGAACGGTACGCCCAAAGGGGAGGCATTGCTCAAGTAAATGTCTTCGCGCCGGGCATTGCACAGTTTGTCCAGGTGCTCCTGATCCACGTTGGTCACTTCGGGTACGAGCATGAAGGGCGTGCCCCAGCCGGTGCCGTCCAGGTGGTAGTAGCGCATCAGGAAACGGTCTTCGTAGGCCGTGCCGATGCCGCCCTGGGCGGTGATGCGTATGTCGAGCGGACTGGCATGGATCGGGCGGCCCAGGCCGGCCAGCGCCTTGGCGTAGATGTCGTGCAGGCATTGCTGCAGCGCGTGGCGGTTGGCTTTGAATTGCTCCAATACAGGCCCCAACAGGCTGCACTCGGTCGCAAAGGCATGCCCGCCGCAATTTAAGCCGGATTCGACGCGGAATTCGGAAACCCACAGGCCCCGTTTGGCCAGAAATTTACCCTGGATCAGGGCTGAACGGTAATCACTGACCTTCACGATGATTTTTTTTTTGATCCGCCCCCGGTCATCCGGGAAAAAATCATCAAATTGGGCGCCGTAGGTGTAAAGGCGCTGATTGATGCCGGCCGAAAAGACGATCGCCGAACGCAGCGTGCTGCGCGCGAAACCGCGCAACGCGGACAGGGCGTCGGCATATTCGGCCGGCAGCTTGCGGCCGTTTTGATGGTGGTCCACATCGAGTTTGGTCATGATGTTGACGTCGATGCTCCCGAGGATGATCTGCTCGCGCAGTTCTCCCTGCAGCCGGGCTTTGGCGGCCGGATCGGCGATGCCATGCATTTGCCGGTAGCGCTCCTTTAGGGGCGAATCGGGCAGCAGATCGAAATAACGGGTGATTTCGCTGCCCGGTTCGAACGGGGATGCTTTCAGGAGTTGAAACTGCCTGTTGACCTGGCGGTCCACCAAATTCAGATAGGCCGTGATGCGCAGGGCGCGCGCATCGATGTCATCGGAGGGGATGGCTTCATAGGGCTCGTTGGAGCGGGTGCAGTGATATTTGCGCACCTGTTCAATGAGAACGTCATCCACCAGTGAAATAACCGATGAAATGCCGTAGCGGGCCACGCGCAGTGGCGTATCGATCGTGAATCCGGTGCCCATAACGGGAATGTGAAACGAATGGGGTGGTAGGTGCATGCGGTTCCTTTGGTACTGCTGTATTGAGGCCCAGTCTGTCGCTTGGGGTCCGGCGGTTTTACCCGTAAGAGCCAAGATCAGGACAGGTGATAGTATCCCGGAAAGCAAGGAGATTCAACCTTTTTATATTTGCAGGCAGGGCGTGTGTTCAGCGCGTAAATGGGTTGTATTGGCGCTCATGGCCCACGGTGGAAGAGGGGGCATCGCCATAATGATGACCCGGCCAAACCACCGTATCTTCCGGCAGACTATAGATTTTGCTGCGTATGGAGGTCAGCAGTTGCCCGGCGCTGCCGCCCGGCAGATCGGTACGCCCGACCGCACCCACGAAAAGCGTATCACCCGTAAATACGTGGCCCGGCGTGTAGAAACAAGCACCCCCCGGGGTATGGCCGGGGGTGTGCAGAACTGTCAGCTCGATGGCGCCGATGCGTACCTTTTCACCGTCTTTCAAAAGCCTTTGCGGCGGCGGAGATCCCTTGCCGCCCAGCATGCGTGAAAAAGCGCGGCCGGTGAGATGGCCCAAAGCCGCTGCATCCGATTCATGAATGCACAGTTGTGCGCCGGTTGCTTTGATCACCTCGGCGTTGCCGGCCGTATGATCCGAGTGATGATGGGTGTTGATCACATGCGTGACCGCATATCCGCCGCCCTTCGCCAAAGCCAGGATGCGGTGCATGTCGAAGGCCGGATCGATGAGCGCGGCGGCGCCGGCGGTCTCATCACCGACCAGATAGCAGAAGGTGTCCATGCGGCTTAATAGAATTTGCTCGATTTTCATTGGCCTGCTTTCGGCTGCGGGAGGTGCATTCTGGCAGCAGAGTGCCAGAATACGGACTGCCGGTCAAGCCTCGGGATAGTTGGCCCTGTTGTCCAGGCAATCCATCCATCGATGTTGACAGCAGCGGGCGTTTTTTCTACCATGGCGCCGATTTTCCCGACCGCGACCGGCTTGACCGCTGGCGGCGCCGGATGGCTCCGTCTTACATCATTTCTTGCTTGGATCTCCAGAACAGCCTTTGAAGCATCGGCCGCGATGAACCGCTTTTCCAAAAACAGGTCCCTGCGTCAGCAGACCTTTCGATGAAGCCTTAATGCAGTTTGAGCAGGACCAAATTAGAGAAGATGGTATGATCCGCTTGAAATCGGCCAGGGCATCCGCCCATTCGACAAGCGCTGCAGAACCGGTCTTTATGCGTCCGCTGGTGCCGGTGGCGCTCTCCCTTTTAGGGGGTATGCTTGCGGGAGCAGGCCTGCCGGGCTATTTCGGAACCATCGGGGTCTTATTTCTCCTAACCACCGCCGGGCATATCCGGTATGTGCTTTGCCGGCGTTGCGCGTTGTTTTTACCGCTGCTGTTGTGTGCCGCCGCGGGCTACCTTTCCATCCAACCCTGGCTCGGCCGGGAACTGCCCCCCGATCATGTCAGTCGATATGCCGGGGCGGGCAAATGGCAGGTCGGCGGCGTCGTGGACGAACCGCCCGAGGGAACGGACATGCGGCGGCAATTTACGCTGCGGGCCGACCACTTGTACCGCGGGCAACGTGCCATCGCAGTGCGCGGAAAAATCAGAGTCAGCGTCAGAGGAGAGACAGAGCGGCTGCATCGGGGCGACAGGGTCACCGTGAGCGGCCACTTGCATGCTATCCGGAGCTTTTGTAATCCGGACGGCTTTGCCTACGAACGTTACATGGCCCTGCAAGGAGTGCATGCGCGCCTGTATACCGAGGCGGAGCGCATGCGCATCGAGCCGGCCGGCCACTTGGGCTGGCGGGGGCGTGTGGACGAAATCCGCCGCAATTTGGCGCTGCGTATGGACAGGGCATTGGGTGATTTTCCCCCTGCCAGCGTGCACTTGCTCCAGGCATTGACCCTGGGGGAGCGCGGCGGGCTGGATGAAGAACTAAAGGAGGCCTTCAGCCGAGCCGGCGTCAGCCATGTGCTGGCCATCTCCGGATTGCATGTCGGCATGGTGGCCGTTGCGGCCTTTGCCTTTTTCAGCCGCCTGCTGGTGTGGATGCCGGCCCTGCGCGAGCGTGGGTGGGTGCGGCGGTCCGCCGCCCTGCTCAGCCTGCTGCCGATCGTCGGTTACGGTCTGTTGGCCGGCCTGTCTCCTTCCACGCAGCGCGCCGTGCTCATGGCGGCCGTATTCCTGCTGACCTTTTGGATCGGCCGGCCGCATGACTGGCTCAATGCCCTGGCTGCGGCGGCATTGGTGATTCTGATGGTTGCGCCGCCCGCCCTGATGAGCGTCTCCTTTCAGCTTTCCTTTGCAGCGGTGCTGGCCATCCTGCTCGGGATGAGAACGCTGCCGTTTCCAACCGCCCAGCCTGCGGACCCCTTGTGGCGCCGCTGGGGGGGGCGCGGGATCGCTTTTCTGGGCGTTTCCCTGCTGGCTGTCTGGGGGACCGCGCCTTTGGTGATGCGTTATTTCAACCAGGTCTGCTGGGTAGGTCCGCTGAGCAACCTCCTGGTGGTGCCGCTGGTCGGCTTTTGGGTGGTGCCGGCCGGTTTGCTGGGCATCCTGTGCACGCCCTTTGGCGCCGGCGTATCAGGGGTGTGCTGGAAGGCGGCGGCCTTCGGCCTGAACGTCATCGTGGCATGGGTCCAGGCCATCGCCGGCTTCGACTTTGCCGCTTCCAGCGTTGTCACGCCAACCCTGCTGGAGATGGCTCTGTTTTATCTGCTGACGGCCACACTTTTTTTGTGGAAGCACCGCAGCCTGCGGATCGCGGGCCTGGCCGTCGTCATTGCGGCCGGCGCCGCGGACGCGGGCTATTGGCTTGCGCGCCGATTCACAGGCCGGCAAATGACGGTAACAGCTGTGGACGTGGGGCAAGGCAGCGCCAACGTACTGCAGTTGCCGGGCGGGTATACCGTGCTGGTGGATGGCGGCGGTTTCAGCGACAACAGCGCCTTCGACATCGGCCGAGCCGTTCTGGCGCCCTATCTCTGGTCCAATAAAATCAAAACGATCGATCTCATCATCCTGACCCATGCCAACAGCGATCATCTCAACGGACTTCTCTTTATACTGCGCCGTTTCAAGGTGCACCGGATTTGGAGCAACCATGAATCGGCACCCACCGCCGGCTACGGCCAATGGCAGGAAATCATCGCAAAGCGCGCCATCGAACACATTGCCTTTGACCGGCTGCCCCTGCAAACCAATTACGGCCCGGTTCGGCTGGAGATCCTCGGTCCGTTGCAGGATTTCCTGCTGCGCCGCGCAGCCGAGCCGTGGCGTGACGCCAACAACAATTCGCTGGTGGTGCGGGCCTCATGGAAAGAGCTCTCGTTTTTATTTACTGGAGATATTATGGTGCAGGCCGAAAATGAACTGTTGCGGCGGCATGGTGCCGAACGCCTGCAAAGCACGATTTTCTTCGTTCCGCACCATGGCAGTAAAAGTTCCTCCAGCACGGCGTTCATCCAGGCGGTTCAACCCCGCGAGGGCATTATCGCGGCCGGATGGAACAACCGGTTCAACTTCCCTGATCCTGCAGTCCTGCAGCGCCTGGAACAGGCCGGCTGCCGCGTATGGCGCACCGACCAATGCGGCGCGGTGACCATCCGGACCGATGGCATCGCCTACCGGATGCAAACCTGCCAAAAGAAGTGTCCATAAGATTTGGTGACGGGCAAGCGGCAGCAGGTTCTGCCTGGTCTTCTCAATGGGCCCTTCCCTGTTCGTTCCCCCGGCCATGCGGTTCGGGATGCACCTGCCGCTTCACGCCGTTCGGGCAGGTTCGTTTGGCCGCTCCGATCAGAAATACCCCCACAATGCCGGCGATAAGCAGCCCGAGATCTTGATATACGCCAAGAAGGATCGCAGCCTGGGACCCTACGGCCGCCCACAGCACGGGAGCCGCCAGCACGTATCTTGGAAATGGTGCGGCCAGGAAGCACAACATGCCGATGGTAAATATCGTCGTCGGACAGGGCAGGCCGAACGTGGGCATGGCCGGATAAATGTGCCCGAACAACACAGACAGCGCCGGATAGACGAACAGCGCGAAGACCACCAGCACACCGCCGGTGGCGCGCTGAATCATGTTCTTCGAGGTGAATGCCAGTTGTCCTTTGATGACTCCAGCCCAAAGGAATGCAGCGCAGCCTAGAATGAAGACCAGGCCGAAAGCATAGGCGGCCTTATTGATGGTGGTGAAGTAGATCCAATGATAGGCGATACCCGTCCAGGCCCAAAGAAACGCCAGTAGACCCGAGATAAGCCGGCCTGAATGCGGACGCCCCTGGATCCACAGGCCGATCGCCCCTAAGGCCAGGAGATTCAGAACGACCTGCGCCGGCCAAACCGCCTCGTTGTATTGGCCAAAGAGATCGAAGAACTGCTCTGCGGTGAATGGAAGCTGCATGTTTTTCCTCCCCGGTGTCCAACCCATGATGTGCAACGAGATTTCAGTAAGTGCGGTGCTCTTTACTGCGCCACCAACCGGCGCGCAAGAAAAATGGAAAAATGTTCATGTCGATGGAGTGGATTGCCTATCCGACATGATTGCCTTTCAACGGGTGCTGTGGTAGTTTGTCCTTGTATAGTGCCTGTCCGACGCAGGCTGAGGCAAAAGCTCCGAATGCCCGCGCTGTCGAAAGCCCGGCTGGCAGGATCGATCCGGATGGGCAGGTTTGCCAAATGCATACTGATGATGAATTTCCCGTGTTCCGAACGCATTCTGCCTTCATAGCGGCTCAATCCGGCGGGATGGATAAATCTGCTAAGGTTCATCATGTCGGAAAAACATCCTGAGACTTCCAATCCTTCAGCGCATTTGTCCGCTATGTGCGACGAGCATGCGCAATCCCTCAAACTAACCGCCGATGCCCTGGTGGAGTTGAATATCGCCCGCAAAAACATGCTTATTTATCCGGAATCGCACGAACAGGTCCGGCGCAGCGCGCAGCGGTCCGGCCATGCCATGCGCAAGTCGGCCGAACGCTTTGCGACTTTGCAGGTGGTGGTATTGCAGGAGCAATTGGCCATCGGCACACAGCCACTGGAAGCCAGGAGTACGGCTTTGAAGGAGTTGGTCACCGCATTCAAGAAGCGCGGTATTGCGGCAATCACCTTTGGGAAAGAGTTCACTGAGGCCGAATGGTTTGGTTTCGTCAAACTGCTGGCGTTGGATCCCGAAGAGATCCAGCGGCAGGGGGGCATCCAGGCCGCCTCAGCGGGCCGCGTGCTTTCAACCATCATCTTGCATCCGGTGGATTACAGCAAATTGCAGGTCACCGAGGAGCAGGAAATCCAGCCCTCGCCGGTGGCGCCCAAATCCGGCGCGACTTGGAATCTGTTCGTTTCACACATGCTTTCCGGCATGCTGGCCGAAAAAGACGCGCCGGGTCTGACCGCGATGCGGGTCTACGATCCTGAGGAAATGGCCGGGCTGTTGAATGCGAACAAATTGTCACCGGATCAGGCGGTGGCCTATTATCAGGCCTTGATCGCGCAATATCTTGAAACGGCCTCCGAAGACAAAGAAGCAGTCTTCCATTCCGGTCTGGAGAGTTTCAGTCTGCTGGTCAAAGAACTCAAGCCGGAGCTGCAGGAGCAATTCGTGTCCGCCGCCTTGGATCAGTGCGGGCGCCATGATCCTTCGGCCGGCGCGGCCGATGTGGTGCGCGGTATGGACGCGGACCTCGTTGCGCGTATGCTGCGCCTGGCCAATGCGGAGGGCAGGCCGATATCGCCATCGCTTCTGGCGTTTGTCGGCAAGATGGGCTTCATCACCGGACCGCCGAAAGAAGCGGCCGGTTTATCGGCTTTGCAACCGGAGCACGAGAAGAATTTACAAGTCCTGCTGGAGCGCGAAGCATACGAGAACTTCGTGGATGACGGCTATGCCGGCATGCTCAAAGAGCTCTCCGATCCGCCGGCCGGCGGGGGTTCTGATGATTTGGCGCAGTTGAAGAAAGAGCTGGCCGAGGAACTTGAAGAAGCAAGCATAGCGGCCCGAGTGGCGCTTGACCTGATCGGACTGATGGCCGGCAGTTTGACAGTGGAAGAATATCGCGATTGGGCCCGGCAGCTCACTTTTCTTCTGGATGATTTGCTGGAGCTCCATGCTTACGGTGTTCTGATTAAAATATGGGATGATGTGCAGGCAGCCCGACAGACCCAGGCAAGCTCTGAGAAAGCCAAGATCAGCGGTTTGGTTCTCGATCATTTTACTGCCCCGGCGTTTTTGGCCCGCGCAGTGGAATCGATTCACCGGCCCGCCGGAAACATCGCGGGGCAGGCGCTTGAATTCCTCGAGCGGATGGGCGAACCGGTCGTGGCGGAAGCATTGGAATGCTGGGGGGGCGATGAAAAGTACCAGCCCGAAAGTGCCATCATGCAGCTGTTGTCCCACCTGCCGGCAATGGCCGCCGCTGAGGCCTTGGAGCGGTTGAGCGATCCGCGTCCCTATTTTGTCTGCCGGATGCTGGAAGTCGTCCGGCGTTTCGGCAGCGCAGAACATGCCGAGGGGATCAAAGCCTTGCTGGCGCACCGGGTGGAAGATGTGCGCATGGAGGCATTGGCGACGCTGTTGCGCTTCAACAATGCCTGGGGCGTTTTGCGTGTGCGCGAACTGATGGCGCAGCAGTGGTCCCCTTCGGCTCAAAAGGCGATTCAGCTATGCGGTTATTATAAAATCAAAGAAGCGGTTCCGGCCTTGCTGGCGCTGATCGAGCGCGCCGGATCATTGGGTGCGGATATAGAGCGGCGCGAAGCGGCGATGCGCGCGCTGGGCCAGATTGGTGATCCGGGCTGCCTCGCCAACCTGTCCAGGATCGCCCGCCGCCGCTGGAGCTTGTCCCCCAAGCCGTTGTTGCACTTGAAGCGGGTGCTGTTTGAATCACTGGAAGGCTTTCCCTTTGAAGCGGTCAAGGAGTTGCTGCATATCGGGCTCAGGCAAAAAGATCACGTAATCGCTGCAACTTGCGAACGGGCGATGAAAAGAGGATTCGCGTCTCAGGCAGGTGAACGCAAATGATGAGCGATGTGCTGGCCAAACAAAAGAGGATCGTTGCGGTGGCCGCCTACCTCAATGCCGCCGTTTCCAATGCGCGCTTGTATTCCACCGACCATCCCCAGGTGGCACGCGCTCTGGAGCGCGCCCAAGCTGAACTGGCGCATGTGCTGCGTCTGCGCTCTGAGATCACTTTCATGGTCGTGGACCAGGACCTGGTGGTGGACAACCGCCCTGTGGTCTCTCAAACGCCGCATGTCTCCCAATTCATCCAGACCCTTATGCGCAGTGGGATCGAACGGCTGACGTTTACGGCCGGATTCGCCTTGGCGGAACTGACCCAACTGGTTGGCGGTATGGCTGACGACAACGCCGGCGTGCGCAGTACCACCGGCATCAAGCTGGGCAAAGTCCAGGTGCGGGTGGTGCAGCCGGTCATCGAGAGTGCCGCCCTTTCCCCGGAAATGCGTGAGCGCATCGAGCAGGTGGGACTGACCCGCGATCTTTCCCTTGAGCAACTCAAGGCGTTGTACCAGCACTTCAAAACCGCACGGAGCCTGCCGGAGGCGGCCGGTGTCGAACAGATGGTGCGTTCCTTCATCAACGTGATCGGGACCAACGTGCATCCGCTGCATGTGCTGGCCACCTTGAAAAGCTCGGACGAATACACCTTCACCCATGCGATCAATGTCTGCATTCTGACCATGGCGCAGGCCCAATCGCTGGACATCGGCGGGCGCAAACTGCAGGATATAGGCATTGCCGCCGCATTGCACGATGCCGGAAAGATGTTTGTGCCTGACGACATCCTCAACAAGCCGGGAAGCCTGTCGGACGAGGAGTGGGTTTATATGCGCAGTCACACCATCCGCGGCGCCCGTCAGATCCTGCGCATGGAGGGCCTGCCCAGGCTGGCCTTCATCGGTGCGTTGGAACACCATATCCGTTTTGATGGCACAGGATATCCCGCCCTGGGCCACCGGCGTCCCAATATGGTCAGTCAAATGATTGCCATCGCCGATAACTTTGATGCCATGCGCACCCGCCGGCCATACAAGGAACCCAAGCCCGACGCGCTGGTCGCGGAGATTCTGCGCAAAGAGAGCGGCACAGCCTTAAATCCGCTGCTGGTGGAGAATTTTCTGCGGCTGATCAAAATCTGACTGGAAAGCGCGAGGTCACACACCAGAAGAGTCCGTGCTGCATGGTCCCGTGAAATGTTGCACGCAAATGAGAAAGCACTTGTTGCGGTGCCGGCCGATCTGTTTTTCACTTCAATCGAACGCCATTTTGTTGCCCCGGGCGAAGCAATTGCTTGACTTGCACGCTGTCTTCCCACTAAACAAGCTTTTTGTTCCATCTCACCTTGTATCAGAAGTGCTTGCAGTCCACGGCGGAGGTAAACCGCTTTTTTTCGGAGACGGGGGTATGCACATGACCGATTTTATCTATGAATCGATGTTTCCTCTGGGCGAGGATGATACCGTTTACCGGCGCTTAACCGCAGACCATGTCAGCGTGGGCACCTTCGAGGGCCGCGACATCGTGAAGGTGGCCGGTGAGGGGCTCACCCTGCTGGCCGAACAGGCCTTCAAAGAGGTGTCTCATTACTACCGCTCCGGGCATCTGATGCAGCTGGCCAACATCCTAGATGATCCCGAAAGTTCGGCCAACGACCGATTTGTCGCCCTGGAGATGCTCAAGAATGCGGTGATCGCGGCGGAAGGTGAATTGCCGATGTGCCAGGACACCGGTACGGCGGTCATCATCGGCAAAAAAGGCCAGCAGATATGGACCGGGGGCAATGACGAAGCAGCGCTGTCCAAAGGGGTCTATCTGGCGTATACCCGCAATCATCTGCGCTATTCTCAAAACGCCCCGCTGAGCATGTATGCGGAGAAGAACACCGCCTGCAACCTGCCCGCGCAGATCGAACTGTATGCCGTCGACGGCGGCGCCTACTCTTTCCTCATGCTGGCCAAAGGCGGCGGATCGGCCAACAAGACCTACCTGTTCCAGGAGACCAAGGCCGTACTCACGCGCCAAAACCTGGTGCCTTATCTGGTGGCCAAGATGAAGAGCCTGGGTACGGCGGCCTGCCCGCCGTACCACCTGGCGGTTGTGGTGGGCGGCTTGTCGGCGGAGATGACCTTGAAGACCGTAAAGTTGGCGTCCGCCAGGTATCTGGACCAACTGCCCACCCAGGGCGGTCCTGGAGGGCATGCCTTCCGCGACCTGGAGCTCGAAGCCGAATTGCTGGCGCGTTCGCGGCAGTTGGGGCTGGGAGCCCAGTTCGGCGGGAAGTATTTCTGCCATGATGTGCGCGTGATCCGCTTACCGCGCCATGGCGCTTCATGTCCCATCGGTATCGGGGTCAGCTGCAGCGCCGATCGCAACATCAAGGCCAAGATCACCTCCCAGGGGATCTTTCTGGAACAGCTGGAGACCGATCCGTCCCGCTATCTGCCGCAGCCCGATGTGAAAGATACCGCGGCGGTGCGCATCGATCTGAATCAACCCATGACGCAGATCCGCACCGCGCTCAGTCAGCATCCCGTGGCCACGCGCCTGCTGCTCAACGGCACCCTCATCGTGGCCCGCGACATCGCGCATGCCAGGCTGAAAGAACGCCTGGACCAGGGCCGGGGCTTGCCCCAGTACTTCAAGGACCATATCATTTATTACGCCGGCCCTGCCAAGACACCGCCGGGGTATGCTGCGGGAGCTTTCGGGCCCACCACCGCCGGACGGATGGACCCTTACGTGCCGATTTTCCAGGCGCAGGGGGGCTCCCTGGTGATGCTGGCCAAAGGCAACCGCTCGCCGCTGGTCGCCGAAGCGTGCCAAAAGTTCGGCGGATTCTATCTGGGCTCCATCGGGGGACCGGCGGCCCGCCTGGCCAAGGATTGCATAACGCATATGGAGCTTCTGGAGTTTCCCGAATTGGGCATGGAGGCGATCTACAAGATAACCGTAAAGGATTTTCCGGCCTTTATCCTCGTGGATGACAAAGGCAACGACTTTTTTGCGGGCCTTCTATAAATTGCATCCGTCTTTATTCGACCCGACACGAGGTCTGACGAAACGAAAAATTCATCAAGAAAGCAAGACCATGAGAGATTTGGACCCGATTTTTTCTCCGCAGTCTGTGGCCGTCGTGGGTGCTTCGACCTTACCCGGAAAAGTCGGCCATGACATTTTCGTCAATATCCTGAAAGGCGGCTACAAGGGGGTGCTCTACCCGGTCAATCCGGGCGCCGATTCGGTTGCCTGCGTGCGCGCCTATCCGACCGTCATGGATATTCCCTATCCGCTGGACCTGGCCATGATCATCGTGCCACCCAAGAGTGCCGTCAAAGCGGTCGAAGACGCCATTGCCAAGGGGGTCAAGGGTCTGGTCATCGTTTCGGCCGGTTTCAAAGAGATCGGCGGCGAAGGGGCCGCGATAGAGCGGCGCATCGTCGACATGTGTCGTCAAAACAAGGTGCGTCTGGTGGGCCCCAACTGCCTGGGAGTGATCAATCCTTTGCCCAATGTGCGTCTGAATGCCAGCTTTTCCGCCCGCATGCCCAAGCCGGGCAACGTTTCTTTCATTTCCCAGAGCGGCGCTTTGTGCACGGCGGTGCTCGACTTCGCGGCGGACCGTGATTTCGGGTTTTCCAAGTTCGTTTCCATCGGCAACAAGGCCGACGTGGATGAAGTGGATCTGCTGAACTACTTCTACGATGATCCGGACACCGAAGTGATTTTGATCTACGTGGAGGAGTTGCAACGCGGACAGGAGTTTATCCGGATTGCCAGGGAAATCACCGGGGGCAACCGGCCCAAACCGATCCTGGTGATCAAGTCCGGGCGCACCAGCGCAGGCGCCCAGGCCGCGGCTTCGCACACCGGGTCGCTGGCCGGCTCCGAAGCGGTCTACGATGCCATCTTCGCCCAATCGGGAATCATCCGGGTGCAGAGCATAGATGAGCTGTTCGATTTCGCCATTGCCTTCGCCTATAAGAATGAAAACGCCTTGGGCAAAATGCGCCGCAAGGTTCCCAACGGCAACCGGGTGGCCATTGTGACCAATGCCGGGGGGCCGGGCATCGTCGCCACCGATATGACCGTGGTGTCCGGATTGGAATTGGCCAAATTCAGCGCAGACACTATCGAGGCACTGCAAAGCCATCTGCCGGTCACCGCCAATGTCCACAACCCGGTCGATATCATTGGCGACGCGGCCCAGGACCGCTATGAAAATGCGCTTAACGCGGTCATCCGCGACGAAGGCGTGGATGGCGCACTGGTGATTCTGACGCCCCAGTCCATGACCAACGCCGTTGGCACGGCCGAAGCCATCGTGCGCATCGCCAAGCGTTCGCACAAGCCGATTCTGTGTTGTTTCATGGGCATCGTCGACGTATCGGCGGGCGTGAAATACCTGCAGGAAAACGGGGTGCCGGTCTACACCTTCCCCGAAAGCGCGGCCAAGGCCTTCGGCGCGATCTACCGCTATGCCAAATGGCTCAACCGGCAGGAGCTGGCCGCCTTCAGGCTCAAGCACGACAAGACCGCGGCGCGCGACATCATCACCTCCAGCCTGGCGGCCGGCAACACCTACCTGGGCGAATTGGCCGGTATCCACCTGCTCAAAGCCTACGGCTTTACTGTCCTGCCCACCGTCCTGGCCGAGACAGCGATCGAAGCGGTCCGGGAAGCCGAGCGGATCGGTTATCCTGTGGCCATGAAAATCGTTTCTGCGCAGATCATCCATAAGTCGGACGCCGGGGGTGTGAAAATCAACGTGGGGGACGCCGCAGCAGCAGCACAGGCTTTTGATGAGATCATCGCCAATGCCAAGGCCTACAACGCCGATGCCCGGATCGAAGGCGTGCTCGTTCAGAAAATGGCGCCCGCAGGCCAGGAAGTGATCCTGGGGGCCAACCGCTACCCCAAGTTCGGCCACCTGTTGATGTTTGGCGCGGGCGGTATTACCGTGGAGGTATTCAAGGACGTCACCTTCCGGTTGGCGCCGATCACCCGCAACAGCGCGCGGTTAATGGTGCGCGGGATCAAAGCATTTGCGCTGCTCAACGGGTTCAGGGGCAAACCCAAGGCGGACCAGGGCAGCCTGGAGAAACTGCTGGTCGCGCTCTCCGATCTGGTGATGGAAAACCCGGAGATCAAGGAGCTGGATATCAATCCGCTCCTGGTGCACCCGGACGGGCAGGGTGCGACCGTGGCGGATTGCAGGTTCATTCTGGAGTCGCTGGAGTAGATGTGTTGGCGTCGGTTCGTTGCAGGGGCGTCTTCCCGGGCAAGGCGGGGGATCAGAAGTTCTTGCACGAAAACAAACCGGGCAAACCGGCAACGGGCCAGCGGGCTGACGGACACGGAGTTCTCATGACCAAATCGCTTTACTGGGCTGACAATTACCTCGAAAAAAGGCGCACCGCCGAAAAGGCCATCCAGATGATTCGCTCCGGCCAGCGCGTGTTCATCGGGTCGGCCTGCGGGGAGCCCCAGGCGTTGGTGCGGGCGCTGGCCGAACATGCCCATCGATTCACCGGGGTTGAAATCGTGCGCATGATGAGCCACGAGTCGACCCCGCTGACCGAGATCGCCACCCAAACCTACGAATCCAATCTGAGCATTCGCCACATCTACCTTGGATCGGCGCAGTCCGAGAGTTTTGCGAGCAACCTGCGCTTTGTTATGCCGATGAACATCTCCGATGTGCCCGGCCTGTTCAAAAGCCGCAAACTGCCCATCGATGTGGCCCTGGTCCAGGTATCGCCTCCGGACGATTTCGGCTGGATGAGCCTGGGGGTATCGGTGGATGTCACCCTGGCGGCGGCCTACTCGGCCGGGCGGGTCATCGCCCAGGTCAACCCGCGCATGCCGCGGGTGATGGGCCAGAGCTTCATCCATGTCAACGATGTGGACTTTATCGTCGAGCATGAAGATGACCTGCTGACCGTCGAACCGGCACGGCGCTCCGAAATTTCCACCTGGATCGGGCGCCACATCTCACGCCTGATTGAAGACGGCTCCACATTGCAGGTGGGCCTGGACGCAAACTCCCAGGCCACTGTGCAGGCCTTGTCCCAGAAAAACGATCTGGGCTTTCACTCCCAGTACATGACCAACGACATCATGCACCTGTACGCCCTCGGGGTCATCAACAATCGCAAAAAAGGGTTCAACGAAGGCAAAATGGTGGCTTCGGCGGCGCTGGGGACCAGTGAACTGTACGAGTTTTTGCATGACAATCCGGCCGTCGAATTCCATCCCTCCGATTATGTGAACGATCCGTTCATCATATCCCGGCATAAACGCATGGTCTCCCTGAACGTGGCCAAAGTCATCGATCTGACGGGACAGGTTTCCTCCGAAGCGGTCGCGCAAACCCTTTTCGCCGGCGTCAGCGGCATCGTCGATTTTGTGCGCGGCGCTAGGCGCAGTCCGGGCGGCAAATCCATCCTCATGCTGCCGTCCACATCCCATGCCGGCAAGAAAAGCCGCATCCTTCCCATGCTGCGCGACGAGGCCGTCGTGGTGCCCCGCGGGGATGTGCAATATGTCGCCACGGAATACGGCGTGGTCAATTTGTATGGTAAAAATCTGCAGGAAAGAGTGATCGCCATGATCAGCATCGCCCACCCGAACTTCAGGGACGAGCTGTTTGAGGCCGCCAAACAAGCCCGTCTGGTTGGACCGGAACGCACCCTGGGAGAAGCGGCGCGGGCCGTTTACCCCGTGAACCTGGAAGAAAAGGTTGAAATCAGCGGACAAACCATCACCATCCGCCCGGCCAAACCGGTGGACGAACGCCGCATTCAGGAGCACTACTACCACCTGGATAAGGCCGATATATTTTTGCGCTTTTTCCACGAGAAGACCAGCTTCGAACGCTGGGAAGTGGAAAACAAATCCCAGATCGATTACATCAAGGATTTGACCCTAATCGGGGTTATCGGTGAGTCGGGTTTCGATCGGGTGGTGGCTGTGGCCGAATACCTTTTGCTGATGGAAAGCAACATGGCGGAGGTGGCCTTCACGGTGAGCAAGGAGTTCCAGGGCAAAGGGCTCGGCAAACTTTTTCTGCGCAAGATGGCCCACGCCGCCCGCGAACACGGCATCTCCGGGTTGGTCGCCTACACCGCCGCCCACAATCAGGCCATGATCCGGCTGTTCAAAACCTTGCCGTACAAAGTCAATACCAGTTTCGACGGCGAAGCCCTGACGCTGAGCTGCAAGTTCGATGAATTGAAAGAATAAGCTCGGCCATTTAACGCCGATCACCCGCCATCCAAAAAACCACTTGACCCTGAAGCGGCCTACCGTTAACCTCTGCAAAATTTTCCGTTTACTTGTGAGCCGGTCGATCCATTTTCGGCCAAAAGAACGTCCGCATGAAAGGAGGGTCAGCTCAAATGACCCTTTCCGCTGAGAAAATCGTTCAAATTGACCACCGGCATATCTGGCATCCCTATGCATCCATGCTGAATCCGCTGCCGGTTTTTCCGGTTGCATCGGCATCCGGCGTGCGTCTTCGCCTCGAAGACGGAAGGGAGCTTATCGATGGCATGTCTTCATGGTGGGCGGCCATCCATGGATACAACCACCCGGTGTTGAATGCGGCGGTCAAGGATCAGATCGAAAAGATGGCCCACGTCATGTTCGGCGGCCTGACGCACGGCCCGGCGGCCGAGCTGGCCTCCCTTTTGACGCAACTGGCCCCGGGTCCAATGGAAAACGTCTTTTTCAGCGACTCGGGTTCGGTATCGGTCGAAGTGGCCATCAAAATGGCCCTGCAGTACTGGATCGCGCTGGGGCAGCCCGACAAACACAAGCTGCTGACCATCCGCGGCGGGTATCACGGCGATACCTTCGGCGCCATGGCGGTGTGCGATCCGGTCAACGGCATGCACGGGATGTTCCGGGGAACTCTCGCCCAACACTATTTTGCCGATGTCCCGCGCTGCACGTTTGCGGGTGAATGGGATGAATCGGACATCGCCTCTTTGCAGACTTTATTGGCGGACCACCACCGGCAGATGGCCGCGGTCATTCTGGAGCCGATCCTGCAGGGGGCCGGGGGCATGCGGTTTTATCACCCCGAATATCTGCGCCGGGTGCGCACCTTGTGCAACCAGTATGAAGTCCTTCTGATATTCGATGAAATCGCCACCGGCTTCGGCCGCACCGGCAAACTGTTCGCAGCCGGGCATGCCGAGGTGGCGCCGGATATCATGTGCCTCGGCAAGGCCCTGACCGGCGGCTACATGACCCTTGCGGCCACTTTGACCACGCGCGGGGTCAGCCAGGCCATCTCGGCGGATGGCAGCGGCATTTTCATGCACGGCCCCACGTTTATGGCCAACCCGCTGGCCTGTGCGGTTGCGGGGGCCAGCATCCGCTTGCTGCTCGATTCACCCTGGCAGGCGCGCGTGAAAGCTGTCGAAGCCCAACTGAGCCGTGAGCTGGCTGCCTGCGCAGCCCTGCCGCAGGTGGCGGATGTGCGCTGTCTGGGCGCGGTGGGGGTGGTCGAGCTGCACCGCCCGGTCGATATGCGCGCCATGCAGCGGCGCTTTGTGCAACGCGGGGTGTGGCTGCGGCCGTTCGGCAAACTGGTTTACATCATGCCGCCCTACATCATCGGGGCGGATGATTTATCCCGGCTGACGCGTGCCATGCAAGAAGTGATTGCCGCGGAAGCTTGATCACATCAAATAAGGAGCAGGTGAAATTGATCCAAAAAGCCAACTTGCGGATGGTCCATGCCGGATAAATTCGCCTTCATCGATGCTGAACTCCAAGCCCGGCAAATCCTCGGGCGGCGGCGCTTTCTTCAAACGACCGAGGCGGACCAAGGGGCCATGCTGAGGATCGGCGACCGCCCTATGCTCAATTTCTGCTCGAACGATTACCTGGGCTTGTCCCGGCATCCGTTGTTGATCGAAAGGGCGCGCCAATTTACGGCGCGGTTCGGTGCGGGCAGTACCTCTTCAAGACTGATCTGCGGCAACCACAGCTTTTTCGAACCGGTCGAGGAACGCCTGGCGGCGCTCAAGGGCACGGAGGCCGCCTTGATCTTCAATTCGGGCTTCCAGGCCAATACGACTGTTCTTGCGGCCCTGGCCGACCGCGAAAGCCTGATCCTGTCCGATCGCCTGAACCACAACAGCCTGATTCAGGGCGCCCGCCTGGCGCGCTGCCGCATCGATATTTTCGATCACAATGACATGGACCACCTGCGAAAACGGCTCGCCGTCCGGCAGCGCGAAGAGTTCTCCCGCATCCTGATTGTGACCGAATCGATCTTCAGCATGGACGGCGATCAATGCCCGCTGGATGAACTGGTGGCGATCGCCCGGGCCTCCGGCGCCATCCTGGTGGTCGATGAAGCCCACGCCACGGGCGTCAGCGGTCCCCAGGGCATGGGCCTGACCTGTGGCAAGGGCGTGGATGTGGTCATCGGCACTTTCAGCAAGGCCTGCGGGGCATTCGGCGCTTATGTGGCCGGCACGCGCAAGATGCGCGATTACCTGCTCAATTGCTGCGCGGGCATCATCTACTCGACCGCCCTGCCACCGGGCGTGCTGGGCGCCGTGTCCGCGGCGCTGGAGCTGATTCCCGGTATGCAAGCAGAACGAAAAACACTCCACGCGCATGCCGGTGACCTCAGAACCGCTCTGGATCGCCTGGGCTGGGATTGCGGCCGTTCGACCACGCACATCGTCCCGGTCATGGCCGGCAGGGAAAACGAGGCCGTGTCCCTGTCGGCGCATCTCGCGGAAAACAACATCTTCGCCGGGGCGATCCGCCCGCCCACGGTCGAAGAAAACAAATCCAGAATCCGCCTGGCGGTTACGGCAGTTCACCGCGGAGAAGACATAGAGAAAGTGATAGATGCCTTTGCGCGCTGGAGCAGATAGTCAACTTGAAATCCCATATGGAAAGTTGAAAACAAACCGTGAATAAATTCCTTTTACCCTCCAAGCTTTTCGTGACCGGAACGGACACCGATGTGGGCAAAACGGTGGTCAGCGCCATCCTTATGTGCGGCACGCGGGGCAAATATTGGAAGCCGGTGCAAAGCGGCCTGGGATCGATGACCGATACCGAGTGGATCCGGCAGGTGAGCGGATTGCCCGACAGCCATTTTGTACCGGAAAGATATCGTCTGAGCCGCCCCCTTTCCCCGCATGCCGCCGCGGCCATCGACGGGGTCTCCATTGGGCTGGACGATTTTCAGGCGCCCGATACGCCGCCCTTTGATCCGCTGATCGTGGAAGGCGCGGGTGGGGTCATGGTGCCGCTCAACGAGCGCCATTTTATGCTCGATCTGATTGTCCGGCTGGGACTGCCTGTAATGGTGGTGGCCTCAAGCCGCCTGGGGACCATCAATCACACGCTGCTGACGCTGGACAAGCTCAGGAGCCGCAACGCGGCCATTGCCGGCGTGGTCCTGAACGGCCCTCTGGATTGCGGCAACCGCCAGGCCGTCGAGCAATTCGGCCACGTGCCGGTGGTGGCGCAGATTGAGTCGTTGCCGTCTCTTTCGCGCAGCGTGCTGGAGAAGGTATTCGCGCAGAACTTCGTTTCACGATAAGGTGGATCGATCCGGGATTACCCATCGAAATCATGTATTTTTCCCTTGCCAACGGAGTGTGGATATGTTTTCTATAGTGCTCTTTTTCATTTCCTCACGGCAGCCATGCCCTCATTTCAAAGGCACTTCGGAAAGCAAGCGTGCGAGGGAGTGCAAAAGTGCATATCCCATCCGGGAAACGGCGAATTTTTTTGAAGGAGATTATCGATGTCCAAAACAATGCAGACGGTGGACGGCAACACAGCCGCTGCGCATGTGGCATATGCGCTGAGCGACACGGCCGCAATTTATCCCATCACCCCTTCATCTCCGATCGGTGAAATTTGTGATGAGTGGTCCGCCAACGGGCGCAAGAACATTTTTGGTCAGACGGTTCTGGTGCGCCAGATGCAAAGCGAAGCCGGGGCCGCCGCGGCGGTGCACGGGTCGTTGGCCGCCGGCGCCCTGACCAGCAGCTTCACGGCCTCCCAGGGCCTTTTGCTGATGATTCCCAATATGTACAAAATGAGCGGTGAGTTGCTGCCCGGGGTTTTGCATGTGACGGCCCGCGCGATCGCCGCCCACGCGTTGAGCATCTTCGGAGACCACCAGGATGTAATGGCCGTGCGCCAGACCGGTTTCGGCATACTCGCCTCGGCATCGGTGCAGGAAGCCATGGACTTGGCCCTGGTGACTCACCTGGCCGTTATTGAGGCCAGCGTGCCCTTCGTGCACTTTTTCGACGGTTTCCGCACCAGCCACGAAATCCAGAAGATCGAAATGATCGATTACGCGGACATGGCCAAACTCGTGAACCAGGAAGCCCTGGCCAGATTCCGCGCGCGCGGCACCAATCCGGAACGCCCCGAGCTGCGCGGCACGGCCCAGAACCCGGATATTTACTTCCAGGGCCGCGAAGCGGCCAACCCCTATTACCTGAAAGTGCCCGGCATTGTTGCGCAGTATATGCGCCGCGTGGGCGATCTGACCGGCCGATCCTATGGCTTGTTCGATTACGTGGGGGCGCCCGATGCCGAGCACATCATCATTTCCATGGGCTCTTCCTGCGAAACGATTCAGGAAGTGGTCAACCACCTGCACGCCGGCGGCCGCAAGGTCGGCCTGATTAAAGTGCGTCTGTACCGGCCGTTTTCCGCCGAGCATCTGGTCGAGGCGATTCCGCAAAGCGCCAGAGTCATTTCCGTGCTCGACCGCACCAAGGAACCGGGCGCCCTGGGCGATCCGCTCTACCTGGATGTGTGCGCCAGCCTGATGGAACACGGCCGCGCCCCCAAAGTGCTCAACGGCCGCTATGGTCTGGGGTCCAAGGAGTTCAATCCCGCCATGGTCAAGGCCGTATATGACAACATGGCCGCGGCCGCGCCCAAGAACCACTTCACGGTCGGCATCATCGACGATGTCACCCACACCTCCCTGGAGGTCGAGGAGAGCTTCGACGTTTCACCGGCGGGCAATGTACAGTGCAAATTCTGGGGCCTGGGCGCGGACGGTACCGTGGGCGCCAACAAGAGCGCCATCAAAATCATCGGCGACAACACGGATATGTACGCGCAGGCCTATTTCGCCTACGATTCCAAAAAATCGGGCGGCGTGACCATCAGCCACCTGCGCTTCGGTAAAAGCCCGATTCAGTCGACCTATCTCATCGATACGGCCGACTACATCGCCTGTCACAATCCGGCCTACGTGAGTATCTACAACGTCCTCGAAGGCATCAAGCCCGGCGGCACCTTCATGCTCAACAGCCCCTGGCAGCTCGAAGAAATGGAAGAACGGCTGCCGGCCGCCATGCGCCGCACGATCGCTCAGAAGAAGCTTTCGTTCTACAACATCGATGCGGTCAAAATCGCCACCGAAGTCGGATTGGGCGGTCGCATCAACATGATCATGCAGACCGCTTTCTTCAAAGCGTCCGGTGTGCTCCCGGTCGATCAGGCACTGGCTTTCCTCAAAAAGGAAATCAAGAAAATGTTCGGCCGCAAAGGCGACCGGATCGTTCAAATGAATGTGGATGCGGTGGATCGCACCCTGGACCACCTGATCGAGGTGGATTATCCGGCCGCCTGGGCCCAGGCCGGCGAAAGCCGTGCGGCCGGCAGGGAAGCGCCGCAATGGGTCACCGAGGTCATGCAGCCGATCCTGGCCCAGCAGGGCGATAAGCTGCCGGTCAGCGCTTTTTCGCCGGACGGCATTTTCCCGGTGGGTACGACCCAGTATGAAAAGCGCGGCGTGGCCATCAATGTGCCCGAATGGAATATGGGCAACTGCATCCAGTGCAATCAGTGCGTCATGGTCTGCCCGCATGCCGCCATCCGGCCCTTCCTGGTGACCGAGGCGGAGCTTGCCAACGCACCGGCCGGGTTTGAGGCCAAGAAGGCCATCGGCAAGGAGCTCAAGGATTACAAATTCCGCATCCAGGTGTACGCCGAAGACTGCATGGGCTGCGGCAACTGCGCCGATATCTGCCCGGCCAAAATCAAGGCCTTGGAAATGAAACCGCTGGGTACGCAGCTGGAAGCGCAGGTCCCCAATCAGCGCTATGCCGCCACCCTGCCGGTGCGCGACAACCTGGTCAAACGGGACACGGTCAAAGGCAGCCAGTTTTTCCAGCCGCTGCTCGAGTTCTCCGGAGCCTGCGCCGGGTGCGGCGAAACGCCGTACGCCAAGCTGATCACGCAGCTGTTCGGCGAGCGCATGGTCATCGGCAATGCCACCGGCTGCACCTCGATCTGGGGCGGTTCGGCGCCGTCCATTCCTTATTGCGTCAACAAGGACGGACACGGGCCGACCTGGGGCAATTCCCTGTTCGAGGACCCGGCCGAGTTTACCTATGGCATGTTCATGGGCCAGCTGCAGCAGCGCGCCCGCCTGGCCGATCTGGCCGAGCAGGCCCTGGCGGCCGATATCGACGCGGGGGTTAAAACCGCCCTTTCCGGCTGGCTGGCCAACATGAAAAACCCGGAAGGTTCGCGCAAATTCGGGGATCAGCTCAAAGCCCTGCTGCCCAGGTTCAAGGATCACGCCCTGTTGTCCCAGATCGACAGCATGTCGGGACTGTTCACCAAAAAATCCTACTGGGTCTTCTGCGGCGACGGCGCGGCCTATGATATCGCCTACGGGGGCATCGACCATGTGCTGGCTTCAGGCGAGGACGTCAACATCATGGTGTTCGACACCGAAGTGTACTCCAATACCGGCGGCCAGAGCTCCAAGGCCACACCCACGGGATCGATCGCCAAATTCGCCGCTTCGGGCAAGAAGACCGCCAAGAAGGATCTCGGCGCCATGGCCATGACTTATGGCTATGTCTACGTGGCCAGCATCGGCATGGGAGCCAACAAACAGCATTCTCTCAAGGCATTGGTCGAGGCCGAAGCCTACGACGGCCCCTCGTTGATCCTGGCCTACTCACCCTGCATCAATCACGGTATCAAACGGGGCATGGGCAAGACCCAGGAAGAGACCAAGCTGGCCGTCAACAGCGGGTATTGGCCGCTTTACCGCTACAATCCCGACCTGGCCGAACAGGGCAAGAATCCATTCAGCCTGGATTCCAAGGCCCCGGACGGCAGCCTGAAAGAGTTCCTCTCCGGTGAAGTGCGCTACGCCTCATTGCAGAAGCTTTTCCCTTCTGAAGCCGAGAGGCTGCACGGCCAGCTGGCCAAAGAGATCAACGGGCGCCACGAACGGCTCAGCCGCATGGCCAAGGAGCTCGGTCCGGCGCAGCAGGCCCGGGACGGCGCTGCAGCGGACAATGCGGGCGATCCGGGGAAGACGGATGTGTGCGTGCTCTCCACGACCGCCGAGCACGGACGCGCCAATGCGGCCGATGAGCCTTGTGACGACGGCCGGGCGGGTTGATGCGAAGTAAACAGTGGATGGGTTGAGCAATTCGACCCATTAAGGCGCAATAACATCAAAGGCCGCTTCATCTGCGCATGGAGCGGCCTTTTTTTCTTTCCGACCGGCTGGCGGCTGTGCTACAGTCCGAATCATAATTGCGTCTGAAGCGCAGATTCCCATGGAAGCAGGACATTACCTCCTATGAAGGCAGAGCAGCGTTCCTCCGACCACCCCCTGGAACCCTCCCACCGGCAATGCCGTCGCTGCGGGGTTTGTTGTTGCAAGGGCGGACCGGCCCTGCATCTGGAAGACCGCGAGCAGGTTGAGTCCGGAAAAATTCCCCTGAAATGCCTCTTCACCATCCGGCAGGGCGAACCGGCCTACGACAATATACGCGGCGTCATCGCGCCGGCGGCCACGGATATCATCAAAATCAAGGGCGCAGCGGAAAATGATGCCACCTGCCGGTTTTTGAACCAGGAACAGGTCGGCTGCCGCATTTACGATATGCGTCCGGTCGAGTGCCGCTGTCTGACCTGCTGGGATACGCGCGCCATCACCGCCCTGTACGATAAGAACCGGCTTACGCGCAGCCACCTGCTATCGCGGTTGCCTGGCCTGAGCGATCTGGTGGCCGAACACCAGGCGCATTGCGATTATCAACGAGTCGCCCAATGGGCCGAGCTGATCCGCAAAGACGGCCGTCTCCAGGAGGCTGCAGAGGAACTGCTGGCGATCATCCGCTACGATCACAGCCTCCGGAACGTCACCGTGGAGCGCACCCGCCTGGATCCCGACCTGCTCGAATTTCTATTCGGCCGCCCCCTATCGGCCACCATCCGGATGTTCAAGGTCAAATTGCTCAAAAACGAAGCGGAAACGAACATCGTTCCCTTCTTTTTATAAATTTTGGAATTCTGTTTTAAGCTCCGGGTCTTTTTATCTTGGTGACGCGTCCCAGAAAATAGGAGGGGGGTACGTATGCGTAAAATTTTTCGGGGCATTTTGGTGGGCTTAGGGGCTTTGGTGCTGTGGAGCGCCGGGCCGGCATTGAGTGACGATACTCATCACCAAGGTGCCCTTCGGACCATCCCGGCCCAGGAGGCGTCCGGGGCTGTTGAAAAACCCGCCGATCCAACCGCGGCCTCCCCTGCCTCCGAACAGACCGGGATACGCATCCAAGATGCCGTGGTTTGTCATGATATTGTGAACCGCGAACCGGTCGGCAGCGGGGATGTATTTGCCAAAGAAATTGCCAAAGTCTTTTGCTATTGCAGGGTGGTGGGAGCATCCGAGGAGAGTTCAATTACCCAGAACTGGTATTATCAAGGCACTCTGAAGGCCTCGATCCAGTTGCCGGTGCGCTCGCGCAATTGGCGCACCTGGAGCTACAAAACCCTTGCACCCGAATGGACCGGGGAGTGGATGGTGGAGATCCTTTCCGCCGAAGGTACACCGCTGGGAAGCATCGTTTTCTTCGTTCGTTGAGTTGTTGTTTCATTGATAACAATGAAGCCAACTATCCACGATACAGTTCCGGTCTTCTATTGGGGAAAAAATAGCGCATGGGATGGGTCCGGACGGTTTGCAGATCCGCGGCCGACAAATCGACCACCAGCATACCCTCATTGTCGACGACCCGCTTGGCCAGGATGTTTCCCGAGGGGGCGACCACCATTGCATTGCCTGGGAATACCAGTCCTTTGCCGTTTTCTCCCCATTGATTGCAGGCCACCACGAAGAGGCCGTTGTCAAAAGCCCTGGCCGGCAGATGGCGCATCCAGGACAGGTGCTTGGCGGCTGCGTCGCCGCGAGGGGAGGCATGCGGCATGAAAAGGATATGGGCCTGTTTGGCCGCCATGGCCGTGGAAAGCTCGGGAAAATGGGCGTCATAGCAGAGTTGGATGCCGAAGTTGGCCTGCTGCGCGCAAAATACCGGGATATCGGCGCCGGCCGAAAAAAATGCGCTTTCATTGGGCGCCAGATGCAGTTTCCGATACCGGTCGACGCGGCCGTCCGGCCAGAATACGCAATGGGTGGCAAATGGGCGGCCTGGAGGCTGGGGATTGTGCTCCACCAGTCCGGCCAGGATGATCAGCCGTGAAGACCGGGACAGTTCGGAAATACGCTCGGTGGCGGGGCCGGGGACAAGTTGGGCCAGCGCGCTCGTTTCGGCATGATTGTAATAGCCGGTGATGTTCAGCTCCGGAAAGCAGACCACGTCGGCCCCGGCATTGTGGGCCTGCCCGGCCCAGAATTCGGTTCGAGTCAGGTTATGCTCGATATCGCCGACCGGTGATCGGCAGACGACGGCGGCGATGCGGATATTTTTCATGGCAGCGGGTGAGAACTCATTGCAGTTTGTCGAGCCCTACAGCTCGAATTGCGCGCGTATCTTGAAGACCTTTGTGGCCGGCAGGTTGAGAATCGGTTCAACCCCGGTATCACGGCTGATCCGTTCCAGGTTGCCTGCGATCTCTTCCATTGAACGGGCGATGAAGGTAAACCAGACATTAAAATGGTTATCGCGCTCGTAGTTATGGGTCACTCCCGGATAGCGATTCACCACTTCCGAAAATCGATCGATTTTTTCCTCCGGGACGCTGGCCGCGCACAAGGTGCTGACAAAGCCCACTTTGCCGGGCACGAAATTGGCGCCGATGCGCCGGATGACGCCGGACTGCTTCAACTGACGCACGCGCCGGACAATCTGTTCTTCGCTCAGACCGAGTTCTTTGGCAAGCACTTCGAACGGTCTGGGGTCGATCGGAAAATCGGATTGAATGCGATTGAGAATGGCTTTTTCGATATCTTCCAGCATGGGGCGATGGCTTCCTTTGCTTTGATTCGATCTCTATCTTCTTCCTCAAGCAGGGTGTGTTTCACGCACCATCGGGTGCAGACCGGTTTGAAAGGATGTCCGGAATGCCTTGTTCACTGCACACTCACCAGTGCAACATTGATCTTGCGCGTCCGCGGGCCGTCGAATTCGCAGAAGAAAACGCCCTGCCAGGTGCCCAGCACCAGCCGGCCGTCTTCAACCTGGATCAGCGCGGAGGCGCCGATAAGGGATGCTTTCACATGGGCCGGCGAATTGCCTTCCATGTGGCGGTAGTCCGCCTTCCAGGGAACGATCCGGTTGAGCACCATCAGAAGGTCTTCACGCACCGTCGGGTCGGCATTCTCGTTGATGGTCACGGCCGCGGTGGTATGCGGTACGTACAGCATGCACAGGCCTTCTTGGAAGCGGTGATCGTCTATGGTTTGTTGCACCTGTCTCGTGATATCGATCATTTCAGTTTGGGCATGGGTTTTTAGAGTGATGGTGGTTCTCATCATCTCGCTCCTGTTTTTTCTGCCCGTTGACCCGTTGCCTCTTGGCAAGTGAGACCGTTTGTCACGCGGGTGGTTCTAAGGCCCTGCACCCGGTGGCGCTTTGGCCCCGGTTGCACTGCTGAAACCGAGCGGCGGTAGGTTTGCCTGCGGATGGTTGCTCTCTCATCGGCGTTTTGGCAAGCTGTATGTGAATATCGCAACGGCAACTTGGAGGGATCGGCTGTTTCAGGGCAAAGCGCAACCTGGTATTGTTGATGCCAGCGGGTAACGGGCAACCGCCAAAAAAAAGGGCCCTGCCGGATGCGGGCAGAGCCTTTTTGAACGCGAATGTTCGGAAGCGGACTAAACGCAGCCGGTCGGCTTGGGCAGCCCCGCCATTTTACAAGCTCCCTTGCCGGGTCCGGACGGGAACAGCTCATAAATGTGCTTCAGTTTGAAACCGGTCACTTTGGACAGAACGCGGACCATGGGGGCGATGCCGTTCTTTTCATAGTACTCACGAAGCACTTCGATGACCTTCTTGTGTTCATCGTTCAGTTCATCAATGCCTTCCTGCGCCTTAACGTACTGCACCCATTCCTGGCTCCAGTTCTTGTAATCATCGATGAAACCATCTTCGTCAACACTAAAGGTTTTTCCATTGAATTCAACGGTTGGCATTTAGACTCCTCCTTTGCCAAAATTATATGGTTCTCGGCCGGTCAGCCTTGTTATTCCGAATTGATGAAGGTAATCCTAATAACGAATCACCCAATGGTTGTCAATTGAAAAAACTATGAGTTATTGGGTTTGTTGGGTTTGTTGGGTTTGTTTGGTTTATTGGGTTCGTTGGGTTCGTTGGGTTTGTTGAGTTGATCGCCCGTTCGGTTTTTGGCGGCCCACCAAACCCGATAACTCAATCAACCCAATAAACTCTACAAACCCAACAAACCTAGTACTCGCGCGGGGTCCGGTTGATTTGCGCCAATGTGAACACCGGTCCGTCCTTGCACACCAGTTCACGGCCGATACCGCAGCGGCCGCACATGCCGATGCCGCACTTCATTCGGTTTTCCAGCGACAGGATGATATGATCGTGGTCGTAGCCCAGCTTTTCCAGCACCGGCTGGGTGAATTTGATCATGATCGGCGGGCCGCACACGATGGCGTAGCTGTCCGCATCCCCGGCAGGCGCCTTCTGCTCGGTGATGGGGGGCACAAAGCCCACATTGTATTTCCAGCCGGGGTCCTTGGTGCCGTCCACGGTGATGTGCATATGGATGTCGTCGCGCTTTTCCCATTCGATCAGCTCATCTTTGTACAGCAGCATGCCGGGTGAGCGCGCGCCGTAAACGACCGTAATGTTCTTGAAATTTTTGCGGTTGGACGGATCGAGCATGTAGATGATCGACGAGCGCAGGGTGGTGAAGGCAAAGCCGCCGCCCACGATCAGAACGTTTTTGCCTTTCAGCATTTCCCATGGGTAGCAGTTGCCCAGCGGGCCGCGCACGCCCATGAGGTCGCCGACCTTCATGTTGTGCAGATGGGAGGTGACCACACCGGCTTTATTGATGGTGAATTTGATAAAACCCTTCTCTACCGGAGAAGATGCGATGCCGATGGGAATTTCCCCCACGCCCGCGATGGACAGTTCGGCGAATTGACCGGCCTTGTAGGCGAACTTGGCCTCGTCATCCGGATTGAGGAATACAAATTTAAATGTTTTCAGATTGCGGTCTTCGCTCTCGACCACGATCTCATCGATACGTACCGGATACGGAAGATATGGATTTTGCACGAGTTTCTCCCTTGACAGGGCGTGTCCAGCGGTGATGGCGTTGGTGGCAGCGGACATCTTCAGCTCCTCTGTACGGCGCACGCGGCCTGGCTCGCCAGGGCGTTCATGCGCGCGCTCACTTTGCGGATATCGATGTTGACCGGGCATTGGCGCACGCAGCGGCCGCACCCCACACACATGATGCCCCGGTCGTACTTATCCACGAAATATTTCAGTTTATGCATAAAGCGCTGCCGCACGCGCTGCGTTTTGGTGTCCCGGGGATTGTGGCCGGTTGTGTGAACGGTGAAGATGGGGAACATGCAGCTGTCCCAGTTGCGCATGCGCACCCCTTTTTTGCGGTAGACCTCATCCTGGATGTCGAAACACCAGCAGGTCGGGCAGGAAAAGGTGCAGGTGCCGCAATTGATGCAGGCAAACGCCACATCATCCCAGAAGTCGGCGCCGTACAGGGCCATGGTGTCGGCATCCCGCAGCGCGTCGGTTTCGATGGCCGATGTGACCCTGGCTTCGGCGGCCTGCCGGGCTTTTCCGATTTCGGCACCCGCGTCGGCCGTCTGGTGCCAACCGGCCTTTTCAAGCAGCTGGACACCTTTGTCGGTCAGCGCCTTGGCCAGGTAATGAGCGCCGCGATCCGCCAGCAGCACATCCAGCCCTTCTTCATGGTAGGGTCCGCAGCCGGCGGTGGTACAGAAACAGGTGCTGCAGGGGATATCGCAGGCCAGGCCCACGAAGGTGGTGGCATTGTACAGGTTGAGCCAATACGGGTCTTTGTATTCATCCGTATCGAAATTGAGCTTGACCAAAGCCAGAGCTCGTGCATCGCATGGACGCATGCCGATCACGGCGCGCGGGGCATAATCCTTGGCCGCCGCTTTCATGACGTTGCGCTCGGGATCGTCAGATGCCAGCGAGTAGTTCAGCATGATTTCCGACTGGGGAAAAACCAGGCTCTTGGGAGAGAGCAGGGTGTTCTGAAAGGCCAAGTCAGGGGTTTGACCCTTGGCCAGCTCCTGAAAAGAATGGAAGCCCTTTTCCTCCACCGGGCCGATGAGCCGCAGTGCACTGCTCAGCTTCTCGAGCCCTTGGGGCCACTGGCTTTTTTCGATTTTGATGACCTTCATAGTATGCCTTTTATCGGTTTAATGGATAAAATTTTCAGGGTCGTTGGTCTTGTAGTCATCCAGAGCAGGCCGCTTTTCAGTGGAAAGACCGGCTTCCCAGCCGTACAGCGCAAGGCAGTCCTTGTTCAGCTTCTTGGTCAACAGACGCATGTTGATTCCCATCGGGCAAGCCCGTTCGCAGGCGCCGCAATCGGTACAGCGGCCCGCGCAGTGAAAGGCGCGCAAAAAATGGAAGGTGCGCACGTCGATGGGGTCCTGGCTCTTGCCCACCCATTGGGGTTTGGATTCATCCACAAAGCAGGTCGGGCAATAACACAAGGGACAGGCGTTGCGGCAGGCGTAGCAGCGGATGCAGGGGGAAAGCAGTTCCTCGAAAAAGGCCCAGCGCTCTTCCGCGGACATGGCCTCGATCGCGGCGACATCGGCGTACGGATCCAGGCCGGTCTGCTCCGGCACCGCATCGGCGATCATTTCGTCGTGGATCACCGGATTGCGGTGGGTGCATACGCCGCAGTTCGACTGCATGACCTCGTCTTTAGCGAAGGATTGGGTGCCGTTGGCGGTTTTGACCGCGATCCGGCCGTCCTGTTCGCTCACTTCCAGGATGTCGCCCTGGACGGCCGCAGCAATCTTGCGTTTGTCGACCATGCCCCGGCAGGGCACGCCGATGATGACCAGCTGCTCGCGCTTGATCTTGTTTTCCAGGATATGGGTCACGATGTTGCGCGAATCGCATCCTTTGGCGATGATACCGATGCGTTCCTTGCGGTTGGTCAGGTAGTTGGCCAGATTGATGCCGCAATGGCTGTCCCAGACCAGTTGGGCGGCCTCTTCGGGTTTGCGGATCATGCAGGGCTCGTTCATCATCGGCTGGCTGCCATGGCGAAATCCGATGACCATATCCACCTTACACCCTTTGAGCAACCGCTGGGCCGTTTCTCTGATTTTAGCGGTGTATGTTGACATCCTAAGCTACCTCGGCCGCTTTTTTGAGAAAGCGCTGATTGGGGCCCAAGGCTTTGACCTTGGCCGTGATTTCATTGACTACCGCAACAAACTTGGTGGATTCGGCCGAAGAGATCCAGGAAAAATGCAGGCGGTCCGGCTCAATCCCCATATGTTCGAGCAGGTTCTTCATCAGAACGAATTTCCGACGGGCGTAGTAATTACCTTCCAGGTAATGGCATTCGCCGGGATGTCAGCCGGACACCCAGACCGCATCAGCGCCTTCGCGCAGTGCCGCCAGGGCAAACTTGGGGCTCATGCGGCCGGTGCAGGGGATGCGCACCACACGGATGCTGGGCGGATATTCCATGCGGCTGACGCCGGCCAGATCTGCTGCGCCGTAGCTGCACCAGTTGCACAGGAAGCTTACGATTTTAGGTTCCCATTCACTCATATGTCCACTCCATTTTGCAAGTTGTCAGACCTTGTTCTATCCTGCGCGATCAATCCCAGTTGATGGCCGAGATCTGGGCAAAGATCTGGTTGTTATCGAATCCCTTCAAGTGAATCGCGCCCGAGCGGCATGATGCCACGCACAGGCCGCAGCCTTTGCACAGCACGGGGTTGATCTGCGCTTTACCGGGGTGCATACGGGCATCTTCGGCGATAAACGACGGTGCCGAGTAGGGGCATATCGAGACACACACGCCGCAGCGGCTGCACAGCGCCGGCTCGGTTTCGGCCACCTGCCCGCTGGTGAAGATTCTTTTGCGCGCCAGCAGGGTAATGGCCCTGGATGCGGCCGCCTTGCCCTGGGCGATCGATTCGTCGATCGGTTTGGGATAATGGGCTATTCCGCACAGGAAAACGCCGTCGGTGGCAAACTCGGACGGTCCCAGTTTGGCATGCCGTTCGACGAAAAAGCCGTCTTCATTGAGCGGTACCTTGAAGAAGGCGGCCAATTGATCATCCCGGTTGGGCAGCACCGCGGAAGCCAGAATCAACAGGTCGGCCGCGATGACCACCGGCTGGCCCAGGATATGGTCGGTCACCTGGACATCGATCTTGCCGCCCGCGCTGCTCACCGCGGGTTTGTTGTCCTGCGCATAGCGGATAAAAATGACGCCTGCGGCGCGCGCTTCCTTGTAAAGCAGCTCTCTTTCGCCGTAGGTGCGCATGTCGCGGTACAGGATGAAGACGTTCATGTCCGGACGGCGCTTTTTAAGTTGCAAGGCCGAATCGACCGAGTGGGTACAGCACACCCGCGAACAATAGGGACGTTCCGGTTCGCGTGAGCCGACACACTGGATGAAAACCGCGCACTCGGCTCGATCGAGTTCCGGGGCGTTCGCAATGAAGCGGCGGTCCAGTTCCAAACTGGTCATAATGCGAGGGTCCGTCCCGTAGCCATATTCTTGGGGCGTATACGCTTTGCCGCCGGTGGCGATTACGGCCACGCCGTGCTCGATGGTCGCGGCGCCGGCTTGGCTGGTCAGCCTGCTCTTGAAGTTGCCCACGAAACCGTCCACCTGGGATAGGTTCGTATTCAAATGCACCGTTATATTGGCCTCCTGCCGGACGGCTTGAACCATTTCCGCCAGCTTCTCGGATACCCGTTCGCCCTTGGCCGTCTGATGAATGTTCAGGGCCTGACCGCCGAGCCGGTGGTCGCGTTCCACAATATGGGTGGCGTAGCCCTGGCGGGCCAAGCTCAAGGCCGCCGACATGCCGGCGATCCCGCCGCCGATCACCATGGCGGTCTGGTTGACGTTCAATTCGGCTTCCTGCAGCGGATTGGCCAGGGAGACTTTGGTGACGGCGGAACGCACCAGGTCCTTGGCCTTGCGGGTGGCCAGGTCGGGATTGTTCTTGTGCACCCAGGAGTCATGGTTGCGGATATTGGCCATTTCGAACAGGTACTTGTTCAGGCCGGCGGCGATCAGGGTCTCCTGGAAAAGAGGCTCGTGGGTCTTGGGCGTACAGGCCGCCACCACGACGCGGTTGAGTTTTTTATCCTTGATGATCTGCGCCATCGCATCCTGCGTGTCCTGCGAGCAGGCGTACAGGTTGTCGGTGGCGAACTCCACGTAAGGCAAAGTGGCTGCGAATTCGGCCACTGCGGGGACATCCACGACCCCCGCAATATTGATGCCGCAACGGCAGACAAAGACGCCGATGCGCGGCCGCTCTCCGCCCACATTCCTTTCGGGGGTTTTTTCGGCCACCTTGGTCAAGGTGTTGCGTGCCGGGGCCAAAATCTCGCCGGCCGCCTCGGCCGCAGCACTGGCATCCACCACCGCCTGGGGAATGTCTTTGGGGCCCTGGAAGGCGCCGCACACGAAAATGCCGGGACGCGAGGAGGAGACCGGTGCAAAGGTTTCCGTGGCGCAGAAGCGGCCTGCGGTCAGATCCACATTCAAACGCCCGGCCAGGTCGGCTACGGCCGGGTTGGTCTGCAACCCTACGGACAAGACGATCAGGTCAAACGTCTCTTCGACGTTGCTGCCATCCTCCGCCACATAACGAACCGTCAGGCTGTCGTCGGGCATGGGATCGATCGTGTGCACGCGGCTGCGCACGAAGCGCACGCCCTTGTCCTTGGCACGGTTGTAGAAGCGTTCGAAATCTTTGCCGTGCGTGCGCATGTCCATGTAGAAGATGGTGCAGTCCAAATCGTCGCCGGCATGCTCCTTGGCAATGACCGCCTCCTTGATGGCGTACATGCAGCATACCGATGAGCAGTAGGCGTTGTCGCACTTGTTCAGATCGCGCGAGCCCACGCACTGGAACCAGGCGATTTTTTTCGGTTCGCCATGATCTTCGGAGCGGCGCGTCACATGGCCGGCGGTGGGACCGGAAGCCGACAGGAGCCGCTCGAACTCCATCGAGGTGACCACGTTGGGCAGATTGGCGTATTGATAGTTGTCGAAACGGCCGGGATCGAAGGGGCTGAACCCCGGCGCCAGGATCACGGCGCCCACATGAATGGTCTCGCTGGTTGGTTTCTGATCGAAATCCACGGCCTGGACTGGGCATATCTTCTTGCAGGCCCCGCATTTGCCCTTGGTCAGAAAAATACAGCTTTCCGCATCAATGGCGTACTTCAGCGGCACGGCCTGGGCGTACTCCACGTAGGCGGCTTTGCGCCTGGCCAGCCCCATGTTGTAGCGGTCATCAACTTTCTTGGGACACTTTTCGGCGCAGGCGCCGCAGGCGATGCACTTGGTTTCATCGATATAGCGCGGGTGCTTGGTCAATTCGACCGCAAAGTTACCCGCTTCTCCCTTGATGTCCTTGACTTCGCTGAGCGTCCTCAGCTCAATGTTCAGATGCCGGCCGACCTCGACCAGTTTGGGGGAGATAATTCACATCGCGCAATCATTGGTAGGGAAGGTCTTGTCCAGTTGGGACATCACCCCGCCAATGGAAGCGGACTTCTCAATGAGATAGACGTAATATCCGGCATCGGCCAGATCCAGGGCTGCCTGCATGCCGGCGATGCCTCCGCCGACCACCATAGCAGAACCGATGATCTCTCTGGACATAGTATTTTTCTCCTTAATGGGATTATTCTCCGGAAGCGGTTCCCAAACCGTCCTCGGGCCTCCGCTTGGACGCCGAAGGATTGCGGCTGGCGTCCCGATTCGCAAGTTACCCTCGATCGGCAACCCGCCGCTTTGAACTTATGCCCGATGGACGGTTTTCAAACCACTTCCAAACAGTCGCCGTAAGCTGCTGCGCCACCGATTCGGACCGGCTGTAACACTGCCCGGTCTGTCAGGGCTTGCATGCCATGCATGCTCGGCGTGGCCTCTGGCGTACAGTGTTCCCCGGTCGGGTTGGTCATGTTAAACGTGCCGCCAGGGTTCGACCATCGGCGGTCATCCGGGCGGTTGAACAGTGATGGGGAGTTGATAGGCCTAAGCCTGGTTGGCCCGCTCCATCACCGCACCGCTTTCAACCTATGTTCCGAAATGAGCATCCGATGCGCAGCCGAAAAAACACCCAAGCGGATTTTTCTATCTTCTGAATCCACACTTGTCAACAGAATTTCGTCTTTCAAAAAGCCCTTTTGCCAGCGCTGGCTTTAAATTAAAAATTAATAAATCCAAATGGATAAATTTGATATTGGATTCACGTCGGCGCTTGGAACAGACACCATTTGGCTGCGGATAGGTCATGTTACACTTAAAAGGTGCCAAATCGGCTGCAAATCCATTCCCCCGTCGCTCAGAAGGGGCGAGACGACTAAAAGTCCTCTGGTTTGCGTGCCCTGATGTACCTACCGACCCGACGTATCGGAAGCAGATTGCTCCTTTCAGGAAGGCTCACGAATTGGGTTGACTTGGAAGAAGACAACGTTATTATGGTGGCATTTTTAAAGGGAGGGATGGACGATGCAGTTCAACAACCTTGAAGAGATCATCGATTTCGCCATTGATAAAGAAAAAGAAGAGCGGATTACATTCGGATTAAGGGCGAATAACCCTTCTGTTTCCAACGACGGTAAAAAAATTACTTTTGTTTTTCAGAATGACGGAACTGTTAATCTCGGTTTATGCGATATTAACGGAAAAAATTTTAAGCGGATCACCTTCTTCGAAAAAGGAGAGCAGCTTTATAATCCCAAATTTTCTAATGATGATTCATTCATTCTGTTTGACTACTCATACCACGATAACCGTGATATCGGAAGAGTAGATACATCCGGAAGCAATTATAA
>QZKV01000009.1 GCA_003599575.1 Desulfobacteraceae bacterium | reverse complement strand
TGGTCTCGGCCTTTTTCTTGCCTTTTTTCTTGGGGCGTTCGGTTTTCGACGCGGGCGGTTCAGCGGGGACCCGGGGGGCCGGCGCAACCGGGGCGGCCGGTTCCTCCGATTCGATTTCCGGTGCCGTCACGGCCGGACGTTCCGGCAATTTAATGATTTTGGCAGCGGCCTCTCTTTTCTTTTTCTTGGCCTTTGTCTTTGCCTTGGAGGGTTCCTCTTTTCCCGGCAGCGCTGCGGGCTCTTCCGCGGGCCGGCCGGCCGGTTCGGTCTCCGCGGCGGCAGCCGCGTTTTCTTCCTCCGGCTCAGCAACCGGCGCTTGGTCAGCGGCAGCCTGCTGTTCCTCCCCAAGCGGTGCTTCGACCGCCGGTGACGACGGCGCATTTTTCTGTGCCGCTTCAGCTGGCTCGGGTTGTTCCTCTTCTTCTATTTCGGGTTCTGCGGACGGTTCCGGTTCAGCGGTCTCAACTTCGACGTATCCGGTTTCCTCAAGCGGCGTATCTTCGGTGGGTGCCTCGACCACTTTGCGGCGCCGGCGAATGACCGTCGGCTGGACACGTTTTTCTTCCAATTCAAGATCCGTGCCGCCCTGGATGAACTGGCGAATAGTGGCCTCGTGGCCTTCGTCCAAGGTGCTCATATGGGAGTTGAGACCAAGATCGAGCGAGCTGATCTTTTCAAGCAGCGCTTTGTTGGTCATATTGAGCTCACGTGCCAGCTCATATACTCTTTTCTTGGGTTGTGTCATCCATCCCCCTTAACTTATTTGACATTGCCTGTCTCGCATCACTACAGTGCCGATCTCTTCCTGGAACAGCTCTGGTCTCGTATTCCGGATTGCAACCCCTTCTCAATCGACGGAAACATCGGCCTGTCCGCCTGCAGGGCCGGTCTGCACAGAATCGTCTGGCACCTCTTCCTGAGACTGACTCGCGGCCGATTTCTTCTCAGCGTTGGTCTCAACATCGGTCTTCCGGGGGGCCTTAAGGGCATTCTGGGCATTGAAGATCAATTGTTTCGCCTTTTCTTCCCCGATCCCGCGTATTTGAATCAGATCATCGACCTCCGCCCCGGCCAGCTCCTCTGCGGAATAGTAGCCTTTTTCGAAAAGGGCATCGGCCATGCTGACGCCCACGCCCGCAATCTGAACGAGCGAATCGTAGCCGCTTTTCATGGTTTGATTGTATTGCGATTCGCTGTTGACATCCAGATGCCAGCCGGTCAGCTTGGAAGCCAGGCGTACATTTTGCCCCCGCTTGCCAATGGCCACTGACAAAAACTCATCCGGGACAATGACTTCCATGGCCCGGTTTTCTTCGTCGATGATGACCCGCGAAATTTCCGCCGGCGCCAGTGCATTGCATACGAACTTGGCCGTATCCACATGCCATGGGATGATGTCGATCTTTTCCCCGCGCAGCTCCTGAACCACATTTTGAACCCGGCTGCCCTTCATGCCCACACAGGCCCCCACCGGGTCGATATCCGAATCTTGAGAGGCGACAGCGATCTTCGCGCGGCTGCCCGGCTCGCGCGCGGCCCCCTTGATATCCACAATGCCTTCGGCGATCTCAGGCACTTCAGTCTTGAACAGCATCACCAGAAAATCGGGATGCGTGCGTGTCAGCACGATCTGAGGGCCCCGGCTTTCGTAAAGCACATCCAGAATCAGGGCTCTGATACGATCGCCCCGCCGGTAGCTTTCCCGCGGAACTTGCTCGCGCACCGGCAGGACCGCCTCGGTGGCGCCCAAATTGACGATGATATCTCCGCGATCAAAGCGTTGCACGATGCCGTTGATGATTTCTCCTTTGCGATCAATGAAACTGGTATATACGGCATCCCGCTCGGCATCCTTGAGCTTCTGGATGATCACCTGTTTGGCCGATTGGGCGGCGATGCGCCCGAACGTCGAGGCGTCCATTTTGGTGCCCAGGCTGTCGCCCACTTCACATTCCGGGTCCAATTGACGCCCCTCCTCCAGGCTGATCTGCAAATCGGGTTCTTCTATTTTTTCAACCACTTCTTTGAACTGAAACACCTCGATTTCTCCGGTTGCGTCATTGAAGGTGGCTTCGATATCGATTTTGGCGCCGTATTTTTTGCGTGCCGCGGAGCGCAGTGCTTCCTCCAGAGCCTTGATCAGAATTTGTCGGTCGATTCCTTTATCCCGGCTGACCTGTTCCACAACGCGCTTGATGTCTGCTATAAGCATGGGTTTTCTCCATTGTAATGAATAAGATGCGCTTTGGCGATATCGGCGAGCGTAATGCTTATCGTCCCCTTGTCGACGGTGAGCAGAACGGCCGGCCCAACAATGCCTTCCAGCGTGCCGGTAAAATTTTTGCGTCCATCTATGGGTTGGGCGGTTCGTATTTTGGCCCGGCAGCCACGGAAGCGCTCAAAGTCGCCAAGCTTGCCCAGGGGACGCTCTGCGCCGGGTGAAGAAACCTCCATGCGATACGAAAATTCTGTCTCCAAACCAACATCCAGGAGATCACTCAATTGACGGCTGATGTTGACGCAGTCGTCCAGGCTCACTCCACCCGGCTTGTCCAGATAAATGCGCAGGGTCCTGCCTCCCGGTTCGCGTTGATATTCCACATGCACCAGCTCCAAACCCTCACCCAGGCATAATGGCTCGGCCAGTTGCCACACCCGCATCACCATGGGATTGGATGCCATCCCCACCACTTGCGGAGTGTTCCTATCGCCCTCTACAACCATCTTCGCTTGGTTCCTGACGTAAAAATAAAAACGGGCTTAAAGCCCGTTCCCCTGGAAAGTAGATCGTTGCCGACCTGGATACGCGTATCCGCTATTTGGAACCGATCATCTGAAGCACACGCTCACACAAACCACCTGCATCAATCTACTTGCCAAGTTCGGTTCAGATGAAAATACCGGACTTAAAATGGTGGAGCGGGCAACGAGATTCGAACTCGCGACACCAAGCTTGGGAAGCTTGTACTCTACCAACTGAGCTATGCCCGCTTTACCAGACGCTTTTTATAAGGCAATCCGTTGTGGATGTCAACTGGTTTCAATGGACTAGGCGAGTTTTCACTGAAATGGCCCTTTTTCGGTGTGCCGGCTGGTGCAACTACCTGTGGGTTTCTGTTTCTGCAGTGTTCTCTTCCTATTTTTTTCTCGTTCCCGTACTCTGGGTCGGAGGCATATACGGTCGACCATCAAGATGCTCCGACGGCATGCGGCAACTGATCCTCTGGCCGTTATTCAAGCAACTCCCGAATCGTTTTCAGCTCTGCAAGAAGCTCTTGAATCAGGTCGCTTTTAGAGGATGGGGCCTCCTCGGGAGGTGCTGCGTTTCTGAGGTATTGACGCGCTCCTTTGATGGTGAATTTCTTGTCGTACAGAAGGTGCTTGATGGTCAGGATCAGCTCGACATCGCTTCTGCGGTAGAGTCGTTGCCCGGCTTCGGTGCGTTTGGGTTTGATTCGTGGAAATTCACTCTCCCAAAACCGCAGCACGCTGGATGGCAGCCCGCTGATCCGGCTGACCTCGCCGATGCGGAAATAAAGCTTGTCCGGAATGTCCGGCGGATGATCGGACGGTGCGGTCATAGGCACTCCTTTTCACAATGCGCAAAGGGGTCCATTCACATACGCTTCCATGTCATCTGCCGCCGCAGGTGCCAGATCAACCCTTATCAACACCACCGCAAAGATACAACCTTTCTCAGACCATAAGAACCATCTCGCCCAATGGCATTCGTGAATGAAGAAGGTGTTTTTTAGGCAACTTAGAATCAGAGGAATTCCATCCTGACCCCTCTGGCGAACCGGGTGGGTGTCCCTACCCGGAGGGGGATCGGCGTCGTCGTAAGCGTGTCTTCACAGGGGCGATGCTTGGCAAACATTGCCTGTTCGAGAATGGCTCTTGTACTCCCCCGGTCGTCAGGCGGGCAAATCGGCATTGAACGCTTTCACCAGGCGGTCCGAAAGATCTTTGTGAATCGCATTGACGGCTGCATCTTCCAACGTGGTTTCCGGCGATCGGTACACGATGCGCAGCGATATGCTTTTGCGCCCATCAGGAATGGGGGGGCCGGCATAGACATCGAACAGCCGGACCTCTTCTACCAGCGGTTCGTCCATCGCGTGGATATAATCCAGCAGGGCCTCGGCTTCCAGATCTTTGGAAACGATCAGGGTGGCGTCCCGCCCGACAGCGGGATACTTCGGCAGCGGCCGGGACCGGCGCGTCTCGGGGATATGGATCACGAGCCGTTCCAGATTTATTTCGAAGACAAAGGCTTTTTGCCGGAGTTCATATGCAGCGAGCACTTGGGGGTGCACCGCACCGATGACCCCCAGCACTTCGCCCTCCGCGATTATCTGGGCACTGGACCCCGGTTGGGTGTACGTGCACAGGTCGTCCGGAAGACCGGTAAAGCGCACCGCGCTGATACGCAACCCATCCAACAGGCTTTCCAGCGCGCCTTTCAGATCATAAAAATCACACGCTTCCGGTTTGGTGTGCCATTCGGGCTCGCAACGGTCGCCGCTCCACAATCCGGACAACATCTCGATCTCTTCAGGCTGCTGATCACTGCCTTTGCTGATGAAGATTTTGCCGGTCTCGAACAACTTCAGATTTCTCGATTGCCGGGATAGATTGCGCTTCATGGTATCGAGCAAGCCCGGCACAAGGCTGGTGCGCATGACCGCCTGATCTTCGCTCAGCGGATTGAGAACCGCCAACTGGCGGCAGCGCGGATCCTCGCCGGGCAGTCGCAGGCGCCGGCATGAATCTTCCGGCACAAAGCTGTAGGTGATGATCTCGGCAAAGCCTAGGCCGGCCAGCAAAAAGCGAATGGACTGCCGCTTTGTCCATAATTGCGAAGCCGGCCGGGTGACTGCCGGTAAAGCCGGATAGGTCACGGGAATCCGGTCGTACCCCGCGCGCCGCGCCACCTCTTCCATGAGATCTTCGGGGCGGCTGATGTCCACGCGGAAGCTGGGTGTGGCGACCCTTAGGGTATCTTCATCCTCGGGTTGCACGTTGAACCCTATGGCCGAGAGCAACTGCGCCATCTCGTCGCGTTCCATGCGGGTGCCCAGAAGGCGGTGGGTGGCGGCCGCACTGAGCCGCAGAGTCGGAGGCTGGGGCAGGTTCACAGCGACATCGATGCACCCCTCGACGAGCTGTCCTTGGCCCAGTTCGGCCATTAATTGGGAGGCGCGTTCCAGCGCAAACAGCGTACCGTGCGGGTCCACACCCCTTTCGAAGCGGTGCGAGGCATCGCTTTTAATTCCCAGCTGTTTGGCGGTTTTGCGAATACTCACGGGATTGAAGTAGGCGCTCTCCAGCAACACCCGCGTGGTGCCGGATTCGATTTCGGAGTTCAGGCCGCCCATGACCCCGCCGATCCCCACCGGTTTGCAGCCGTCGCAGATCATCAACATTTCGGTGCCCAGGGAACGCTCCTTGCCGTCTAGGGTCGTAAACCGTTCATCCTGCCGGGCTGTGCGCACCACGATGCGGTTTTCGGCCAGGCGATCGAAATCAAAGGCGTGCAGCGGCTGCCCGGTTTCCAGCATGATGTAATTGGTGATGTCCACGATATTGTTGATGGGGCGCAGGCCTACCGAGATCAGCCGATCAGCCAACCAGAAGGGGGAGGGCCCCACGGTGATATTCTCCACCAATCGGGCGGTATAGCGCGGACAGTGGTCCGGTGCTTCGATGGTCACGGAGGTCATCTTTGCGATCGTACCGCCGGCTTGAGGTGTCTGCACGGCCGGCCGCTGGAGCGCACCTCCTTTAAAACCGGCCACTTCACGGGCAATGCCGATGATGCTCAAACAATCCGCACGGTTGGGAGTCAAACCGATTTCCAGAACATGATCACGCAGGCCCAGGGCTTTGTTTAGAGGCTCGCCGGGTGACAAATCGCCGGGCAGCGCCATCAGTCCGGCGCTATCGGCTCCCAGCCCCAGTTCGGCCTGGCTGCACAACATACCTTCGGAGGTTTCGCCGCGAATGGCATTGGCCTTCACAACCGTGCCGCCGGACAACCGGCTGCCGGCAAGCGCCAGGGGCGCCATAAGGCCTTCGGCCACATTGGGCGCCCCGCACACCACCTGGTAGATATGCGGGCCGGCCTGAACCCGGCACACCTTGAGTTTGTCTGCATGGGGGTGCGGTCCGACCTCAGTGACCCGGCCCACCACGACGGTGTCAAGGTAGGCGTAGCGATCTTCGACCGCTTCAACTTCCAGACCGGTCATGGTCAGTTGGTACACCAGCTGATCAAGAGGCATATCGATGGCGACATATTCATTTAGCCAGCTTAAGCTTACTTTCATACAAAACCTACTCGTTCGCTCAGAAGCGGAATGCCCGAGGGACAGTTCATGAATCCGGCAAAAAGCGCATATCGTTCATGTTCAATTATTCGAACGAGCTGCTATGGGCCAGCCGGTTTCCCGCCGGGCGTACAGGCACTTAAAATTGTTTAAGATACCGGACGTCGTTTTCGAAATTTTTGCGGATATCGTCGATGCCGTACTTGAGCATGGCGATACGTTCGACCCCCATGCCGAAAGCAAATCCGGTCACACGCGCCGTGTCGTACCCCACATTTTCCAGAACCGCCGGGTGGACCATGCCCGACCCGAGGATTTCCAGCCAGCCGGTCTGCTTGCAGACCCGGCATCCTTCCCCGCGGCAGATCACGCAGAGAATATCCACCTCGGCGCTGGGCTCGGTGAAGGGGAAAAAACTGGGCCGGAAGCGCAGCCGGGTTTGCGGATCAAACATCTGATGCACAAAGCTGGTCAGCGTACCCTTCAGATCCGCAAACGAGACGTTTTCATCCACCAGCAATCCTTCAACCTGATGGAACATGGGGGTGTGGGTGATGTCTGAGTCACACCGGTATACCTTGCCCGGTGCAATGATGCGCACCGGCGGTTGCCTTTTTTCCATGACCCGCGGCTGAGTGGGGGAAGTATGCGTGCGCAGGACGATCTCTTCGGACACGTAAAAGGTATCCTGCATGTCACGGGCCGGGTGATTTTTGGGGATGTTCAGCGCTTCGAAATTGTAGTAGTCGCTTTCCACCTCCGGGCCTTCGACCACTTCGAAGCCCATGCGGGTGAAAATATCGCAGATGCGGTAGGTGATTTGTGTCAGGGGGTGCAGCGAACCAAGCGCATGCCGCCGGCCGGGCAGAGAAACATCGATCCGCTCCACACCCTCATCGGCTTCCAGGCGCGCCAGGGCGCTCCGGCAGGCCGTCTCGATCTGTTGCTTTACCTGGTTGGCCCGTCGTCCGGCGGCGGGACGCGCTTCGGGGGACAGTTGGGCCACTGCGCGCAACAATTGGGTCAACAGCCCCTTGCGGCCCAGATACTTGACATTTGCTTCCTGAACGTCATCGGGGGTGGCGGCCGAGTCAATCTCCCTCAACGCCGCCGCGCCGACTTGATCGATGTTCTGCTCCACTGTCGTCTCTTATTCATCGGTTGTGATGTGATCTTGCGGCCATCGTCACCATGCAAGGCCGCCTCACAGATCGGCGGCCGGATGGGAACAACGCCAGCAGGGTATGGAGATAGACGGGATCATCCCCAAGAGAAAAACGCTACGCTGGACAAAAAAGCAGCTGCCGCTTTCGCCCGGCTCCAGGAAAGGAGCTGTCGGCTCGAACGGCAGCACGGCGCAATGCCCTCATGTTCGGGATGCTCGCCCTTATACCTGTTGCGTGGCCAGTGCGGCGATCTTTGAAAATCCGGCGGGATCGTACAGGGCAAGTTCGGCCAGCACCTTTCGGTCCAGCGCCACATCGGCTTTTTTCAGGCCGCTGATAAACTTGCTGTAGGAAAGATCGTTCAAACGAGCGGCCGCATTGATGCGTGCAATCCATAACTGCCTGAAATCCCGCTTGCGTTGGCGGCGATCGCGATAGGCATACATGAGTGCTTTGTCTACGGAATCGGCGGCTGTCCTGAACAGTTTGCCGCGACCGCCGCGGAAGCCCTTGGCCAGTTTGAGCACCTTATTGCGACGCCTGCGGGCCTTGAATCCTCTTTTAATACGCATGATACATCTCCTTATCCGTTGGGCAGGAGGCGGCGAACCGCTTTCATGTCGCTTCCTTTGATGATTTGCGCCTGCCTCAACGCGCGCTTTCGCTTGGGGCTTTTTTTGGTCAAAATATGGCTGTGGTGCGATTTGGAAAAAGCAAATTTTCCACTGCCGGTTTTGCGAAACCGCTTGTTGGCCGATCGGTTGGTTTTAATCTTGGGCATGGGTCCGTTCTCCTTGTTTCCGCAACATGTGCGCGACATGGCCCGACTCTAAAACAATCTCATTTTCAGAGCCCAAAAAGCATAAGGCGCGAGCACCAGGAATGGACTCCGGCCCACGCCAACGTGTTTTATGGTCCCGATCAGATGCGCCTGCACCAGTCGGTTTGAATACGAGGACGTTTTATCTTGATTACTTCGGCGCCAACACCATGGTCATGGTACGCCCCTCGAATTTGGGTAGCTGTTCCACGACCGCCAGTGGCTCCACTTGGGCGGCGACCTGTTCAAGCAGTTCTCTCGCCCGGTCCGAGAGGGCAATTTCTCTCCCCCTGAACATCACCGTCACTTTGACCTTGTCCCTGCGCTCCAAAAACTTCTTAATATGGCCCAGTTTGGTCTGTAGATCATGCTCGCCGGTTTTGGGGCGCACCTTGATCTCTTTGATCTGAAAGGTGGTCTGCTTTTTTTTGGCTTCGTGCTGCTTTTTGGTTTGTTCGTACTTGAAACGGCCGTAATCCATAATTTTGCACACCGGCGGTTTGGCGGTGGGCGAAACCTCTACCAGATCAAGGCCGAATTCCGAAGCAGCCGCAAGGGCCTCTCGAATCGGCAGGATGCCAAGCTGGTTGCCATCCGGGTCGATAACGCGAACTTCCCTGGCGCGAATGCCCTGATTGAGCCGCGTGCGTTGCGCCTGATCGTCTTTTTCAGTTTTAAATTGAGCTATGCCAACACCTCCTAGGCGAATGATTGGTCTTCCGGCCTCCACCGCTGATCCAAATAGTGTAGCCCTTTGAAATCATCCGGTTTTAGAGGCACTGCTTTTAAAATCCCATCTCAATATATAAACATACGTTTAATTGCAAGCAAAAAAAGGCTGCAAGATCTGTTTTCCTTCGGTCGCATCAACCGCGCATTCAGCAGGTCCGGCCGGGTCTGCTTAAATGGGTCTTTTTCTATAAACCTGACTCCGGCCGGCAGGTTTGCCCCAACGTATAGCGCGAAAGCAGGCTGTCCCGCCAGTATATAAGGTGCGGTCGGCTGAAATAACTCCGGAAAAGAGCCAGACTTTCTTCCCGGCAAACACCGGGAACAATGTTCAGCCCATTGCACCGGTAAAGTTCCGGCAAAGCGGCCCGGTCACAACCCGTGCCACCCCCCATGGCGTCTTCGTAGGCATAGACCAGCGCCCCGATGCCGCTGATCAAAATGGCACCAAAGCACATCAGGCAAGGCTCCAGGGTGGCATACAGGGTCATTCGGCCGCGGTCCATCATCGGGTCCAAAGTCTCCAGGTGTCGCAAGGCCCTCATTTCGGCATGCTCGATTTCGCTGGGAACCGCCTGACGGGTATGGCTGCGCTCTCCGCTGGCAATGATCTTGTCCCCATAGGTCACCACACATCCCACGGGGAATTCATCCTGGTCAAGGGCTTGGCGCGCCAGAAGCAAAGCCTGGCGCATGTGTGTCTGGTGTTTTTCAATCGGTGCCATAAACGTATTTGATTTTATACCAGCCGTGGCGGGAAATTGAAATCGGAAATCCGCAACACATTCCTTTTTCCAACCGCCCCTTTATGAATGGCATCGGTTTCGGCAGCGGCTTTGCTTGGGTCCTTTTTATAGGTTTTCCCACGAGCAAACGCTGTTGTCGCACGGACAGCGGTCATCCACCTCGTAGGCCATGATGATGCGGGCTTCCATTTCAGCGCGCTGCGCGGAAACGGGTTCCCAGGCATTAACCCGCAAAGCCAAAATCAACTGCTCCTTTGAGGGGATATGCGCCAATCCCGCCGCCGTGATTTTACCGCTGGCGCCCTCCAGGATGTCGGCGGCCTCACCATTGGTCACCACGACCAGCGGTATTTGGTAAGGCGCTGCCAGCCGCCCCAGCGCCAGCGCCGGACGATGGCGTGTCACCAGCGAACCGGGGCCGTATTGAATCAGCATCGCGTCCCGGCCCTCCAGCTCTATGATGTAAGTGACCGGCACGCGTGCGCTTTTGTTTTTCCCCCTTACATTCACCGAACGCCCCGTTCGGATGTCGGATTTGGCATATCCTTTTTCCATGACCAAAAGGCGCGCAAGTTTCTGACGGTAGCGTTCATCGTGAGTATCGTCGATGGTCCGGTTGGTGATGAAATCGACCAACCTTCCCAATATCAGGTGATGATTGTTCATGCTAGCAGGGCTGCCTCCCCGGCGTTGTTTTCACCGGGTGATGGGTTGAAATGGTGAATTCAGTTGCCCGGTCATTCTGAATAGGATATTTTGATGCGCTTTAAAAATATAGCATATCCGATGCGGTTCTGTTAAGAATCGCAAAAAAATTTTATCCCCATCGGCATGCGGCCGGCGGTGCGGCAAGGCAAATGAGTCTGCGCGAGGAATTTGAAAAACGTGAAGCCAATTTCATGTCGCCCCATGGGTGTTTAAGCGCCCACTCGCGCGGGCGTGTGACACCGGAGCCGCCTTGCCCCATTCGCACCTCTTTCCAGGTCGACAAGGACCGAATCCTTTACAGCAACGCATTCCGCCGCCTCAAACACAAAACGCAGGTTTTTCTCAATCCTTCGGGGGATGAATACCGCACCCGCCTGACCCACACCCTGGAGGTGGCTCAAATCGCCCGCACGATCGCGCGGGCCATGTTTTTAAACGAGGATTTGGCCGAGGCCATCGCCCTGGGGCATGACCTGGGACACACCCCCTTCGGACACGGCGGCGAACTGGTCCTCAAAGAAATTTTTTCCGAAACCTTCTCCCACCAGACGCAGGGCCTGCGGGTCGTGCAGGTGCTGGAAAATTGCGGCCTGGGGTTGAACCTGACCTATGAAGTGCGTGACGGGATCGTCATGCATTCCAAGGGATATGGAAAGATTATTCCAGATGACCCGCGCGAGCTCCCGGCGACTATGGAAGGCCGGGTGGTGAGGGTCGCCGATATCATGGCCTATCTGAATCATGATCTGGACGACGCCATCCGCAGCGGGGTGATTCGCGAGACCGATATCCCCGCGCAATGCAACCGAATCATGGGGAGTACCCATGATGAACGCATCACCACCATGATGACGGACTTGATCGCCCATACCCGGCCGCAGAATGGTCAACTGGTGCTCAACATGAGCGACACGGTTTTTAGCGCCATGACCGAACTGCGCCGGTTTCTGTATGAGCAGGTGTACCGTTCGCCCATGGTTCACAATGAGTTTTTCAAAGCCAAGAAAATCATGTCGGATCTTTACACCCACCTGCTGGGGGATGAGGCGATGCTTTCGGCCGAACTTCAGAAGATGCGTCTTCCAGGACCTCAGGCCAACAACAGCCCCAGGCAACGCATGGTTTGCGATCTGCTGGCCTGCATGACCGATCGTTATGCCCTTTCGCTTTATGCACGCATCTTTTTCCCCGCCCAGATGAGTTGATCATGTTCCCAAAGAATGGAATCGCCCGGGGACACGGAGGCGCAGAGAATATGCAAGCATTCGAGGGAATTTTGGAGGAGTTGGCGCAGCTTTACAACCGCATGGATCAGGCCTACGCGCAGGCCGCCTTGGCGCACGGTTTCGTCTGTGCAGGATGTGAAGACAGCTGCTGCCAAACCCGCTTTTACCATCATACCCTGGTCGAATATCTCCATCTCAAGAAGGGCGTCTCGCTGCTTGCGCCCGCAGAGCAACAGCGCCTTTTTCAGAGGGCCGCTCGAACCGTTGAAGAGATGGGTGCGGCCGATGGACGGGGGCCATCGGCGATGTGTCCATTGAACGAAGCCGGACGCTGCATTCTGTATGCTTACCGCCCGATGATCTGCCGGTTGCACGGAATTCCCCATCAACTGCGCCGGCCCGACGGATTGCGGCAATTGGGGCCGGGGTGCGGCGATTTCGACCGCCAATGCGGCCGTTCAACTGACGTTTTCCTGGACCGCACCCCTTTGTACGCAGGCCTTGCCGATCTGGAAAGGCGATTGCGCCGCCAAAGGGCGTTTGAGGGAAAAATCAAACTGAGCATCGCCCAGATGCTGATTCACAAGATCGAGGGCAACGATGCCGCGCCGCCTGCAGGAGAAACCCATGAAATTCCTTGATCCCCTGAAGCTTGCTCAGATCACCGGCCGGCCCATTCAAGCGGGGGAGACCTTTGGGTTTGCCTGCCATTCGGACTTGGGCTGTTTCACCCGTTGCTGCCGCAACCTGAACCTGTTTCTTTACCCCTATGATATGCTGCGCCTGAAAACGAATCTGAATCTCACCTCCGATCAATTCATCGACCGGCATGTGGATATCGTCCTGCGCGATGGACATCATTTCCCTGAGGTATTGCTGCGCATGGCCGACGACGAGCAGCACTCCTGCCCATTTCTGGCCCCTTCCGGCTGCCGCGTCTATGCGGATCGGCCGCATACCTGCCGCACTTTTCCAGTTGAGCAGGGCGTCTTGTACGATGCGGCAACGCGCCGCGGCACACCGATCTCTTTTTTCCGGCCACCCGATTTTTGTTTGGGCCGTTATGAAGTCCGGACGTGGTCGATCGAAACGTGGAACCAGGACCAGGAATCCAACCGCCACCATGACTTCAATCTAAGCTGGGCTGAACTTCGCCGTCTGTTCGAAAATGACCCCTGGGGAGCCGAAGGACCGCGCGGCGCCAGAGCCAAAATGGTTTTCATGGCCGCTTACAATTTGGATCCCTTCAGGGATTTCGTTTTCAGCAGCACTTTCCTGAACCGCTTCCATGTCAAAGCGGAGCTCGTAAAGAAATTGCGGCGTTCGGATGAAGCCCTGCTGACCTTCGGATTCGAGTGGATCCGGATTTTTGTCTGGGGACAACCTTCCAAGATGATCCGGATGCGATGACATTCGGGTGAAATCAACAAAGGATTACACATCCGGGAGTTCTTCTGTTTTGGGTCTTTGAAACTCGAAAATAGGGTCCTTGACCGATGGCTGCACGCCCGGCGCCTGCCTACTTTCAAAGCATGCTGAGCGAAATGAAAAAAACGCATGCGCCGAAGCAATCCGCCCGAGGCGATCCGGCCATCCTGAATTCCCTGGCCAGTCCCCCCAAGAGCGATCAGATCACGATCCACACAGGCGACCGAAGCCTGCGGCTGACGCATCTGAACAAAGTATTCTGGCCCGACCAGGGGGTGACCAAAGGGGATCTGCTGCGCTATTACACCCAGGTCTCGCCGGTGTTGCTCCCGCATGTGCAGCAGCGGGCCATGGTCATGAAGCGCTATCCAAACGGGATCGGGGGCGAATTTTTTTACATGAAGCGCACGCCGTCGTATCGCCCCGCATGGCTGAGCACATGCGCCATCGAGCATGCCTCCGGCAGTGTGATCGAATTTCCTGTGGTACAGGACCTGCCTTCACTGCTTTGGATCATCAACCTGGGCTGCATCGATCTGAATCCCTGGTACTCCCGCTGCGGGGATACCAACCGCCCCGATTATCTGCATTTCGACATGGACCCGGTCGAAAGCGATCCGTCCGTACCTTTTGCCAAAGTCCGGGAAGCGGCCCTGGCGGTCAAGGAGGGGCTGGATGCGCTCGATATGCCCAGCCTGCCGAAAAGTTCCGGCTCACGGGGCATCCACGTCTATGTGCCGATCGAACGGGGCCCCACCCAAAAGCAGGTCTGGTCCTTTGCAAAGGCCTTCGCCCGGCAGCTGGCTTCCCTTCATCCGGACCTGCTGACGGCCGAGTACCGGCTGGCCAAAAGACCGGCGGGGCGGGTGCTGGTCGATTATAACCAGAACGCCTGGGGGCGGACGCTGGCCTCGGTTTATTCGGTACGGCCGCGCCCCCGTGCTCCGGTATCGACACCGGTCAGCTGGCAGGAGGTGCAGGCCGGTTTCGATATCCAAGATTTTGTCATGGACAACATGCCTGAACGGGTGGCCCGCCGCGGCGATTTGTGGGAACCCCTGCTGCGGCCGACCGGCCGCGTGCGCCTGGGGAGCTTTTTGTGAACCTGCCGATTTTTCCCCCGTTTGCTCCCATGGAGGCCCAATTGGCGGGCCGTCTTCCCACCGGCGGCGAGTGGCTGTATGAACCCAAGTGGGACGGTTTCCGGTGCATTGTTTTTCGCGATGGCGCCGAGGTCGAGCTCCAGTCCAAAGCGGGCAAACCGCTGGGCCGCTATTTTCCCGAATTGCTCGAACGCCTTACAGCCATAGGCGCACCGAAATTTGTGCTCGACGGCGAAATCGTCGTGCCGGTGAAAGGGATCTTTTCCTTTGACGATTTGTTGCAGCGCATTCACCCGGCGGAAAGCCGCATCAACCGCCTTTCACGCGAACGCCCGGCCGACCTGATCTTTTTCGATCTGCTCGTGCATCCGGACGGCCAGGTGCTTTTGGAAAAGCCTCTGGCGCAACGCCGGGCCCGGCTGGAACAATTTGCCCACGACCATCTGCGCAACCCTACGGGGATCGATATTTCGCCGGCCACCCGGGATGAAGACCAGGCCCGCGCATGGCTGTTATCAGGGGACATCAACCTGGACGGGGTGATCGCCAAACGCCTGGACTCGGCCTATCTCTCGGGAGAGCGTACGGGCATGCGCAAGATCAAACGCAAGCGCACGGCCGATTGCGTGGTGGGGGGATTTCGATACAGCGCCGGGGCGGAGGGCCGGTCCGCGGGGCACGAAATCGGCTCTTTACTTCTGGGCTTGTATGATGGGCAGGGACTCTTGCACCATGTCGGCTTCTGTTCGGGCCTGAGTGAGAACGAGCGCAGGGATCTGGTCCGCCGCCTGGAACCGCTCATTTCACCGCCCGGATTTACCGGCCGCGCACCCGGAGGCCCGAGCCGCTGGCGCGTCGTGGAAAGCCCGTGGCAGCCGCTGGCGCCACGGCTGGTGGTGGAGGTCGAATGGGATCATTTTACCGGCGGCCGGTTCCGCCACGGCACCAAGCTGCTGCGCTGGCGGCCGGACAAACCGCCCGAGCAATGCACCTTGGCTCAGATCGGCGCCAACGCGCCATCCAGGGCCTGAGTCTCACCCCGACCTTCGCCAGCACCAGGGCAAAAAGATTTTGGCCCTTTCAAAATGTCCACTATGGGTTTTACGAGAACAACAAGAGAAACGATCCTTGAGATCCCCGGTCGAAGTGGAGAAAGATTTCTAGCCCCCATGGGCGACCTGGAAAATGCGGATCGTGGCGCCTGCCCTGATCCGCTCCTCCGGTTTGGCCACGCGGCCGTCAATGGCCACCACGCCGGTGTCGGCCGGCGCAATGTTCAGCTTCTCGGTTAGATCGAGGACGCGGGCACCCTGGCCCAGCTGCACGGTCAGCCCCTTCTCGGGGTCATAACCTTGAAAGCGCCAGGGCAGGGTGCCGTACAATTTGACGTTCACGCTGATCATGATGCGGCACCACCCCGTTGGGTTTGGTTGCGTTACAGAATGCCAATGGACCCCGCTAAAAATTATAGAACTTGTCCAGCTCCTCATCACTGACGGCAAAGACCTTGTTATGCGGCGGCAGCGGCTCTTCATAGAAAAAACGCGGCAAGCGGTCGTCTTTACTCGTAAATCCTGCCTTCTGATTAAATTCGTGTTCGGCCTTGAGCACGCGCATGCCCATAAATCCGTATTCCTTAAAACCTATGGGGGCACCCAGTTTGGCGCTGAGCATTTTGAACATGGCTTCCGCCGCGGCCGGCGCAGCCATGCCGATGCCGGCCAGGAGGCACATACCGGTGCAGTCCATGGCGGCCATGCCGATTTGGGCTTTGCGGGACGCATCCACCTGGCCTTCGGCCGACAACGGGTTGAGCTTGCCGGCAAGATACAGGCCCAGCATGTTGCCGGCGGTGTGATCCGCGCCCATGGTCGAAGTGGCGTAGGTCACGCCGTTACCCTGCATGGCCCTGGGGTCATACGCGGCGATGCTTTGTCCTTTGACGGCCGGCACGCGGTGGTGATTGAAGTGCTGGCCAACCGCTTCCGGGCCGTTGCCGAGAACCAGGCCCAGCGCCGTGCCCTGGGCGATTTCTTCGACCATGGCGATGGCGGCCTGGCGGTCCCCGAAGGACTTGTGGCCGGCATCCATGGCCACCGCAACCGCCACGCCGGTATTGATGGTATCCAGCCCGATGTCGTCGCAAAGGAAATCCAGCCGGGCGATCGTGTCCAGATCGTCAATACCAAGCATGGCGCCCATGGACCAGATCGTCTCATATTCCAGGGACGACGTGACAAATTTGCCTCTTTCGTCCACAAACTCATTGGAGCAATGCACGATGCACTGGGCGCAGCCCATGTGTTCGGTCTTGCCGCCACGCTGCTGAATTAACTTGGCCAAGGCTTCGCCGCTGATTTTTTCCCAGCCCTCGAACACGCCCCGGGTGGCATTATAGCTTGGAAAAGCCCCCAAGGCGTTGACCGCTGCGACAGTCGAGGCCGTACCCAGTTGGGGCAGCACCTTGCCCGTAAAAGGGTTGTCGCGCAGCGCCTGGGCAAACGTTTTGGCGGCCTCTTTGAACATATCCGGATCGACGATGGCGTCGGGGCTCTTGCCCTGCGTGCTCACCACGATCGCTTTGAGCCCCTTGGCGCCCATGACCGCACCCAACCCACCGCGTCCGGCGGCGCGGCACGGGCGATCATCCACATCGGTGGTTTGGATGCTGGCCGAACTCAGCCGGTATTCGCCGGCCGGTCCGATGCACATGATCGTGTTTTTGGGCCCATTGTCCTCCAATAGTTTGGCGCAAAGCGCATAGGTGCGCATCCCCTTGTAACGGGAAGCTTCTTGCAGTTCGGCCTTGCCGTCTTGATCGATGGTCAGCAGATAGAGCTCACCCGCCGGGGCCTGCCCTTCCACGACAATGGCCGTGATGCCCAGTTTGCCCAGGCAGGCTGCTATTTTGCCGCCCGAATTGCTTTCCTTGATGGTGCCGGTCAAGGGGCTCTTGGCGCCAATGGAAACGCGGCTGGTATTGACCAGAGAGGTGCCGCTGAGCAGACCCGGTGCAACGATCAATTTGTTTTCGGGGCCCAGGGCATCACATCGAGGCGGCACTTCGGCGTTAATCATCATGGCGCTCAGGCCGCGACCGCCCAGGCCGGCATATTGTTTCGGGACCTCTGCCACCTTGATTGTGCGGTCGGTCATATTGACTCTGATCAGTTTCATTTACGCTCTCCTTTTAGGGGCTTGGGTTCCACACTTCGGCCTAAGTCAAACCATATGGCGCGATCAGCCTCTTGGAAGGGACGCGTCTCAGCACCTTTCCTGACGGCCGCAGTTCATCCTTTAATCGAAATCTCTTCTTTTAAGCAAGACGTGTTTATTCATCGCCGCCCGGTTGTAAACGAGCTTGGGCCTTAGGCACCACCACTGAGCCGGAAGTTCGAAGCGCGTACAAAAGCGCACCATAGAGAACGACACTGGTGCCCGCCATTTCAAAAAATTCTTCGAACACCACTTCTGTTCTGTACAGCACCGGACTGTTGCCATCCTTCCAAAACAGATGGGTGATGATTTCCAGGCCGACGCTTCCAACCAGGATGATCGCAAATCCGGCCGCTACAACCAGGGATTCATGTGGATAGGCTTTCCATATGGCTGCGATTAAACGGCGGCCGGCGATCCCGAAGATGGCAAGGGCCGAAAGATAGAGGGGAATCCACAGGCCGCCGGTGAACTGCGGCAACCATTCGATATGAGTCAGCACGCGCGTCAATTTTTCGTGAAATTCGGCCGCCTCATCCATGGACAGGAACAAAAACCCCAATCCAACCATCAGAAAAAACAGGCGCGAGTCGGCTTTTTGCTTCACAGCGCCAACCCAGGAGCACAAGAATAGAATTCCCACCAGGCATAACTGCATGGACGAAAACCATGCCGGTATGGTCGATTCGCTGTCCAGGTTGAACAGTTTATGGATCGGGCTTTGCACACCCACCAGGGAATCCAGGATGTACACCATGACCAGGAAGAGCTCAAAAAGAAGCAGACTGCAAAGCAGTTTTTTGGCATCTCGCCTTGTCAAGGGGACATGGATTCCGGATCTCAAAGCGCCACCTCTTGGTATAAATGCGTAAGAAAAAGCCTCCCGAACCGGTCGGCGTGAGTCCGGAAGGCGTGCACAATAAATTGCTTGCTTTTGAGGATGGACCGCAATCTCAATGCGACCGGCAGCAGAACCGCTTGGAAAAACAATGCCAAAATAGGACGCTTATCCGGGTTGGCAAGTCCCCCGATGGCCAACTCCTTGATGAAACCGGTGCCGAGACCGGCGATGTCGGCCGCTCCCGTCCCCAGCAGCGCGGCCGGCATGCAATGTCAAACTAGATTTGGGCTGGATTTAATGACGCCGATCTGCTTAAGTAATGGAGAACCCTTTTGCCCGTGCTTCTATGGTATGGGTCGATTCATTCGAAAGGCTATCGCTTCTCATGAAGTATTCAAAATACCACGCATTGGGCAACGACTACATCGTGATCCGTCCGGCAGAGCTTCCCGGCGAACCCGACCGGGGCATCGTTCGCCTGATTTGCCACCGCAACTACGGCATCGGATCGGACGGCATCCTGCTGGGTCCACGTGACAGCTCCAGGTGCGATTTCGGGTTGCGCATCTTCAATCCGGACGGAAGCGAAGCAGAAAAAAGCGGAAACGGTTTGCGCATATTTGCGCGGTTTCTTTGGGATGAAGGCGTCGTCGGCTGTAATCCCTTCACTGTTGAGACGCCCGGTGGCGCAGTCTCCTGCGAGGTGAATGCGGACGGCACGAATGTAAAGGTGGAGCTGGGAGAAGTCAGCTTCAGCAGTGCCGCAATTCCGGTCGAAGGGCCATCGCGCGAGGTATTAAATGAGACCATTGAGATCGAGGGTCATGTGCTGACTTTCTGCGCGGCGACCATCGGCAATCCTCATTGTGTGGTTCTCTCAAGCGATCCCACTGCAGATCAAGCACGTCGTTTTGGGCCGGTCATCGAGCTGGACGCCCGCTTTCCGAAACGCACCAATGTCCAGTTCATGAAAGTCCTGGATCGCAGCAATATCCGGATTGAAATTTGGGAGCGCGGTGCGGGTTACACCCTTGCCTCGGGCAGCAGCAGCACGGCCGCGGCGGCCGTGGCCCACAAGCTCGGTCTTTGCGACCCGGACATCACGGTTCACATGCCGGGCGGAAGCCTGCGCATCGAGTTTCGCAATGGATTTTTTGCCACGCTGACCGGCCCCGTGACCAAGATCTGCGACGGCGCAATGACCGGTGAAATGTTCGCGCAAAGCCTTTAGGTCCCTTCGGCAGATCTTCCATTCGAAGTCTTGTTCATGTCAAGGACAATTCCATAACGGTTTCACACTTGGATTCGTCGTCCGTCCGGACAATTTCCTGTTGCGGCGGTCTGAACCCGTATTTGCGGTAAAACGCAATGGCGCGGGGGTTTTGCCCGGCCACGTGGGCGTGCAATACCGCTGCCGATTTGGCTTGAGCCCATCTGCCGATGAAATCAACCAACCGGTCGGCAATTCCCGATCCGCGGGCTTCCGGCGCCACCCACATGGCGGCCAGTTTGGCTGTTTTGGGGCGGTGCGGATCGAACAATCCCACCGCCATGCCGATCGGATTGTTATTGAGGAACGCCAAGGCGCAGGTGGATGTTTGCCCTTGGGCATTTGCACGGGTTTGCTCCCGCCAGGCGCTGTCGGACCGCGCCGAAACCGCCGCCAACGTTTCCAGGAAGGCATACGGCGCTTCGGACAAAGCGGCCAGTCGGACGGATTTCACAACCTGCCAGTCTTCAGGAGTGATTTGGCGTATTTCAATCATTACTTCAGCCCTTGTGCTGAAAAGAAGACGACCTTTTGGCCGGCAAATCGGATGTTGATATACTTTTTCTCATCGCCCCAGGTACAGTTCTTCAGGCCCACAGAGCTGCTGCAATTGTCGGCTTCGCCCAGAATGGAAACGACCTCACTGTAGGGCATGCCGATTTTCAGCCGGTTGTAATTCTTCTGGTTCATTTTGCCGCAGCCGGCACTCACCAGAATTGAGGCTATCAGGCATGCCGAAAACAGGATCGACTTCATCATCTTGCTGCTCATTTGCTGCTCCCTTAAAGTACTCAACCGATGCATTTACGGATATTCGTAGAAACCCCTTCCGGTTTTTCTTCCCAGCCAGCCCGCTTCCACGTACTTGCGCAGCAAGGGACAGGGCCGGTATTTGGAGTCCTTGAAGCCGTCATACAAGGTTTCCATGATGGCCAGGCAGGTGTCCAGGCCTATCAGGTCCGCCAAGGTCAGCGGACCCATGGGATGGTTCATGCCCAGCTGCATGACGGTGTCGATGGCCTCGCGGCTTCCCACGCCGTGGTAAAGGGCGAAAACGGCCTCGTTGATCATGGGCATGAGAATGCGGTTGGCGATGAAGCCGGGGAAGTCGTTTGCTTGGGCGGGCGTTTTGCCGAATTTTTCCGACAGCCGCCAGGTGGTTTGAAAAGTCTCCTCGCTGGTGGCCAGGCCGCGGATGACTTCCACCAGCTTCATCAGGGGCACCGGATTCATGAAGTGCATGCCGATGACCTTATCCGGGCGCCCGGTCTGGGCGGCTATCCGGCCGATGGGAATGGAAGAGGTGTTGGAGCCCAGAATCACCCCGGTCCGGCAGATCCGGTCCAGGTCACGGAAGATTTGGAACTTGAGTTCTTCTTTTTCCGTGGCGGCTTCGACCACGAAGTCGGCGCCGGCCAGATCATTGATGTCGATGCTGGGCGTGATGCGGGACAGCACACTGTCTTTTTGTTCCCTGGTGAGTTTGCCCTTTTCGATGCTGCGGTCGAAGAACTTGGCAATTGTTTTCATGCCGCGCTGTACAAACTCTTCTTTGACATCCATCATCACCACGGAAAGGCCGCTCACGGCGGCCACCTGGGCGATGCCGTTGCCCATCTGCCCGGCGCCGATCACGCCGAAAGTTTTAATCTCATCCATTCGCGTTGCTCCTTTACCTGTGATCCCGGTAGTAGAAAACATTTATTGAACAGGATTATCTTTTTATGACCATTGCCACCGCTTCGCCGCCGCCGAGGCAGAGCGAGGCCACGCCGGTTTGGCTGTCGCGCCGGATCATTTCGTGGATCAAGGTGACCAGCACCCGGCATCCGCTGGCGCCGATGGGATGTCCCAGGGCCACGCTGCCGCCATTGACATTGGTTTTCTCCGGATCGAGATCGAGTTCCTGCATGACCGCACAGGTGGAGCCGGAGAAGGCCTCGTTGATTTCGAACAGGTCGACCTTGTCTATGCTCAGGCCCTCTTTTTCCAGGCACTTGGGAACGGCCCAGATGGGCGCCACCAGCACGTATTTCATATCGATGCCGTACGAGGCCTGGGCGCCGACGGTGGCCAGGATGGTGCAGCCCAGGGCCTGGGCCTTCTCGCGCGACATGACCACCACGGCGGCGGCACCGTCGCTGATCACCGATGCGTTGCCGGCCGTGGTCAGGCCGCCTTTTTTAAAAGCCGCCGGCATTTTGGCCAGGAGCTCCAGGCTGGTCTCGCGCGGGCATTCGTCCTGGACGAAGATTTTAGGGTCGCCTTTGCGCTGGGGAACGGGCACCGGCATGATCTCATCCTTGAAGCGGCCGGCGGCAATGGCGGTCAGGGCACGGCGATAGGATCTTTCCGCATAGCGATCCTGGCCTTCGCGCGTGATTCCATACTTTTCCGAACACAGTTCATTGGAGATGCCCATGTGGAAGTCATTGACGATATCCCACAACCCATCATGGACCATATGGTCCTGTATCTGGCCAGTCCCCATGCGATAGCCGAAGCGGGCTTTTTCCAGGTAATACGGGGCCATGCTCATGTTTTCCATGCCCCCGGCGACCACCACCTCGGCATCGCCCAGCTGCACCGCCTGGGCCGCCAGCATCACGGCTTTCAGGGCCGAGCCGCAGACTTTGTTGATGGTGAAGCATTCGGCTTCCCATGGCAGACCCGCCTTGATGGCGGCCTGCTTGGCCGGGTTCTGCCCGTAACCGCACGGAAGCACATGACCCATGATCACTTCGTTAACGGCGGCGGGCGCAATTCCGGCGCGCTTGACCGCTTCAGCGATGACCATTCCGCCCAAATCGGTGGCCCCCGTGGTACCCAATATCCCGTTGAAACTTCCCAAAGGGGTCCGTACCGCACTGACTATGACCGCTTCACGCATGTGTGTTCTCCTTCTTCGCTAGGATGGCTTGCGGGAACGGCTCGAATCTGAATTCAGCCGGATAAAGGCCTTTTATTACGAAGCCGAGGTTCGCATTGCAAGCCTCTTTTTTCCGTGGCCGGTTTCCCGTTACCATTGGCCATCGGTCGCTTCCCGCCGGGCGGCTGCGCATATCTCAAAACCGATGGGGTCTGCAGCCCACGCAAAAGGGACCGGAAGCCTTGCTTTCATCATCCATTCGCCCAATTCAATCCGGCCAAAGGTCAGGGCTCGATCAATCCATGCTGAATGGCAAAGCGCGACAGTTCGGCATTGTTGCGCAGGTCGAGTTTTTTCAACAATCGAAATCGGTAGGTATCCACGGTTTTGATGCTGATGTTGTATGCTTCGGCGATCTCGCGATTGGTGTTTCCGAGGGCCAAGCGGCGCAGCACTTGCAGTTCGCGGGTGGATAGATCGTCCAGGGCGGAACCGCCGCGCCGGCCTTTTGAAAAGCGCAGGGCCAGCGATTCGGCGGCGTCGTGGGTCAGGTAGCGCAGTCCTTCGGCCACCCTGCGGATGGCCTTGACCAGTTGCTCGGGCGCCGATTGCTTGGTGATGTAACCCAAAGCGCCGGCTTCTATCGCCCGCACCACATATTGATTCCCCGCATGCATGGTAAGAACGATGATTGGCATGGCCGGAAATTCGGGGTGAATGCGGTTGATCACCTCCAGGCCGTCCATTTGCGGCATGGAAAGATCGATAACCGCCACATCGGGCCGCGCTTCGCGGATCAGGCGGATGGCTTCATGGCCGTCGGCCGCTTCGGCCACCACCTCCATGTCGCTGCTCTCCTCCACCAGGCGCCGCAAGCCGGCGCGCACAATGGCATGGTCATCGGCAAGAAGAACTTTAATCACGTCGCGCTCCCATCGGGTTGGGAAAGGGGTACGCTAAAGACGACCTTAGCCCCCAGGCCCGGCTGCGATTCGACCGTAAGCGTGCCTCCCAGAATTCCGGCGCGCTCGCGCATGCCGGCCAGCCCCAGCATTTGCGTTTCGGCAAGCGCCTGAGGGGCAAACCCGCGGCCGTCATCGCATACCGTCAGTACGAGGGCATTGTGGTGCATGCGTAGGCCGACCTCGGCGCGGGTCGCCTGAGCATGGCGGGCGACATTGGTCAACGCCTCCTGAGCGATGCGATAGGCGGCGGTGGCAATGGCGCCGTCAACGGGCGGAACGGCATCGTGGTTGAAAATACAGGCGATTTCGGCACGGCGTTCGAATTCGGTGGTATACCACTCCAGAGCATCCACCAAGCCCAGGTCATCCAGCACACCCGGCCGCAGGCGGATGGCCATGGAGCGGACTTCTTCGATGGTGGTATCCACCAGAGCGCACACGGCGCCGGCCCGTTCAGCGGCCTGAAAATCCTTATCCTTCAACCGATTTTGCAGCCAGACGGCGTCCATGCGTAAGGCGGTGAGCAGTTGCCCGAGTTCATCGTGCAGTTCACGGGCGATGGCGGCCCGCTCGTTCTCCTGATTGGCCATGATTGAGCCGGAAAGCCGCCGCAGTTGCTCCTGGGCGTTTTTCAAGGCGGTGATATCGGTGGCAATGCCGCAGACGCCCAGCAGTTTTCCAGATTCAGCATAGATAGGGAATTTGACCGATAGAAAGGTGTGCAGGCCGTCTGCCAGCGGAAGGCGTTCTTCGACATGCAGGGACGTTCCGTGGATCAATACCATTTCATCATTGGCGCGGAATTGATCGGCCACCTGCGCCGGCAGAAGATCGAGATCGGTCTTACCGCGCACCGAATCGGTAGTGACGTTAAACAGTTTCTCAAATCGTGAGTTGACCAGTAAATAGCGACCCTGCGCGTCCTTCATGTAAATGACGGCCGGGGTGTATTTGAGAATGGCGGTGATTTCACTGGTGCGCTCACGCACCTGGCGCTCCAGTTCCTTGGAGTAACGACTCAGTTCCTCTTTGGCAATGCGCAGATCGGCCGTGGCGCGGTTGCGTTCGGTGACATCGATGCAAACCGCCAGAGAGCGCTGGAATGTCCTTGGCCATCCCGTTCGGCAATGGCCGAAAGCAATACGTCGATGGTTTCGCCGTTCTTTTTAGGCATCTGGTAAGGAATGTCTTTAAGAGTACCGTAATTCAAAAACTGCGGTATCCCGGTGGTCTCGGCATATTGCTTGGATTCGGTGGTGAAAAAGTCGGTGACCGGGCGGCCAAGCACCTCTTCGCGGCTGTATCCCATGGTTTCCACCCAAAAATCACTGACACTGAGCAGGTTGCCTTGCACATCGATGGAATGGAGCATGGCCGGTGTATGATGATACAGGGACCGGTAACGCGTTTCGCTTTGACGCAGCGCCCCTTCTGCATTGCGCCGCCGCAGGATTTCTTGGTTGGCCTTGTTGTAAAGCACGAGGACCGCCAATCCGATCAGGATGCTGAGCAACAGCGCGGCCGGCCTGGCGATGCGCAACAACGGACCGGAAACGGTCTGCGCGATCATGCGTGTGTTGCGCAGGTACAGGATGTGCCAGCCGGGGAATCGGTCGATTCTGGCCCGGTGGATCAAATGATCGTTGCCTTTGACATCGGCCACTTTTCCTTCAGCGGTGTTTTTCAAACCAACCCAGCGCCAGGGGCCCGGTCCGAACTGGCGCGATGCGCTGATCTGCGCCAGCTGCGCGGGGGTCATTTGCCAGGCCAGCTGCAGCAGCCATTCAGGGCGATTGGATATAAAGATAACGCCGGCCGGATCGGTAATCAGCACAATATCTTCGGCGGGCAACCCCGATTCGGCTTCGATTCGTTCGATCGAAGATTTGATCACCGCCACACCCGTGGGTTGATCCTCATGGCTGGAATAGACCGGATAGCTCTGATAGACGCCGCGTTTGCCGGAAGTGATACCCAATGCCAGATAAGACCCGTGCGTTCCGCTGAAAGCCTGGTGAAAGTAAGGCCGGAACTCGAAACTCTTCCCCACAAAGCTGTCGGGGGCCTCGCGGTTGCTGGAGGCGATGGTGATTCCTTGCCGGTTCATCAGGTAGCAAACGTCCACGCCCAGGGTGGCGGCAAAATGATCGAGCGTGATATTGGCCTGTGAAAGTGCTTCCGGCGTGTCTGTAATCAAGGCTTCCCGCACAGAGGGCATGCCGGCCAGGGTCACCACGCTGTTTTGATGCTCGGATAAGAGCGAAGTGATGCTTTTTTGGATCAGTTCGGCCTTTGCGATCGCGTGCCGTTCGGCTTCCTGAAAGGCGGCCTGGTGCAGGGCCGAGTAGTAAAGGAAGCCGCCGGCCGAAGCCGATAGAAATGCAAGCAGGGAAAGAATGATCAGAATATGGCGCAAGCCCATCAGGCTATCCGAATCAGACGAGGGAAGCTTTAAGCAGGAGCTGTTCGATTCTGAGCTTCTATTTACATATCTTGCTTGAAAAAATGCTCCGGCTCGGTCACCGATCCCGGTTTGGGAGTATATTCAGCCGGTATGCTGCCTTCTTTGAAGCATTCGAAAACGGTCTTTTTGGATTCAGGGATGGGCAGCAAGCCTGTCTCAGCGTCGATCTTGGCGAAAACCACCCCCTCCGGCACCTGGAAGATGCGGATCGGCTCATTTTTCAGGGCCTCTTGCATAAAGCCCAGCCAAATCGGGCTTGCGGCGCGCGCGCCGGTTTCGCCTTGGCCCAGGGAGCGCTCATGATCATAGCCCACCCAAACACCGGTGATGTAACGCGGGGTGTAACCGACAAACCAGGCGTCATACAGATTGTTGGTGGTACCCGTTTTCCCGGCCACAGGGCGCTTGAGGGCACGCACCCGCTGGCCCGTGCCGAATTTAACCACCCCCTCCATGAGGCTGGTCATGATGTAGGCCGTGCTCTCGTCGATGACTTTTGTGCGGATCGGATTCATCTCCTCCAGAATGTTACCGTAACGGTCCTCGATTTTGGTGACAAAGGCGGGTTCCACCAGATCGCCCTGGTTGGCGAAAACCGAATACGATTTGACAATCTCCAGCAGGGAGACGCCCGAGGAGCCTAAAGCGAGGGACAAATCGCGGTTCAGGTCGGATTCGATGCCGAGCCTGCGCGCATAATCGATGACATATTCAATACCGATATCCTGCGTGATCTTGATGGTGACCACATTGCGCGAATGGGCCAGCGCTTCGCGCAGCAACGTGGGACCGTAAAAGGTTTTTCCGTAGTTCTTGGGCTTCCAGGTAAAATTCTGATCTTCATCCTTAAAGACAATGGGCGAATCGATGATCACCGTGGCCGGCGTATAGCCTTTGTCCAGGGCCGCCGCGTAAATGATCGGCTTGAAGGCCGACCCGGGCTGCCGACGCGATTGAATGGCCCTGTTGAACTGGCTTTCCATAAAATCGCGACCGCCCACCATGACCTTGACCAACCCGGTGCCCGCCTCGATGCACAGCAAGGCGGACTGTACCTCCGGTGATTGGCTCAGGAGCAGTTTCCACTGATCGGCTTTTGGATCCTTCTCGACCAACTCCACCTGGATCACATCACCGACCGCCAACGCCTCGCTCGGCCGCCGCAGCTTGGCGGTAAACCAGGCGACTTCCGGATCGGGCTTGCGTGCCCAGCGCATGTCTTCAATCATGATGGCGCCGCGTTGATTGCCCATGCGCACGGTCACCCGCCCGGCCTTATCGTCCACATCGATGACCACCCCGCGGGCAGTGGCCCCCGGTGAAAGTGGCGTAATAGTAAAGGTGTCCTGCTGCTCCTGGCAGAAGGCTTCGATCTGATCGGGTTCCAGGTGCTGCTCCGGGCCGCGGTATCCCTGGCGGTGGTCCAGGTCCTTGAGACCTTTTTGAATTTCCGCCAGAGCGGCTTTTTGCATTTCCGTATCGACGGCGGCATGGATTTTAAGACCTTGCGTATAAAGCGCATCTTCTCCGTATTTCTTTTCAACATACCGGCGCACATGTTCGGTATACACCGGCACCTGCTCCATGTACCAGTTGCGGCGCGCCTGAATGTTCAATGGAGTGGTGATGGCCTCGGAGGCCTCGATCTGAGTGATAAAACCCTCATCTACCATGCGATTGAGCACGTAAATCTGGCGCTGCTTGGCCCGTTCGGGATAATGAAAGGGCGAATACCGGCTGGGGGCCTGGGGCAATCCGGCCATCATGGCGCACTCGGCCAGATTGAGGTCTTGGACCGATTTGCCGAAATAGTTCTCCGCCGCCGCCTGCACACCGTAGGCGCCGTGCCCCAGATAGATTTGATTCAGATACAAAAATAGGATTTCATCCTTGGTAAAGGCCTTGTCGATCTGATAAGCCAGCAAGGCCTCTTTTATTTTGCGTTCGTAGCTGCGTTCAGGCGTAAGCAGAAAGCTTTTGGTGACCTGCTGGGTGATGGTGCTGCCGCCCTGCACAATCCCGCCGGCTTCAAGATTTTTGAAAAAAGCCCGCGTAATGCTGAAGATATCAATGCCCTGGTGTTTATAAAAGCGTGCATCCTCGGCGGCGATGAAGGCCTGCTGGAGTTTCAAGGGGATTTGCTCGTAAGCCACCACCACCCGGCGTTCCTTATAGAATTCGGCGATCTTGCGATTGTCATCGGAATAGACGGTGGTGACAATGGGGGGGCGATAATCCTTGAGCGAGGTGATTTTGGGTAAATCCCTTCCCAAGTAGAAGAAGAAACCCACGGTGGCGCTGCCGCCCAAGAACATCAGAAACAGCACCACCCATAAGGACCATTTAGCGATTTTGGTCCAGGCCCTGCGTTGCTGCTTGAGTGCGCGTTTTTTCAGAATTTGTGAATTTGAAACGTGTTTTGCCATATGCAGCCGATCTATCGGACGCATCCGCCTGAAAACAAGGGGGGCGCGGCCGTTGAATGCCTATCAAAAGATTCGGACAGCCTATCAAAAACAAAAGATGAGTTCAAGCTGTTCCCAAAATCGAGCCGGAATCGACAGCGATTCGCGCTGAACAGGAACCCGTTGCGATCCTCATTCCGATGGCATTTGCAGCCGGCCCGCAACAGTCTTGCGGGATTCCAAAATGCGGCTCCGCGTCAGAGGACTGGACCCGAAGATTCTAAAGAGATCCTCTTGGAAAACCGATAATCTATGCTGAAATCGTAAATCCAGGCAGATCCCAATTTTTGAAACTTTGATTTCGAAAAGCCGCATGAACGAGCCGGGAAAACTACAGGGTACAAAACTCCTTGATCTTTTTGGCTATCTGCTGGAGCAGCGGGTCATCATCTCGATGCATGTGGTGGGTGCTGGTTTCGAGCGGCTCACTTGCGTCAACGGCATCAAGGAAGAGCCGGGCGGCAATTGGCTGCTGATAGATCTTCCCGATGGATTCAAGGAGGCCGTACCAAAGACCGAGCCTTTGACGCTTCGATTCAATTTCAACGGCCCCGACCACTTGGAATATCTTTTCATGACCCAGGGCGGACAGATCGGCGGCCATGATTTAAAAATACCCTTTCCTGATTGCGTGGAACGGATCCAGCGGAGAAAAAATTTCCGCATGGAAACCCCGATCGGCGCCAAGATGTTCCTGAAAATAGAGAAAACGAAAGCCGTCCTGGGTTTGGTCAACATCAGCCTGGGGGGAACCCTGGGCGCGCTGCTCAAACCCAACCACAGGGTGCTTCACGGATCACTTCTTGCTTTGGAACAAAAAATTTTCAACGCGGGCATTTTCGTACCGGCCGACGGTGAAATTGCAGAACAACTCATCATCATTCAGAAGTCGGAAGTGCGCCGGATCGAACATGATATGGAACGCAACATTTATCGATATGCCTTTGAGTTCATGGATATCGAACCAAAGGAAAAGAAAAAACTAACCCAATCCATCTACCACTTCCAAAGGCAATTTCTGAAAAGACGTTAGGCTGTCGGTTGGTTGTCCGTAACCGCAACTGCATCCTCGAAGCGCATATTTCTGCCCTGCCCGGCCCATGCAGGAAATGCTATGGGGTCTGTGGGTGGACGCTAACGCTATCTGACATGCGAAAACACCCTGATGGGCCTAAGCCGCGAGTGGGCGTTCGATGAATGCCCCGAGAGTGCGATCGACGGGGCAAACGGGCTAGCGCGCCAACGGGCCAACCGTCATCACGATCTTTCCGAAATGGCTTCCGGATTCCATTTCCTGGTGGGCCTGAACCACCTCTTGCATGGGAAAAACCCGATGGATGACTGGCGTGATCGTACGCCGGCGGATATGGGGCATGACCTGTTCGAAAAAAGCGGCCGTGATGACCGCTTTTTCTGCTACCGGCAATGCGCGCAACACCGAGCCGATCAGCCGCTGGCGTTTAACCAGTAAAAGTCCCAGGTTGATTTCAGCCTTTGCGCCGCCCATAAGACCGATCACCACCAGCTGGCCGCCCACAGTGAGCGCGGATTGGTTTGCAGCAAGGTAGTTTGCCCCGATGTGATCCAAAATGACATCGGCGCCCTTGTCGGCGGTGAACCGCAGCACCTCGCGAGCAAAATCCTGCTGCCGGTAATCAATGACAAGGTCGGCTCCCAGTTCTTTAACGCGATCGATCTTAGCGGGTGAGGCGGTCACAATGATCCGGCATTTCGGCAACAATGTGCGGCATATCTGGATGGCCGCCGTATTGACGCCCCCTCCGCCGCCGTGCAGCAAAACGGTTTGGTCCTCCTTCAGCTGGGCAATCCGAAACAGGTTCAAATGGGCGGTGATGTAGACTTCTGAAATAGCTGCAGCTTCCTGCAAAGAGAGCGACTCCGGGACCGCCATGCCATGGCCTGCATACATCAAAGCGTATTCGGCATAACCGCCGCCCGCCACCAGACCCATGACACGATCACCGTCCCGCCACTGGTGCACCCCCTCACCTATCCCATCGACCACACCGGCCACCTCCAATCCCAAAATATCGGACTCCCCCGGAGGAGGAGGATAGTTGCCCTTGCGCTGGACCGTATCAGCCCGGTTGACCGAAGTGGCGGCCACCCGCACCCGAATCTGCCCTTTTCCAGGCTCGGGCGTGGGCACCTCACCCACCTGCATCACCTCTGGTCCGCCGAATCCGTTCAGAATGACGGCTTTCATGGAAAAAGCTCCTCCCGTCAAGATGGTTAGCAACACTTTTCACGAGCATCTTAAAGGTGGCAAGCAAAATCTGCTTGACAAGACCAATTACCTTGATTAGATATTTCGAACTATGTCGAATTCTACATCCAATATAGATATTGAGCAATACGCGGACATGTTCAAGGCCTTGTCGAACCCCAACCGCCTGAGGATCTTCATGCGTCTGTTCTCTTGTTGTGAGCCGGGCACGATATGCAGCATTGAAGATGAGAGCTGTGCCTGTGTCGGAGAGCTCTCTCAAGATCTCGAGATCGTGCCGTCCACGGTTTCACACCATATCAAAGAGTTGCGCAGGGCCGGCTTGATCCGGATGCGCCGGCAGGGGCAAAAGATAGAGTGCTGGGTGGACCCGGGAGCGGTCCGTGAATTGGCGCGATTTTTTAAAAAATGATATGCGGTCCAATAAAAAAATTTGGGTGTGTATTTCGAAAAATGTCGAACAATGCAATATGAAAGGAGACTTCACATGGACAATCAGTTTGATATCATCAGGCAAGCCGTACGTAACCGATATGGGGAAATCGCCAAAGCAGGTTCTCGTTCCTGCGGCTGTGCGCAGCCTTCGGGATGTTGCGGTTCAGACCAAGCCACACCTGACCGGATTGCCAAGGCTTTGGGCTATTCCGGCAAGGACCTGGAAGGACTGCCGGAAGGTGCCAATATGGGATTGGGCTGCGGCAACCCAAAAGCCCTGGCTTCCCTTCAACCCGGCGAAACGGTCCTGGACCTTGGCAGCGGCGGCGGATTCGATTGTTTCCTGGCCGCCCGGCAGATCGGTGCAAAGGGCCGTGTCATCGGCGTGGACATGACACCGGAGATGGTGAGCAAGGCCCGCGAGAATGCCGCCAAGATGGGTGTCCCGACCGTCGAGTTCCGCTTGGGCGAAATCGAGCATCTGCCGGTGGCGGACGCCACCATCGACGTCATACTCTCCAATTGCGTAATCAACCTGTCCCCCGATAAAGCGCAGGTGTACCGGGAAGCCTTCCGCGTGCTCAAACCGGGCGGCCGTTTGGCGGTCTCGGATGTGGTCGCCACCGCGCCCCTTCCCCAAGAGATTAGAACTGACCTGGCCCTGGTGTCCGCCTGCATCGGGGGGGCGGAAACCGTCGCCGGCTTGGAGGAAATACTCCGGCAGGCAGGCTTCGCAGAAATCCGGATTCAGGTCGTCGATGAAAGCCGCCGCTTCATCAAAGAATGGGTGCCCGGGAAAAGGATTGAAGATTATATCGTGTCCGCCCACATCCAAGCCGTCAAACCGAAAAGCGTCAATGGATAAGGAACCGTTATCGAAATACGTTCTCACGCTTCTGCGCATAAGCGTAAAGTGAAGTTCGCTGCCGGCAGGAGCGTGAGAACGCAGAGGACAGGCACCGAAAATTTGCATTGGGCCGGCAGACCGCCGCCGGGGATGTGCGCTCTTCAGGAGGACCGTCTGTCCCGCCGTCGTGATGGTTGACCGCTTCAAGCGCTTAGGATATGCCACAGTTGTAACCACGTCGAACCGGTCTTTAAGTGTTCAAGACCATATCGAACAAGGGAAAACGCCATGACTCTGTTCGACCCATTGCCACTAAAGGGGATCTCTTTCAAAAACCGCATCATCATGCCGGCCATGCAACTTCGTTTAGGACTGGGCAACCCCCGGGCGCGCGCTTTTTACCTTGAGCGGGCCCGGGGCGGGGCGGGCGCCATTATTCTGGCCGGCACCTCCGTCGATCTGCTGGTCGAGGACGCCGCCTGGGGGCAGGCCGGCGGCGTAAACCGGTTGATCGAACGCATGCAGGCATTTACCGCGGACATCCGGCAGGCCGGCAGCCGGGTCGGCATCCAGCTCTGGCATGGCAACCAGCTTCCAGCCGGCAACGGCGGGATGCTTCCCGGTGCCGAGCAGGTGGCGCCTTCGGCCTCGGGCGACCGGCGGGACCTGCGCGTCTCCGAGATCGAATTGATCATCGCGAAGTTCGCCCGGGCTGCCTCGACGGCCCAAGCCGCGGGTTTCGATTTCGTGCAAGTGCACGGCGCCCACGGCTATCTGGTCTGCCAATTCTTTTCCGGAGCGGACAACCGCCGGACGGACCGCTATGGCGGCGATTTGCATGGACGCATGCGCTTCGGCCTGGAGACGGTTGCGGCCATGCGCGCGGCGGTCGGGCCGCAATACCCCATCTTTTATCGCATCGGCGCTGAAGAAAACCGGCCGGGCGGCATCACCTTGCCGCAAAGCCGCCTATTTGCCGCGGCGCTGCAAGGTGCGGGCGTGGATGCCTTCGATGTCTCCATCGGCATGCCCGTCGGGCGCAGGCCCTCCCCCGGTCCCCGAGCCAGAATGGGAACCTTCGTCCACCTGGCCGCCGGGATCAAGCAAACCGTCACCGTCCCGGTCATGGCCGTGGGGCGGATCAACCGATCCGATCTGGCCGAAGCGTTTTTAAGCGAGGGCAAGGCCGATTTGGTGGGCGTCGGACGGCAATTGATCGCGGACCCGCAATGGCCCGAGAAGATGAGGACCGGGAAAGAAGGCACCATTGTTGCCTGTACCTCCTGCAACAGCTGCTTCGCCCCCCTGCGCAGCGGCAAGTGGAAGCCGGGGGATCCTATCTGCAAGGTCAATCCGCGCGCCGGCCGGGAAATGGACGGGTGTTGATAGAAGGTGATAGCGGCAGATCCCTCTCAGACAGATAAAAAAGAGGATGAGCATGGACATTTCCCAGGTAAAAACCATCGGCAAGGGGCTTATGCGCCCCGAAGGCGCCATGGCGCTGGATGACGGCACACTGTATGCCGCGGACGGCCGCGGGCAATGTGCGCACATTCAGCGCGACGGCCGTACGGAGTTTTTCGGGGATTTGGGCGGCGCACCCAACGGGATCTGCATCGATCCCCGGGGACCCTGTATCGTGGCCAACATCGGCAACGGCCAAGTTCAATCGGTGCAGCCGGACGGCCGCCATGAAATCCTGCTGACCCATGCCGGGGGACGGCGGATGCGCGCACCCAACTTCCCGTTCCTCGATTCAAAGGGGCGGCTATGGGTCTCCAATTCCACCGAGCAGGAAGATATTTCTTCGGTCCTGGTGGACCCCAAGCCGGACGGCTGTGTGGTCCTGATCGAAAATGGACGCGCGCGCATTGTGGCGGAAGGCATCTATTTCGCCAACGGCCTGACGCTGGATCATGAGGAAGCCTGCCTGTATGTGGCCCAAACCATGCGCCGCAACATCCTGCGCTACCGCATCCTGTCCGACGGCACCCTGGGACCGGCGGAACTCTTCGGACCCGATTTCCTGGGCAGACTCGGCTTCCCGGACGGCATCGCCTTTGACGCGGCGGGTAACCTGTGGGTCACGTTTCCACAATGGAATGCGGTGGGTTATATCACTCCGGCCGGCGTGCTGAAAATGTATCTGGAAGACCCGCAGCGCCGCGTGCTGCAACGCCCCTCCAATATCTGTTTCGGATGGGAAGGACGCACGACCGCATTCATAGGCAACCTGGATGGCACCACCATACCCTACTTCAGCGTGCCCCACCCCGGCATGCGTTTGGTGCATCAGCAGGGCTAAGTGTTTATTGCAAACATTCATGACCGGAGAAGGTTACCGAGCCGCGCAATGGTGCTAAGCGCGCTGCCGGCCGAAGTACCCGCCTATCATGGTTCAGGAAGCCAAAATGACCGACATCACTCTTTGCGGGCACTGCGACCCGCGATTCACTGAACTCAGGAATGTTTTCCAGCATCATTTCAAAAGCGGCCGAGAGCTGGGCGCCGCAGTGGCAGTCACCCTTGACGGCCGGGCAGTCGTCGATCTGTGGGCCGGTTATGCCGATCACAAGCGTTCCAGACCCTGGCAAAAAGATACCCTGGTCAATGTCTACTCCACCACCAAGGGGTTCACGGCCGCCTGCGTGCATCGCCTGGCCGATCAGGGCCGTTTGGATCTCGATGATCCGGTGGCGCACTACTGGCCCGAATTTGCCCGCAATGGCAAGGAAACGATCACCCTTCGGCATCTGCTGAGCCACCAGGCCGGACTCCCCGCCATCAGCGCCCCTCTGCCTGCCGAAGCCGTTTTCGATTGGGACAAAATGACCCGCGCGCTGGCCGAGCAGGCCCCCTGGTGGACGCCGGGCACGCGCCACGGCTATCATGCCCGCACCTATGGCTGGCTGCTCGGAGAAGTGGTCCGCCGCATCACCGGCAAGCGCTTAGGCCTGTTTTTCCACGACGAAATTGCGGCCCCGCTGGGCCTCGACTTTCATATCGGGCTGTCTGAACAGCATCATTACAGAGTGGCCCCAATCGGCAAAATACCGCCGCCTCCGCCGGGCGCAAACCCCAATTTGGGCCACATCATGCTGACCCAACCCGAAGCGGTCACCACCAAGGCCTTCACCAACCCGCCCATTCACAAGATCCCCGACCTGGTCAACACGGCCCGGTGGCGCAGCGCCGAAATCCCCTCTTCCAACGGCCACGGCACGGCCGCCGCCATTGCCCGTTTTTACGGCGCGCTGGCCTGCGGCGGGCGACTGGATGGGGTTCAGGTGCTCAGCAAGCATTCGATCGAGGCAGCGCGCAAAGAGCATGCCCACGGCCCCGACGAAGTGCTCAAGGTGGACACGCGCTTCGGCCTGGGATACATGCTGCCGCAGCCCGGAGCGGCCCTGGGCCCCAATGGATACGCCTTCGGCCACCCCGGCATGGGCGGTTCGCTCGGCTTTGCCGATCCCGAAGCGCGCATCGGCTTCGGTTACGTGATGAACCGGCCCCAGGACAGCATCTTGATCGACGACCGCCCGGCCGCCTTGATCGAAGCGCTTTATGCGGCTGTTGTCTGATGCCTCACCCCAAAGGCACACCTGCGCAGCGGCCATTGCGTGACAATAATTTCCGGGGCCTGCGCGCCTCGGTTTTCATTGGGGAACAAGTCCGCTGATTATCGACCCCTTTCGCAGAAAACTATTGGCTTTACCGGCAAAGCATATTGCCGTAATCTGGGCCCTGTCGTTCCGCCCTCTTGCGCGGGCGGCGGCCGATACCGGTCAACCGCCCCGGAGCAAAGCCATGAAATTGCCGCCACCCCGCACGGAAGGGGCCCTTGCGGTGGAACAAGCCATTATGCAGCGGCGCACCGTTCGATCCTTCCGCTCGCAGGTGTTGCGCCTGGATCATTTCGCGCAGCTCCTGTGGGCCGCCCAGGGGAGAACAGGCGGCGGACACAAGCGGGCGGCCCCCTCGGCGGGGGCGCTCTTCCCCATGGACCTGTATGCCGTTACCGGCAGCAAGGGTGTTGAAAGCGTGACGGCCGGAATTTACCATTATCAGCCGAATGATCACCGCATCGTGCAAACGGCGGCCCTGGACCAAAGCGATGCTCTTGCAAGGGCATCGCTTTCGCAGATGTGGATGGCCAAAGCGCCGTTGCAACTTGTCATTACGGCCGATTTCGGCCGGGTAACCGGCAAATATGGCCGCCGCGGCATCCGCTACGCGCATATCGAAGCCGGCCACATCGGGCAGAACATCTTTCTCCAGGCGGAAGCCCTGGGCCTGAAGGCCGGCATCGTCGGAGCCTTCGACGATGCCGAAGTGAAGCAGATCATGGGCATTTCCGGCTCGTGCGAGCCGTTGTTGCTCATGCCGGTAGGCTTTGCCGCTTAGACAGCGGATGATCTCGTTTCTCAGGAGGAGCGCTATGATTGAAAACACTGTAAAAGAGTGGCACGCCATCGTCGCATCGCTCGATGCGACCGGGTTGGACCGCATTCTGGCCGATAACGTCGTCTTTCACTCGCCCGTGGTGCACACCCCGCAAGCGGGCAAGCAGCTCACCACGCTCTATCTCGCGGCAGCGTTTCAGGTGCTCAACAACGACACCTTCACCTATGTCCGCGAAGTGGTTTCGGGCAATGATGCGGTCCTGGAATTTTCTACCATCATTGACGGCATCGTCGTAAACGGGGTAGACATGATCCGTTGGCGCGCGGATGGTAAAATCGTCGACTTCAAGGTGATGATACGGCCTTTGAAAGGGTTTCAGTTGGTCCACCAGAAAATGGCCGAAATGCTGCAAAAATTAACCTCAGGAAAATGAAAATGGCCTCTTACAGATATGAAAAATGGCGACCATACCAAATCCAAGCCCCATCGCAGATGTTTTCCAGGGTGTTATGAATTGTCCCAGAATCATCATCGCCGGTTTGAGGGGCGGATCGGGCAAAACCATTGTCAGCCTCGGTCTGACCCGCATGTGGGTGCGGTCGGGCAAGGCGGTCAAACCCTTCAAAAAAGGCCCCGACTATATCGATGCCAAGTGGTTGAGTCTGGCTGCGGGCGCAGCGGCGACCAATCTCGATCCCTTTCTCTTACGCAAACCTGTGCTGCGTTCGCTGTTCTGGACCAGCGTCGGGGGCTACGACGGCGCCCTGATTGAAGGCAATCGCGGCATTTTTGATGGAAAGGACCTCGCCGGCTCATATTCTACGGCCGAGCTTGCCCGGATCGTGGACGCACCCCTTCTTCTGGTGATGGACTGCACCAAAATGACGCGCACCGCCGCTGCGGTGGTGCGCGGCATCATCGATTTCGAACCGGACGTGCGCATCGCCGGTGTGATCCTCAATCGCACGGCCAACGACCGACACCGCGCCATCGTGCGCGATGCCGTCGAGCATTATACAGGCATTCCGGTAATCGGAGCCCTGCCCCGGCTGAAAAAAAATCCCCTGCCGGAAAGGCACATGGGGCTGATCTCCGATCAGGAATATGCACTGAGTGCTGCGGCGCTCGATGAGGTGGCCGACCTCGTCCAAAAGCACGTCGATGTGAGCCGAATTTGGCAGATTGCCTGCAGCGCCGCCCCGCTAAAGGAAGATCCTGCGCCGGGCGCCGATGCGGTTCCGCTGCGCAATGTGTGGACCGTGACCGCCCGCGCCCTGCCCCCGGACAAACCCCCGGTGCGCATCGGCTATGTGCGCGACGCGGCCTTGTGGTTCTACTACGAAGAGAATCTGGAGGCCTTGCGCCGCGCCGGTGCGCAGCTCGTGCCGCTCTCGCTTCTCGAACAGCAATCCTGGCCTGAGATGGACGGCCTCTATCTGGGCGGCGGTTTCCCGGAGACCATGGCGGAACAGCTTGCCTGCAACCAACGGGTCCGGCGGCATGTCAAGGCAGAAGCCGAAAGAGGATTGCCCATCTATGCCGAATGCGGCGGTTTGATGTATTTGGGGCGCAGTCTCATTTACAAGGACAACCGATTCCCCATGGCGGATGTCTTGCCTTTGACCACCGAGTTATGCGAACGACCGCAGGGGTTGGGTTATATCGAAGCGACCGTAACGGCCGAAAACCCGTATCACCCGCTGGGTGCCATCATCCGCGGGCATGAATTTCATTACTCCAAATGCATCGTCCACGATGACGCGCCGCCTCTATACTGCCTGAAGATCAACAAAGGCTACGACGCGATGGGTTCGGATCGGGACGGACTTCTGGCGGGCAACGTATTTGCCTCGTACCTCCACCTGTTTGCCCTGGGCGAACCGCATTGGGCCTTTCGCTTCGTGCAGGCGGCGGATCGGTTTCGAAGCGCACGAAGATCACCGGTCGCGTAGAAATAAGTACTTTTGAAAAGAGAAATTTTCCAGTCCGCTCGTGAAAGTCTATAACCAGCCGGTGCTCAATATCCACTGCCATAGCATGAAACCGGCCATCCCTCCTGTTATGGTGAGAAGCAAATTCTTGCTCATCGCACCGATCGCCCCCGTCACCAAGGCGCCCACCAGGTAAGGATTGGCATATGTGATTTGCAGATGCTTTCCATGCGGCAGCAAGACGGCCGGCACAATGATGGCGGTCAGCACCGCAGCGGGCACATGGGCCAAGGCGTTCTGCACGCCGGAGGGCAAGCGCAAGTGATCTGAGATCGGGAGCAGCAGATAGCGGATCAGAAACGTCACCACCGCCATCCCGGCCACCATCAAAAAGAGATCCATATCATTTTTCCTCTGTTAAAGATGCGGACTGCCGCCCGCTCAGCCATGCCGCCAGCACACCGGCACCCACACCAAGGAGAGCGGCGGCCATTAAACCCAATTTGTACGGCAGACCATGAAATGCCAGCGCCCCCAGCCCCGCCGCCAGCACGGTCCAATAGCTGGGTCGATCCTTGAGATAGGGCACCAGCATGCCTATAAAAGCCGCAATCATCGCAAAATCAAGTCCCCAGGCGCCGATATTCTGCAACATCCGTCCGGCGATCACACCGACGACCGTGCATATGTTCCAGTTGATATACATGAAGGCCATCGAGCCCAATTGGTACCAATGCTTGTGTGGCGATGCGTCCGCCTGCTGCCAGCGGCCGACGCTCACGGCAAAAGTCTCATCGGTCAGACCGAAAGCCAGAAGGATCTGCCATCTTCTCGATAAAGGCTTTAAATAGGGCAGCAGGGTGGCTGTATAGAGCAAGTGGCGGAAGTTGATCACCAGGGTGGTCCATACGATCAACGGCCAGGCCATACCGGACGACACCAGCCCCATGGCAACGAATTGAGAGGCCCCGGCAAAAACAAACAGCGACATGCCGATGGTCGCGCTTGCGGGCAATCCGGCGCTGCCCGACAAAGTTCCAAAGATAATACCGAAAGGAATTGCCCCGATGATCAGCGGCAGGGTGTCACGCAGGCCATTGACAAATGCGTCTCGTCGTGTTTCCAAAAGCAGGACCTTTCCGGATCATCGACACCGTCCGGCACACCGGCGTGTCTCCCCTTCTCATACAAAACGATTTTCTTCTGCGCCGGCGGCCTTTGGACATTGACAAAACTCTTTCACCCCGGTTAAGAAGAAGCGGTATAAGCGGCATCGGGCTTCATCCGGCGATTCACTTATCAGCTCTGATCTGCGCTGAAAAGCAATTTTGACAAATCTTACCCGACAGTAGACATCCGGAGGTCTGAAAAATGGGCGATCGTCTCAAGGACAAGACGGCCATCATCGTAGGTGCGGGACAAACACCGGGAGATACCATCGGCAACGGTCGCGCCATGGCGATTCTTTTTGCCCGCGAGGGGGCGCAAGTGCTGCTGGCCGACCGCCGGTTGGATTCGGCCGCGGAAACCCAGGCCATGATCCAGGCCGAGGGGGGTCGGGCGTTGGCAGTGCAAACCGACATTTCCCGCGCCGACGACTGCAACGCCCTGGCGCAAGCCTGCCTCAAGCAATACGGCCGCATCGACATCCTGGTGAACAATGCCGGTATCGGCGACGGGGACGCCGGACCGGTCAAGCTGGCCGAAGAAGCCTGGGATCGCATCTTCACGGTCAATTTGAAAGGCATGTTTCTGACCTGCAAATATGTGCTGCCGGTCATGGAGCGACAAGGCAGCGGTGCGATCGTCAACATCTCTTCCATCGCCGCGGTTTGTGCCGCGCGCATGCTGGCCTACAAAACCTCCAAGGCGGGCGTGAATGCCCTGACCCATACGATCGCGATGCAATACGCCAAAAAAGGAATTCGGGCAAATGCCATCATGCCGGGCCTGATGAAAACCCCCATGGCCATCGAGGGCATTTCGGAGGCCGCCGGCATAAGCAAAGAAGAATTGATCCGCAAACGCGACAGCGCCGTGCCGCTCAAAGGCGGTATGGGCGATGCCTGGGACACTGCTTATGCCGCCTTGTTCCTGGCATCGGATGAAGCCAGATTCATCACTTCCGTGATCCTGCCGGTCGATGGCGGGCAAAGCGCGCGGATCGGCTGAACCATATAGATTGTTCCTGCATCTTGAACCCGCAGGTCAGAAACTACTTCCAAAGGAGCGTGCGGATGGCCAGGGTAGCAATTCCGGAAAAAGATCAAGTCGGCGAAGAACTCGCAACCCTCTTTCAAAAAATGGAAGATCGCGGTTCCAGGGTTCTCAACGTTTTCAAAGTGATGGGGCACTGCCCCACCATCGGCCGCAATTTCCTGCGCCTGGGCAATTCCATCCTTTTCAAGGGCCGGCTGGACCCGCGCTTGAGAGAGCTGGCCATCCTGCGCGTGGGCGACCTGGCCAAAGCGAATTATGAATGGACGCAACACGTGGCGGTCGCACGGCGCGTGGGAGTCCCCGACCAACAAATCGAAGGGCTGCACGCCTGGCGTGAATCGCCCCACTTCAACCCGCACGAACGCGCCATTCTGCAATACACGGACGAGGTGGCCGAAAAGATCCGCGTAGCTGAAGAAACCTTTCAGGCCGTCAAAGCATTTCTTACCGAAGAGCAGATCGTCGAACTGACCACGGCCATCGGGTATTACGGCATGGTCTGCCGCCTTCTGGAATCGCTTCAAGTCGAACTGGAAGACGATCTTCTTCCTAAATGAAGAAAAGCAGGTGCTGCAGGATATACTCCCAAATCCGTTTCTCCCGCGGGTGAGCCGGGCACGCAGAGAATCCTCTTTCGAGAACCTTTCTTTTCTAGATGGCGCTTGCGTCGATATCCGGAACCTGAATTCCCCAATCCTGTTGCCAGCGCTGGACAGAGCGCCACATATACCATCCGATAATTTGACAAGCCCAATGCGCCTGCTTAAAAGATCGATATCGGATCGTAGAAGGGAGGTCGAATGAACCGTGATGAAATGCGAAGCCGGATCGAAGCGCATGCCGGACCTTGGGATATGCTCGTGATCGGCGGCGGTGCGACCGGGGTGGGGATTGCGGTAGATGCCGCATCGCGCGGCTATGACATCTTACTGCTGGAGCAAAGCGATTTCGGCAAGGGCACTTCTTCACGCAGCACCAAGCTCATCCACGGGGGGGTGCGCTATTTGCAGCAGGGCAACATCGCCCTGGTGATGGAAGCCCTCAAGGAGCGCGCCGTTTTAAGACGAAATGCCCCCCATCTGGTGCATGACATGGCCTTCGTTGTCCCCAACTATGACTGGTGGGAGGCACCCTTTTACGGCATCGGATTAAAAGTCTACGATCTGCTGGCGGGTCGTTACGGGTTTGGACCCTCAAAAATTCTCTCCAAGGAAGAGACCCTGAGACGCATCCCCAATATTCGGCGCGAGGGATTGCGCGGCGGTATCATTTATCATGACGGCCAGTTCGACGACGCCCGGCTGCTGATCAACCTTGTCCGCACAGCCGTCCACCAAGGCGCGGCCCTGCTCAACTACGCCCGTGTTACCCGCCTGATGAAAAACGGCCAGGCTTTTTTAAATGGCGTGGTTTTCGAAGATGTGGAGAGCGGAGCCGAATACGAAGTTGCGGCCAAAGTGGTCATCAATGCCACCGGCCCGTTCAGCGACAACCTGCGCCGGATGGATGATCCGGATGCGCCTGCCATGATCGCGCCCAGCCAGGGCATCCATCTGGTGTTCGACCGTTCTTTCCTGCCAGGCAGTTCCGCCATCATGGTGCCGCATACCAAAGACGGCCGGGTCATGTTCGCCATCCCCTATCTCGGCCGCACACTCGTCGGCACGACCGACACCCCCATCGCCGTCAGTTCGCTCGAGCCTCATCCGATGGAAGAAGAGATCGATTTTATCCTGGAAACCGCCGGCGCCTACCTCGAGAAAGTGCCCACAACCAAAGATATTCTCAGCATCTTTACCGGCATCCGACCGCTGGTCAAAGCGGGCGATGCAACCAGCACGGCGGCCTTGTCGCGCGACCATACCATCCACATTTCCAACTCCGGAATGATCACCATCGCCGGCGGCAAGTGGACAACCTATCGTCAAATGGCCGAAGACTGCATCGATCATGCGCTGGCTTTGACCGATCTTGAGATCCGGCCCTGTGTAACCAGGCAACTCAACGTCCACGGCTTTCACAAAACCTCAGAAAAATTCGGCTCATTGGCATTGTACGGCGCCGATGCATCCGACCTGCTGGATCTCATGCGGGCCGACCCCGCACTCAGAGAACCGCTTCATCCGGAACTGCCGGCCTGTGCCGGGGAGGTGGTCTGGGCCGTGCGCTTTGAAGCCGCCCGAACAGTGGATGATGTTCTGGCCCGCAGGACGCGATCTCTGCTGCTCAACGCCCGCGCCGCACGTCAGGCCGCCCCAAGGGTGGCGGCGCTGATGGCCAAGGAATTAGGCCGTGATACGGCCTGGGAAAAAGAACAAATCGAGATCTTTCATCAGATCAGCGCGGCCTATCTGCCTCTTTGAACAGCGCATAGCCAATCTCGCCATCCACTTTGCAGGCGCACCAATGCCATATGCCTCAGCGCAGCAAAATCGGCGCGGAGTTGCTCCTCGTTGATGCGCAGCTCGACGCAAATTCTGTTCCAGGGCCAAGGCCTTTTGTGCCGATCAGAACAATGGATCTGCCTCTAAAGATCCATCCCCGGGCAGCCGATACCATGCTTCTGAGGAGCGTCGTGTCAATCCAGGCCAAAAGGGTTCTTGCAAAGCTGTAAAAAGGACGTCTTGCGATCATGAGCGCGGGAATGGCGGCGTATGGGCATCACCGCACCTTGGTGCATCGTTCGGCAATCGCTGGATGGCGCTCCGGCGGGACGGGCATAGGGGGGAGAATGGTTCATCGTACCTGTAGAAAGCCGGATCTGCACCTGTGGCTGGTGCTTGTTCTTGTCGCAGCGGTAAGCGCCTGCACGACAAAGGTGGATGACTCTGAAACCGTCGCCCGCAATGGACTGGTATATCGCAAAGGATCGGATTTACCCTTCAGCGGGATTGTGGCGGGCACCAGCCGCAGCGAAGGTTATCGCAATCAGACCTGTCGGTTTAAAAAAGAGTATAAAAACGGACTTTTGGAAGGGCGAAGCTATTTCTATTATCTCAATGGCAAGGTTGAAAGCATCGAGCCTTATCAGAAGGGCGTCCTGAACGGGGTGGTGACACGCTATTACGAAAGCGGCCAGATCAAAGCCCGATTGCACTTCGTGGACGGGATGCGGGGTGGGGCAAAAGGAGAAATGTTCTGGAAGGAAGACGGTTCCAAGGAAAGAGGCTGAAGTTGCGTTATTCGTCCACGTTTGATGTGGTTATTAGAAAATCCCGGCCCGTGCATAAAGATCGAAAAAATGATGGGTCGGCCCATGGCCCTTGCCGATAGGCAATCCATGGGCGATCGCGCCCGATACATACTCTTTGGCGCGCTGCACGGCCTCGAAAAAATCAAACCCTCTGGCCAGGTATGCGGCAATGGCGGATGAAAAAGTGCAGCCCGTTCCGTGGGTGTTGCGGGTGGCGATGCGCTTGCCGGTCAGAATCCGGAAGCGGGTGCCGTCAAAAACGATGTCCACGGCCTGGGGAGTATCAAGGTGACCGCCTTTGACCACCACATTGGCAACACCCAATTCGGCGATCCGCCGGGCGGCCGAGCGCATCTGAGCTTCGTCGCGGATGGTGCCGCCGATCAGCACTTCGGCTTCGGGGATATTGGGCGTCACCACTTTGGCCAGCGGAAACAACCGGGCAACCAAGGCCCGGCGGGCATCCGGTTCCAGCAGGGCATAGCCGCTTTTGGAAATCATGACCGGATCGAGCACCACCACGGGACATTGAACTTCGGCCAGCGCTGCGGCAACGGCCTCGATCAGGGCCACACTGGCTACCATGCCGATTTTGACGGCCTGTATGGGGGTGTCTTCGAACAGGCAAACGATCTGGTCGTGCACGATATTGGGCGGCATCTCCTGGACCGCAAACACCTTTTGGGTGTTCTGCACGGTCACTGCCGTAATGGCGCTCATGCCGAAGACCCCCAGGGCCTGAAACGTTTTCAGATCCGCCTGTATGCCGGCGCCGCCGGAGCTATCCGATCCGGCGATGGTCAAGGCAACCGGGATGACGTTTGGTTCATTATCTTTCATCAGTCTGCGCGCACATGGGTGTAGCGGAGTTTTTTTTAAGTTTTGTCGGTTCTTTGAGCCAGGGCCAAGTTCAACAAACCCGTAGCCTGACAAATCATCTATTAAGGATTAAATCGCGCGTGCCAAGACAGAAATGTCTGCGCCTTCTCTTTTCCGTAGCGCGACAGTCCCGCAATGATCCTATCCACAGGCAGTTCGCGGCCGTTTTCGGTCTTCGAAAAAAATTTATCAGCATAGCAGATGATGACTTCTTCCAATGCCTGCGGGGTCATATCGCGCAGGGGCAGCGGCAGCTTCCGGCGGCGGATGTCGGCAAGGGTTATTCCCGTGCCGACATGCCGTTCACACACAAGGGCGTGGCGGTTCAGTCCGAATGCCTCCACCATTCCGCGGCCGATCATGCCATGGTGGACATAGGCTTGGCGGCCGTAACAATGGATCGAGGGTGCCGCGGTCCGGCAGATGCCGATATCGTGCAGCATGGCGGCCTGAGCGATGAATTGCAGATCGGGTTGGGCGTCCACGATGCGGGCAGCCACCGCCAGCGCCTTGTCGCGCACCCGCCGGCTGTGGTCCAGCAGCAATTCGGTCAACAGCGCGCCCGGCCTGTAATATTGGTATATGATCTCTTCGGCGTCCGTTGTCATCGCTGGTGGAATGCCTTTGCCTCAACATCTGTATAGAGCTCCCCTCCGGGGCCCACGCTCGATCGCAGTGTTTTGGGTTTGCTGATGCACCGGTCTCGCTGGCACCAGCCCCAGATGAGATCAGGCGATCCCTGCCAGCAGCACACCTTCAATGAGAGCATCCAGTTGACCGTCCAGAACACTGTTCACGTTACCGATTTCCATGTTGGTGCGATGATCCTTGACCAGTTGATACGGATGCAGAACGTATGACCGGATCTGGCTGCCCCAGGCGATCTCCTCCTTGCTGTCGTGCAGTTGCTGCAATTCGGCATCCTGTTTTTGTTTTTCGCGCTGATACAGCCGGGCCCGCAGCACCTTCATGGCCATATCCTTGTTGCGGTGCTGGGATTTCTCCTGCTGGCACTGGACCGCAATGCCGGTGGGCAAATGGGTGATGCGCACGGCGCTGGAGGTCTTGTTGACATGTTGGCCGCCGGCGCCGCTGGCGCGGAAGGTATCGATGCGCAAATCTTTTTCTTCGATCTGCACCACGATTTCGCTATCCACTTCCGGGTAAACGAATACCGAGGCGAAAGAGGTCTGGCGCTTGCCGCCGGCATTGAACGGGGATATGCGCACCAGCCGGTGGACGCCGGTTTCAGATCGCAGATAGCCGTAGGCGTGATCGCCTTTGACCGTGAAGGTGGTGCTCTTGATGCCGGCCTCGTCGCCGGGCTGAAGATCGATTATCTCCGTACTGAAGCCGCGATGTTCGGCCCAGCGCAGATACATGCGGAACATCATCTCGGCCCAGTCCTGGGCATCGGTGCCGCCGGCGCCTGCATTGATGGAAACAATGGCGTTGTTGGCATCCTGGTCACCGTCGAGCATCATGTCCAGACAATAGGCATGAATGCGTTGCGCCAGGGATTCGGCCTGGGCCTCCACCTCGGCCATGGTGTGTTCGTCGCCTTCATCCACGGCCATGGCGGCGAGCAATTCATTGTCTTCCACTTCACTGAGCAGCGTGCGGTAGGTTTCCAGGCGCTCGGACAGATAGGTGCGCTCCTTGAGCAGGGGCGTGGCCGCTTCGGGATTGTCCCAGAAGCCCTCCCTGGCGATGATGCTTTCCAATTCCTTCAGACGGGTTTGTTTGCCTTCATTGTCAAAGGCAGTCTCCGAGATGAGTGAGTTTGGCCTTAAGATTCTTCAAGGTTTGTTTGGTTTCCGAGGTCATGCAATGTATCTCCTTTGATGGATGATCGGCACCCTGACGGACAGGCAAATACCGATACCGATTCGGCGCTATTTTATATCCCTCACTTTCCATGTCAAGCATCCAGCGGGAAATGGGGAGTCTCAAGCCGTCTACGTCCGGGCAGATAAACCCCTGCCGCGGATGCGGCGGACCACCACTGGTGCGGCCAACGCCAGGCTGCATGCCGCCACCAAAGGCCAATCGCCCCACCGGCTGTAAAGGGTTCTTCCTTTCAGGAGGGCGACCTGGGCCGTCAGGGTTGCATCCGCATAGAGCGCTGAGGCGGCCAGGATGCGTCCTGTGGGATCGATGAATCCGCTGATGCCGGTATTCGCCGCCCGCACCTGAAAGCGGCGGTTTTCCACACTGCGCAAGACGGCCATGGAAAAATGTTGATGCGCCGCGCTGGTTCGGCCGAACCAGGCGTCGTTGGTGATATTGATCAGCATCTGGGCGCCGTTTTGCACCATTGCGCGGGCCAGCCCGGGGAAAATAGCCTCATAACAGATGAGCATGCCCAGGGGTCTTCCTTTCCATACCAGGGTGTCGCCCCGGCGGCCTGCTTTGAAATCTCCCACCTGGGCGACCAGTTTGTCCACGAACGGGAACAGGCGCTGCAGCGGCACGTACTCGCCAAAAGGGACCAGATGAACCTTGTCGTAGTGACCCGCCACCGCACCCTCAGGCGTTATCAGATACGCCCGGTTGAAATAATAAGTTTCACCATTCTCGACCTGTGCGGCCGGACTGCCGATGATAAAATCGGTGCCGGCCGTTTTTACGCCCTGCAACACCATGTCCGTCAGCAGCTTGTCGTGAAACATATAGAAAGGGGCGGCCGTTTCCGGCCAGATGATCAAATCAGCCCCGTTTCCGGCGGCTTCAAGGGAAAGGCTTCTGTACTTGACCGTGGTCAGCACTTGAAAGGCGGCATCCCATTTAACGGATTGATCGATATTGCCCTGCACGACGGACACCTTGGCCCGATCGGCCTTGGCAGCCATCGCGTCGACGGCCTGCAGCCGGTAGATCCCGTATACCGCGGCAACCAGCAGCACGCCCGCCAGTGCAATGCCCGCACGCAACACGGTCTTGCGCTCGACGGGATAGGTTTGCCACCGTTTGTCCACCCATCCCAAAAAGGCGAGGCAAAGGACGGCGTTGAAGAAAACGATTAAAGCGGAAATTGCGGGTACGCCGAACAAATCGGCGATCTGAATCACCCACAGCCGGTCATATTGGCTGTAACCGAGCAACTCCCAGGGGAAGCCCGTGAACAGCCATGTGCGCAGCCATTCCAGCATCACCCACGCTGCGGGTGACAGTACAACCAGGTGCCACGGTTTTCGGCAAAGCCAACATACCAACATGGGAAACAAGGCCGTATAAATCGCAAGGATGGCGGCAAACAGGAGCAGCACCAGAATGGACAGGACCAACGGAACCTGCCCGTAAACATGCATGGTGTAGGCCGTCCAGTACATCAGACCGAGATACTGGACCAGACCGGCCGCCAACCCGAGCACGAACCCGGTTCGGGGGGTTGCCTGACGGACAGCCAGCAACAAGGGCACCAATGCACCCCATGCCAGCCAGCCCTGATCGATTTTGGGAAAGGCCAGGCACAGCAGAAATCCGCTGCTCAGCGAAAGCAACCATTGGTTGCGTTGAATGGATTGAATCATCCGCATGTCTCAATCGATGGCCGAATTTAGACAGATGTAAACCGCTCTGCCGCAGCAGTCCGATTCGAAACCTGCCTATACCATACCTGCTTCGATGATATAAAAGAATTTATCCAGTCCGCAATCTTTTGATCCCGGTCGCCGTCTCCGGCCCTATCCGGTCTTGCTTGCCTGCATACAAAGGCCGACGAACCTGCATGCGGTTCGTCCAAAATCCTTCAAACTGTCCCTGTCTTCTGGATCGGTCAGCCGAAAAAACAGGGACGGTCTCGAAGATCGTTGCTCAAAATGATCAGTTCGCTTATAAGCACATTGTCCTGAATCGAGGTGGCGACCGGCATGCATCAGGGAATTTTGCGCTTATGGTTTTCGATGACGATCAAACCGCCCGCCTGAATGCTCTTTCGCGGCGGATCGAACAACGCACTGGGGCACGCTTGATTACAGCGGTTGTGGACCGGTCGGACAGCTATCCTGAAATCCCCTGGAAGTCCTTTGCTTTGGGGGTTTGCGCCCATGCGCTCCTGCATCTGATGCAGACCGTTCTCCAACCGGAAGGGGTGATCACCTGGAGCGTGCAGCAAACGCTTGGGTTCATTATAGGCACCAGTGCCGGGATCGCGCTGTTGACCCAATTCTGGACGCCGTTCGGCCGCCTGTTTCTGGCCCGCTCGCAAGCCGAAAAAAAAGCCGGGCAATTTGCAGCCGGCTACTTCTTGGAGCGCGAACTCTTCCATAGCCCGGCGCGCACCTGCATCCTCCTGCTGGTCAGCCTGTTCGAGCGTCAAGTGGTTCTGCTGACCGACAGCGGTATCGCCGCCCATCTGGACGCCGGCGCCCGGCGGCAGGTCATTGACCGAATGACCCCCCACCTGCGTCGCGAAGACCCCTTTCAGGCCATCGTCCAGGGACTCGCGGGGCTGGAAGCCGTTTTGCCTTCGGCCCAAGTTGATCCGGCCCTGAATACCCCTGTCCCTGAAATCGACACGTTCATCCGGCTGAAAGGCCTGGAGGCCTGAAACAATCGGCTGCTTTTAGTAAGCGGGTACACTCTTGCGCAGCGTCATTTTCTTTTTTTTACAGAAATCCTTGCAAACAGGGTCGATGTGCCGTATATTACCCGCGTGTGTCTCGTCAGAGACGCCAAACCGGATTCCCCACCTTGGGGGCTTGCCATCCGGTGCTGTTTATCCCTGCTTAATTCGCTTTTCAACCTTGGCCCGACATCATCACTCTGAGCTAAGATGAGACCAGACGTCTGTCGTTTCTTGAAGGCCGACGTCGCAGTACCCGAAAACGGTTCCCATCGAACCGGTGTTTCACAAAGGACTATAATGGAAGATTCCAGACGAAAACAACTCGAAGCCCAATTGCGCCAACTGATCAACGCGGCCAACCGCGAGGCGCCTCAATCCGGACCCGATGGTTCGGAGGGATCCCGCAAGATCCAGGTGATCCGCCGGCGCAAGGGCAAGCCGGACCGGCATATTCTCGAAAACCGGTCACCTGAAAACCATCCGGCGCTGCAACAATAAAAGATTCGGGAAGAAACCGCACATGCTTGCCATATGCGGACGGGCAACCGGCCACGTGTAAACAGAACCGATGCACCTGCCGACGGATTTCCACGCCTTCTTTGGCTGAGAACTGGGTCGCGCCTGCTTATCAGCAGAAGCCAAACAGAACTACCCAATGGAATCGAAAGCCCGCTATTTTGTCATCCTGGGCGCACTGAGCGCCGCCCTGGCCGTCGCACTGGGGGCATTCGGCGCCCATGCGCTGGCCGATCGTCTTTCCCCCGGTATGCAGGCCATCTATCGAACAGCAGTACTCTACCACCTGTTCCATGCGATCGGTTTGTTTGCCGTCGCTTTCGTGTGCTCTCTTCCCAAAGCCAACCGCCTGGCCTGCGTTTCCGGATGGCTGATGGCGGCCGGAACGGGCCTGTTTTGCGGATCGCTCTATCTGCTCTCCATCACCGGCATCCGATGGCTGGGCGCCCCCACGCCTTTGGGCGGCATTGCCATGATCGCCGCATGGCTGCTGCTTGCCTGGGCTGTACTTCATAATAATTAAAATGCCAGTATTTCCATTGCCCAAGTTGATAATGGCCGCAAAAGTCCTAGTCTTGGAGGTTGAGGATCGGGCCGAATGATTCTCGCCGACTGTAAATCAGGGGCACGCCATGTGTGGAATAACAGGAATCGCAGGCCGGTCGCAGGTTTCATTTGAACTTTTCGAGGCCTTGGGGCTGCTGCAACATCGGGGGCAAGACGCGGCCGGAATTGCAACCATTGCCGGCGGAAAAATCATTTTCAGAAAAGCCACCGGACTGGTTCGGGATGTATTGCGCCCCGTGGATCTGGAAAAGGCTCTCGGCACCCTGGGCATCGGCCATGTGCGTTACCCCACGGCCGGATGTCGTGCGGCCGACGAAGCGCAGCCCCTCTACGTCAATTCACCCTATGGCATCGCCCTTGCCCATAACGGCAACCTGACCAATGCCGCCCGGCTGAAAAAAGAGCTGTTCGAGGTGGACCGCCGCCATATCAACACCGAATCGGATTCGGAGATCCTGTTGAATATCTTCGCCCATGAACTGCAAAAAAACAGCCGTCCGCATCTGACCGCCCGGGGCATCTTCAAGGCTGTGCAGGGCGTGCATCATCGTTGCCGCGGCGGTTATGCGGTGGTGGCGATGATCAACGGCCACGGACTGGTGGGTTTTCGCGATCCCAATGGCATCCGGCCGCTTGTGCTGGGGGAGCGGCTTACCCCGTCCGGCCCGGAGTACATGATCGCTTCGGAAAGTTGCGCCCTGGACGTGTTGGGTTTTACGCATGTCCGTGATATCGGGGCCGGAGAGGCCGTTTTTATCGACATGCAGGGCCGCTTGCAACAGCGGCGCTGCTGGGAGACGGTGCGGCTCACCCCATGCCTCTTCGAGTATGTGTATCTGGCGCGTCCGGATTCGATCATCGACGGCACCTCGGTGTACCAGGCGCGCCGGCGCATGGGTCGCAGGTTGGCGGCCAAAATCCTGCGCCAATGGACCCCCCGCGATATCGATGTGGTGATTCCCGTTCCGGATACCAGCCTGACATCGGCCTTCGAGATGGCCGCTGAACTGGGGATCGCCTATCGGGAAGCTTTTGTCAAAAATCGTTACATCAGCCGCACCTTCATCATGCCCGATCAATCTCAGCGGGAAGTCTCGGTCCGACGCAAACTCAACCCCATCGGCGAAGTGTTCAGGGGCCGCAATGTGCTGCTGGTCGATGACTCCATTGTGCGCGGCACCACGAGCAAGCAGATAATCCGCCTGGCGCGCGAAGCCGGCGCCAATAAGGTTTATTTCGCATCGGCCGCCGCACCGGTCAAGTACCCCAATTTTTACGGGATCGATATGCCCTCTGCGGAGGAACTCATCGCCCACGACCACACCGAGGAGGAAGTCGCCAAGCTGATCGGGGCAGACCGGCTCTTCTATCAAGACCTCGATGATCTCATTGCCAGCGCCGGCGAGGGCAATACACAGGTTCAAGGGTTTGAAACCTCGATCTTCGACGGCGTCTACCCTGCCGGCCGGATCGACCACGCCCACGATGCCTCTCAAGCCGATACCTGCTGCCTGGCCGGCAGCGAACCGGCAAGTAATGCCATGCCGGCCTGAGGCCGGCTTGGCAAAAAGCCGGCGGACTTTAAGCGGGCATTGGCAAATGCGATGGATCAGGTTAAAGTGGGGAAAACAGTGGGACAGTCACTACGCCAAAAAGAAGGCAGGACACCAATGAGGGTTGGATTATGATGAAAGTTGTTTCCATTGCCCTGAGCAAGCGCAAGGGCACGCGCAAAACTCCGCTGAATGAGGCCGTGCTGGTCGAAGGCCACGGGCTGCAAGGCGATGCGCACGCGGGCACATGGCATCGGCAGGTGAGTTTCCTGGCCTCGGAGAGCATCGAGAGCGCCCGGCAGAAGGGACTGGAAGTGAGTTTCGGAGATTTTGCCGAGAACATCGCCACCCAAGGCATCGACTGGATGTCCCTGCCTGTGGGAACCCGGCTGCGCATCGGTTCCGAGGCAATCGTGGAAATCACCCAGATCGGTAAAGAATGTCATAAAAAATGCGCTATCTATTATTCGGCCGGAGATTGCATTATGCCCCGCGAGGGCATCTTTGCCAAAGTGCTGGCCGGCGGGGTGATTCGCGTACATGATCCCATCGCAGTCGAAGGCTGACCTCCATGAAGGGGAGTCGATTATGCCGCCTGTTATCTCCATCGTCAGCAAAAAAAACTCGGGCAAGACCACCTTGCTGGAAAAACTCATCCCCGCGTTGTGCCAAAGAGGCTATCGGGTAGGTACGATCAAACACGACCACCATGGATTCGAGATCGACCGTGAAGGCAAAGACACCTGGCGCCATAAACAGGCCGGCGCCCGAACCGTGGTGATCTCTTCGCCGCGCAGGATCGCCATGATCAAGGAGGTCGACGAGGAGGTCAGCCTCGATCGGATCGTGCGACATTACTTCGCGGATATGGACCTTGTGATCACGGAAGGCTACAAGAAAGAAAGAAAGCCCCAGATTGAAGTGTTCCGCAAGAAAGCCCACGAAACGCCGCTGCACAGCAAAGCGGCACCCGGTACCCTGGTGGCGGTGGTCTCGGATGTGCCTGTGGATCTGGGCGTGCCGCGCTTCGACATTGATGATTTTCTATCGCTGGCCGCTTTTATCGAAGAAAGATTTCTGGGCGCACATCTCCCCCCATGAGGCCCCGGGATATTTGCACAGAGCACGATTATCCAAATACCGTGTCCACGGTTATTCACGAAGCATCCTGTGGATCGCGCTTTTTCGGCCCTGCTGCTCCCTGCGGTTGAACCATATCCCGGGAGGCCGCCAGAGCTTCCGGTGTGTTCACGTTGAAGAAGGCGCGCTTGCGCGCATCGGCCTGCATGATTTTTTCCAGCGGGATGGTTTTGAGCCGGATGCGCTCGAAGAGGCGCGAGATCTTGTAATCGCCGCGATTGAGCTGCTCTTCAATGGCGGGAAGGCATTTTTTGGAGTATACGGCGCATAAGGGTTCGTAAAAGTGATCGACCATGGGAACGATCACGTCCAGGTGCGGTTCGAGTTCGGCGAGCAAGGACCGGATGAGCGCCGGTTCGATAAACGGCGCATCACAAGGCACCACAAAGGCAAAATCGGTCTGGATATGCCGCAGGCCCGCATGGATGCCGGTCAGCGCTGCGCGGGCGGCATAGATATCCTCCACCACCCGGATGGGGCGTCCGGCATACAATTCAGGCTGGCGCGTGACCAGCAGGATCTCCGCGAAGAACGTCCCCAGGATCTCTATCAGCCGATCCACTATGGCTCGCCCGCCCACCTCCAGAAAGGCCTTGTTGCGCCCTTGCATGCGGGTGTTCAACCCGCCAGCCAGAATAACGCCGCTGCATGTGGGTTTTTGCAGGGACACCCCTCTTATCCTCCGATATTCACCATTTTGGTCCGCAGCCTGCAATCGCCATCAAAGCGCAGCCGGTGTTCCTGTCGTTTGTGGGACAGGGCCTGGGCAAAAAGCGCTTCCAGGTCGGCGTCGGAAGCGCCTTGGCGCAAGGGCGTGATCACGTCGAACTGATCATCCGACAGCAGGCAGGGCCTCAGGTGGCCGTCGGCCGTCAGGCGCAAGCGGTTGCAGCGGCTGCAGAAATGCTTGCTCATGGATCCGATCAGGCCGATTTCCCCCGGCGCTCCCTCGAAGCGGTAACGTGTGGCCGGCCCATCGCGGTCCCGGCGGGCAATGGGGATCAGCCGTCCCATGCGCTGCAGGCGGCTTTCGATTTCAGCGACGGAGATGAAATGTTTCTGGGCCTCCCGGGGATCGATCCCCATAGGCATGTATTCGATAAAGCGGATGTGATAGGGATGCTGGAGCGCCAGGTCGGCCAAGAGCTCGATCTGATGGTCATTGCAGCCGCGCATGACCACGGTGTTGATTTTGACGGGCTCCAATCCGGCCGCCGCCGCTGCTTGAATCCCTTGCCAAACCACGTTCAGCAGGTCCATGCCGGTCATCCTGAGGTATTCCGCAGCGTCTGTTGTATCGAGGCTGATATTGACCCGATGCAGTCCGGCCTGCTTGAGCTGGCGGGCCTTTTGGACCAGAAGCGTGCCGTTGGTGGTCAGCGCCAGGTCCTCCAGACCTTTGAGACGGCTCACCCGCGCAATCAATTGGAGGATGCCCTTGCGGCACAGCGGCTCTCCGCCGGTCAGTCGTATTTTGGTAATGCCCATTGCCACCGCGACGCGCACCAGGCGATGAATTTCTTCCAGGGTAAGAATTTGCCCTTTGGGCATCCAGCGGGTCTGGCTGGTCATGCAATAACGGCAGCGCAGATTGCAGCGGTCGGTGACGGAAACGCGCAAATAATTGATCGGGCGCTGAAAAGAATCTAAGAGCTGTCGATGCGGATCGGCAGTGGTCATGATTTTTCCTTGGTGCTCAACTTCCTAAATCCGGCAACCTATATTCCGGTCAGCTTTTAGGCAAACCTCAGCGAGCCCACAGGGCACCGGAGCATCATTTTTGATTTTTCTGTCAGTGTACCCTGTGTCCTCTGTGGTGAAACCATGATGTTAGCATATTATACAAGTACTTAGGTACTTCGCCAGCCGTTTTGGCCGTGACCGCTAATCCAGCAATTGGGCCGGCAGCAGGCTGCCGGCATCGATTTGCCTGCACCCTTCCGGTATCGCCGCGACCGCTGTGGCCTCAGCCATGGCGTTGAGGCGACTGCGTTGGCGAAGCGGGACGAACAGCGGCGGGTCCGTTTGCCACTCCAATTTTCCGAAAACAAAATGGGTCCAATCACGATTCCGGCCGGCCAGATCTTGCGCCGCCCGCGCGGATATCTTCCGCAAACCCGGATGTGGGTGGCCGCTTTGCTTCAAAAGGCCGGGCAGTGCGATCTGCAAAAAGCCGATCAGATTGGAAGGCGGTCCGCCCGGTAAAATGAACACGGGCTTGTCGGCCAGCATTCCGAAGCCCGCCGCCTTTCCAGGCCCCATCCGGATACGGTGAAAAACCTGCCGCCATTCCAATTGCCGCAAGACCCCGGCAACGAGGTCCCGGTCCCCGCTCCAGGCGCCGCCGCTGGTAATGATCGCATCCGCCTGCGGCCCAAAGGTCCTAAGCGTGTCAAAAAGCGCTTCGGCATCGTCGCGCACGATGGCCGGAAGCGTCGCCATGCCGTAACGGCGGCACCAGGCGGTCAAGGCCAACAGGTTGCTGGCGTACAGCTTGCCCGCGGGCAACGGAACGCCGGGCGCCACCACCTCGTCTCCGGTGGCCAAAATGGCCACCGTGGGTCTGCGAACCACGCTTATCCGGCTATGTCCGGCGGCGGCCAGCAGGCCCAGGCGACCGGGCCGCAGGATCTGTCCGGCCCGCACGATCGGTTCGCCTGCGGCCACATCACTGCCCTTGGCCATCACATTGCGACCGGATTCGGCAAAATGGGTGAAGACAACCTCGCGGTCTTCGCGGAAAGTAAACTCCTCGGAGACAACTGCATCGGCGCCTTCGGGAATTGCGGCGCCGGTGAGAACCCGGATGGTTGTTCCGGGCAAGATCCGGTGGGCCGCGTCACCGCCTGCGGCCGCATGCCCCGCCAGTTTCAAGCGCACCGCATGGGCGGAAGAGGCCGCAGCCACCGATTGTGCGACCACAGCATAGCCATCCTTGAGCGATGCGTCAACGGACGGGGAATCGACTTGGGCAACCAGGTCTTCGGCCGCGATCCGATCTACGGCATCGGCCAAGGCGACCGATTGCGCGGAAAGCGGGCGGATGTTGGCCATCGTCAGCGCCAATGCTTCTTGCAGGCCTATGGGCGTTTTTTCGGCCATGGCTGTTTATGGCACTTCGCCGGGAGCATTTCAATGCCATTCTCACGGCCTGGCCGGACCGCTATTATCCCATAGGGTCCTGCGGACAAGGCGAACGGGTGCAGCTGAAATGGAATCGCAACACTCAGATATTCCGACCCGCCGGTCCTTCTTACACAAGCGGGTTACGGACCGAAATGGGCCTCAATGTCGCCGACTGGGCCTTGATGCTCCTTGACGGAAAGGGCGGGTACGGAAGAAAGATCACCGCCGGAGCGGCCCCATTCAAGAGCCAGCCCGGATATAAAACAGCCGCCACCGCCGGAGGAGCCCGCAGGAGAAGGTGTATTGTCAGGTTCGATGCCGATGACGATATGCTGCTGATCGGCTGTCCAGAGGGAATCGGTTCCGGTTCGGAAACTGGCGGTGATATTGAAAAAGCCATCGGCGTAACCCGACCACCCGAAATTGATGTGAACCAAATCGACGGCTGTTCTTTGATATCCGTCCACGACGACTTCATGCCCGCCCTGCGCCGAGAAAATTGAAAATATGATTGGACGGGGCGGATCGGCCTCCAATTCGCTGGTAAAAAAGGCCAGCCATTCGGAAGAGGTGTAGGGCGAACCCGTGCCGTTTTTGTCCGCCCGTGCGTAGCGCCGCATGCTGGATCTGTATCTGAAATAGAGGGGCAGAACCTCATCAGCCCATGCCTCGCTGATTGAAGATGCGCATCCGTAGTTCATTTCCGCGGAGACCCCCAGGTGATACATCAGCAAGGATACGGCCTCCTTTTGCGCTTGGGAACTGCCGGCGTCAAGCACATCGGGCATATTGGACCAGTCATAAGCTGCATTGAAATCAGCCGACAACACTTGGCCGTTCCAAGGGTAAGTGTAACCGCCTTGTCCTTGGGGCGGCCAGGACCAATAGCGAAGCACTTGACCCCAGGCGGTGGCCACGCATCCCGTCAATGCGTGGGCGCATCCGCCCGCCCCGTCGACCCCTGGCGTGGAAAGGTAATAGGGATCACCTTGGCCCCAGGCGGTCTTCAGCAAGGGGCCCACCACCACGGCCGCCGCAGCTGCGCCTTTTTGGGCAGGGGCGTTATCGCCGGAACGGCTCAGGACAGGCATCCGCGCCGTTGTATCGGACGATCTTTTCAAGTGGGTCCAGGCATTGCGGATGCGTTTGCCGGCCGCGTCATCGCTGCGGGCCGCTGCGGCGGCTCTGGGTCCTTGGCGATTGTTTTTTAAGACGCTGACATCCTTATATAGGGCGGGGACCATCAAAGATTCCAGAGATCCGGTTTGGTCGGCTCTGCCGGGATCGAAAAGAGAGCGCGTCGAATACAGCAGCACCGGACTGAACACATCATCCACGGCCACCAGGATATGGCCGCCGGGCTTCACGCTAAAATTGTAGGCCACGGTGCATGCCTGGTATTGGACCGGCTGCTCAGCGGTAATCAGGGGGGTCGGGCTGCCGTTCCAATGGCCATACAACTCAACATGGCGGCGCAAAACGCTTTGGGCAACCTGACGGGCGGTTGCCGGGTCGACCGGATCGCAGAAGCCCGCGGAGACCATTGTTGCCAGCATGAGGAAAAGAGCGGCTGTGCGGGTGATGGTTTTTCTAATCCGCTTTGAATCCGATTTGATCCGCGTCATCGATCACCACTTTGAGGCCGAGTTTGCAAGAGGCGCCTGCGGGCATTTCCACCGAAACCAGGCGACCATTGATCACCACGCCGCCAGAAGGCTTTTGCGCCAGCTTGGTAAAAACAGTCCGGTTGTCTTTGGTCTGGGGCCAAACTTCCAGGGCGCGGCCGGAACTGTCCACCAAGCGGAATTTTTCATAGGGCAGTTGGGGATAGGTCTGTCGATCGAAGATGTTCAGCGGGTCAAGCCGGCCCCAGACACTGACCGGCCGCCCTTCCCAGGATACCGGGGCGTCGCAGGAACGGGGCAGGCCGCAATAGATAAACAGCGCTTCGATGGACATAGGCGCATGGGAGGTGCCCTGACTCGAGCCCATGCCCATTGTGAATGCAGCGACCCAACACATCAGCCCGATTCCCGACAGCTTCATTTGCATTGCGGACATGATGCAATCCCTTGCTGAATGGCCTCTTTTCCGCCGGAGCCGGATGATCGCAGGCCGACCGTACAGGCTCAAAAAAAACGGGGCGGCTGCCGCAGCCGCCCCGTCAGATTCTCTACTCGTTCTTCTAGGCGCTCGATGCGCGCAAACACTTCCACCTGCTTGTTCATCATGCTGGTGACGTTGTTGGTCAGCTTGCGATTTTCGGTCTGGAATGACATGGCTCCTCCCCGCCAAGGAGTGCGCGTTGGTTTGTCACTGGGCGCTCGAGGGCAAACCTGCCCATATCTTAGCCGAATGCGGGCTTGTCGTCGCGTCCAATGAGGCCTCGTTCGCCCTGCCTGCCCGGCCGGCAAGAATGTGGCGAACGGGTGGGGAAGCCCGCGGGTTCGCCCTGCGGGCCCGGTTCCAGCAGGAAGGTGG
>QZKV01000134.1 GCA_003599575.1 Desulfobacteraceae bacterium | reverse complement strand
GTGCGACAGCTCGGCAATGCGTTCAAGTCCCAGATATTCCGAAGATCCCTTGATCGTATGAATCGAACGGAAAATCTCATTGAGCACCCCCGCATCCCCCGGCTGCTGCTCCAGACGCAATAAATTGCGCTCCGTTTCGGAAAGATGCTCACCTGTCTCAACAATAAAATCCTGAAGCAAGGAGTTGTCGCTCATTCGCTTCTCCTTTTGTCCGCCCGGCGCTTTGCTCGGCGCATTGAAAACGCAATGAATCCATTCACTGGTTGCGCACCGCACGGAAGAACATGCGCGGGAACGGGCTTTAGAGTCTCTTGATCAAATCCACAATCGCCTTTGCATTGTGCTTGTTCACATAACCTTTGGCCCCAATGTTTTTGGCATCCTGGCTGTACTTATCTTCATCCAAGTTGGTTAAAAAGATGATCCGGGCATCGGGATCATAGCTTAGGATCTCTTTTGCAGCCTCAAATCCGTCCATTTCACGCATGGTGATATCCATGGTGACAATGTCCGGCTTCAAGGTCTTGTATACTTCGACGGCCTCCTTGCCGTTCTTGGCTTCCCCCGCGATCGTATGCTGCTCATCCACTAGGGTTTGCCTGATCATTTTGCGCATGATGGAGGAATCATCGACTACGAGAATTTTTTTACCCATTCAAATACACCCTGTTCATATTCTTTGTGTGCAGTAGCTTCTATCGAGGGCAATCGAGCAATCGGAACCACCCGTATGCAAACTGCGATTGCAAACGCCGCCCCTATCTTGCCTGTTGCCGTTTAAGGGCGCCCAGCCTCTTGAATTCATCCACCGCCAAAATGCGATTGAAATCGAGAACAGCCATCATTTGTTCATCCAATCTGCAGATACCGTTGATGTACTGGCTTTTTAGCGCGCTCACCACCATTTCGGGCGGTGGCTGTATGGCGTTCTGGGGCATTTTTATCACCCGGGTGACATGGTCCACGATAAAGCCCGTGGTCCTGCCGCCGATATCGAGGATAAGCGTCCAGGACGGTGAGTCAGGAGCTTTGGTTGCCGCAGGCAAATTCAGGCGCTTGCGCAAATCGATAATCGGAATGATGTTGCCGCGCAGGTTGATGACACCTTCGATGAAGTCCGGTGAATCGGGTATGCTGGTGATCGCGCTTTCCTTGATAATCTCCTGCACCATGAGAATATCCACACCGAACAGCTCTCCGGCCAAAACAAAACCGACCATCTGAATGGCATCTTCCGCCCCCGGCAGATTTTCTTTGGAAATGGCCGCGGTTTCATTCATCGTTATCTCTCCTTAATTGCTATGCGCCCTTATAAAAGCATTGATCGCAAAAGCCATCTGTTTGTCGCTGAGCAGATATTCCACGCTGTATTTGTGCACTGCTTTCATCGGTGCCTCCTTAAACAGGCAGCTGCGCGGGTCCTGGACAAGTATTGTACCCCCCATTTGAAGGACTCGCCCGAGTCCGTTCACGCCATCGTCTCCGGCCCCCGTGAGAAGAACCCCGGCGGCACGCTCTCTCATCACTTCGGCAACCGAACCCATCAGGATATCGATAGCCCCGATGGGAGCAGGGACAGAAGATGAATTCACCTTCAAACGGTTCTGCCCTCCCTCTTGTACCAGTGTGACCTGCTCCGTAGCGGCAGACAGATAGCAGGTTCCTCCCTGCAGCCTGGTGCCATCGACGGCACGTTGTACCGACAATTGGCTGCACTGATCCAGATAGCGGGAAAAACCATCAATGTGGTGGGCGGGTTGATGCATGACAGCCACATACGCCCCGGGCAAATCCTCTTTTATTCGCGGAATCACATTCAACAAGGCGCCGTAGCCGCCTTCAGCCACACCAATGGCCACACAACACGTGTAGGGGGTTGATCCGCCAATGTCATTTGCTTTTTTCTGGGAAGGTCTGCGCAGATATCGGATCGATTCAATTTGTACACCCGACGCCAACTCGATTTTGCGCAGGATTTCCGTTTTCTGGGACTGAAGATCAGCCCCTTTGACTTTGCTGGGTTTGGGGAGGAAATCGATCGCGCCGTATTTGAGGGATTCGAAAGTTTCCATGGACCCCTCCTTTGTCAAAGCGCTGATCATCACGGTAGGAACGGGGCGGCTGATCATGATGTGTTTTAAAGTGGTGATGCCGTCCATTACGGGCATATTGATGTCCAACGTGATGACATCGGGTTGCGCTCCCACCAAAAATTCCAAAGCCTGCTTGCCGTTTTCGGCTTCACCCACGACCTGTTTGCGGCCATCGGATTCGATAATTTCTCGCAGCACCTTACGAATCAATTTCGAGTCATCCACCACCAGGATTTTCAGGATCTTTTCCGGGCTCGCGGCCGGCTGGATTTGATGCGTCAAGGCCGCTTGGACTCTTTTTCCTTCTTGCTTATTGGCCAAGGAGACCATCAACGTTTCACCGCAACCATTGCACGAAAACCGATATACCTCCCCTTTGATCCGATTTTCATCGATATCGTGCCGGGTGCCGCATTCCTCGCAGAATAGTATCATTTTGATCGACCGTCTGGCTCACTGTCCATTCTGTATAGTCCATCGAGAGCAAACTTTGTTGCTGGCCGTCACACTTGATCTGGTATCGGCAAAAATCGGCATTTCTTTAACCGGGCCTCCGGTTTTGCCGGTGGTGCGATAAAGCGGCCCCGCAAAGAGCTCGTCATTTCGTGCGTTTAAACTCGGATTGGGAACAAAAATGAGGTTGCTATAAAAAAAATAATAGGACGGGCACAGCTTCGTAAAGCTATTGTCGTGGAGGAAAGGTTTTTCGCAGGACAAACGATCGGATTGCATTTGCCGCATGCGGCCGTTGCAGCAGGCTGTTCGGTGCCGTGTAAGATGTGGAATGGTGCCTTTTGCGGGCACGTCGGCTACGCGGCAATCCGTTTTTAAAGCCCCCATCTTCATTCTATGCTACAGCCCAACTACAGCATCCAAGTGGAATAGCCGTCGGTATCAGTCACGAATAAAGACAACGGAAATTACAACGCTTTCGCCTAGAATTTATTTCTCAGCACGACGCCGGAGTTCGATCATGCCTTCCCATTTTACTGCCGCGGGTGCATGATGTGCAAAATTCTCAAAAAAACTAAGGATATATAATCGCAAGGTGGGTGCTAAAGTCAAGTTAAAAGTACCGGGCTGGTCTATACCATGACATCCTCATCCAGTTTTCGCAAACCTTCCATCAGCAGCTCCATGAACATACCCAATTCAGGCAAGTTCAGTTCCTGCTCCGCCAATCCTGGCAAAAACTGGAAGCGCCCATTTTTTTCGGCCAACATGGAGATAAAAGCGGCTTTACCGTTTTTACGACCGTATTTGGCCTGGATGATGGCGCCGTTACGAAACATAAGACTGGCCGGTCCTTTGGACAGGTTGAGTTTCAAAACACCTGTTTTTTGGTTGTAATTCAAAGTCTGGAATAACTCGACCGGCGGCATCTGCGTCAAGGTACCGGTCATACCGGAAGAAAACTCCTTTGAAATCATCACGTTTGATTTGGCCAGACGGCGGGAGAGCAGCCGGGCGAAATACATCTGCAAGGACGGAAAACGGTTTAATACTTTCAGAAAATCCTGCCCACGAATATACAGCACGGTGGTGGGCTCGATCACCTTAATTGTTGCGCCGACCGGGTCGCCGCTGATCAAGCTCATCTCGCCGAAGACTTCTCCACTGCGCAATTTGGTGATACTGTTGCCGTCATCATCCAACACATTCACAAGGCCTGACAACAAGATATAAAGCTTCTTCCCGGGTTCGCCCTTACTGATGATGCAGTCACCGGGGGCATATTTTTTTAGTCTCAAAAGCGAAATAAAATCTTTCAGGCTTTTATTGTCCAAAGTCTTGAAGATGGAGAAGTTGCTGAGCAGGCCGGCAATGGTATTGACGTCTGCACTGTGCTGTTTGATATCTTCCACCAAAGCGATGGCCGCCCCTTTTTTATGCTCCAGCCGGATTTCGCTGTGGCACTCGCCGCATGAAACATTGCTGTCGGGAATGCGGTCGATCCTTTCGTACTCGACCAGAATTTTGGTCAATTGCGATATCAAAGTTCTGCACTCGCGTCTTTTGTGCGGCAGATCAATGATGGCCGTGGAAATAAATTTGTTGCCCTTGTTGTGCTCCAGCAACAGCGCATTGCCCGAAATCTTGAACTCATCGCCTTTTTTATAATAGGGGCAGCCGAAAACATCCACGACTTTAAAAACTGCTTCCGAGAAACTCATGTCGCCTTCCGCGTTGTTTCACCCAGATCTTGTTTGCCGCAATTCTGTTCTCGATTGAACGGTTCTTTTCAAGCTGAGCGCAATTTAGCCTGCATATCAACTTCCATCGACTGATGCAATGGCACACTTAACCGTAATCTTCGGCCTGAAATCGATTTATGAACCGGTTTCAGTTACCGCCCTACGAGAAAAAACAATGCTATTTTTGGAGAAGGTTTGTCCTACGGCCTTGAATCAGATAGGTCCGGCACTGGCTGGCGTTGCCTCAATGTCGACAGATACCGGGGGCAATCGGTATCGCTATCGGCAGGGGTCCCATAATCCATTTGTGGATGGGCAAAGCCAAGGGATAAAGTCGGATCAATGGAGGCAAACCAGGGAAAATATCAATATCGTTCGGACACCCGACGCACTTTGATGGGATTTGACCAATGATCGGGGTAAATGAGAAAGCCCGTGGGCATGGCACACCAGCAATTAAAAAGCGCACCCCACACCCGTCCTGACTTTATAACCGACTGGTTGTCGTACCCACGGGCTATACTCAACCGCTGCAAAAGGATATGCGTAGAGCCGGACCGGTTTTAGAAATCTTTGCCGAGTCCGATGCGCTTTAATCGATGCATTTTTTATACCACGCCTGCCGCAAGCGCCAATTTGAGGTATTTTCCAGTGATCTGCGGTTTTTTTCATAAGGGGAAAACGAGGACGACCCCGCTGTGGATACAATGGCAGCGTCATTTTGGCGTGCTTTTTTTGCTGCAATGCTGTTTCTTCCAAAAAGTCAATGACTTGCGGAGTATGCCATTTTGCCATGCCTGAGGGTCATTTTGGCGCGCTTTGATCCATGTCAAAGAGGTTTCAGCTTGCGTTGCAGGGTTCGCAGACCGATGCCGAGAAGGCGGGCGGCCCGCGTACGATTGCCGCCCGTCAATCGAAGAGCGCGATCAATGTGAAACTTCTGCATCTTATCCAGGGGAATGAAATCTTTTATACCCGTCGGCGATGGCACCTGGATGGAAATCAAATCCTGCACCGACATCAAACTCAGTTCCTCTCCTTTTTCCACCAGCACGGCCGATGCGATCATATTTTCCAGCTCACGCACATTGCCTGGAAACGGGCAGTGCTGAAGTGCACTGCTCAGCTCCGCTGAAATTCGTTTGATGCGCCTGCTGTTTTTTGCAGCATGCAGGTGTAGAAAGTGATTGGCTAAAATGGGAATGTCCTTCGGCCGCCGGCGTAATGGAGGTATGTGAATATGATACTCGTTGAGTCTGTAATATAAATCGCCGCGCAAAATGCCTGCTGCCATGGCTTCAGCGACATCTCGATTGGATGCGGACAAAATTCTCAGGTCCACTTGAACGATTTGCGTACTACCAAGCCGGTAAAACTCTTTCTCTTCAATCACCCGAAGCAGCTTGCCTTGCATGGCCGGAGCCAGTTCGGTGATTTCGTCCAAAAAGAGGGTCCCGCCCTGGGCGGTTTCGAAAAAACCCTGTTTATCTGCTACGGCGCCGGTATAGGCCCCTCGAATGTGGCCGAAGATGTCATCTTCAAACAACGACTGGCTGAACGCAGGCATGTTGACAGTCACAAACGGTCCCTTGCTGCGCGCACTGAGTTGATGGATGATGCGTGCCAGCATGCCTTTTCCGACACCCGTCTCCCCCGTTATCATCACGTTGTAGTCGCTTTCCGCGCATATTTCCGCTTGTCGGAAAACCAGAGCCATGGCTTCATCTCTAGCCACCATAGCCGCAAAAACATCGGGATGCTTCAAATCCGAGAAGCTTTGAGGAGATTCGAAGAGCGCCATACCCTTTCTCAGTTGATAACGTTCCAGGGCGTGGCCGATCGCAATTGTGGTGCGTTCCAGGTTGAGCGGCTTGACCAAATAATCATAGGCGCCGAACCGCATGGCCTGAACCGCCATGTCCACTTCATCCACTGCGGTCACGATGATGCATTCGGTATCCGGACAGCTCTGTTTTATCTGCTGAAGCACCTTCAACCCGTCCAAATGAGGCATGATCAAATCCAAAATCACCAGCTGAAAACGGTGCGCTCTTACCAGCCCGCAAACGGTCCGGCTGTCCGATGTCAGAGCCGGATCGGGTAACCCGGCGCTTAACAGAGCGGCTCGCATGGCGAGGAGCAATCCTTCATCGTCATCCACAATTAAAATCGGGGATTTTTTAGACAGGTTTTGCATCGAGAATTTCTTGGATGATGTGAATGAATTTATCCATATCCAGCGGTTTGAAGAAGATTTGTTTAAACCCCAGCCTTTTGGCTGCCAAAACATCGGGATGCTGTGGAAAACCCGTGACAATCACAACCTGCGTGGATTCAAGGCCAAGTTCGTTTTTGATGGCGCGGCATACACCCAAGCCATCCATTTGGGGCATAAACATATCCAGTATCAGCAGATCCGGCGGATTACTTCCCAAGCGGATCAATGCTTCGGCACCATCGGCAAACCCTTCCGCAATGCAGGCGGTCTTTCTGGAGAGGATTTGAATAAGCAGGGACCGAAACCCATAGTCGTCGTCCACCACCATAATCCGTTTTGGTTTGCGCTTGTCGCTCGTCGGCAGGGCGACTGTGAAGGTGGTCCCCTTCCCCGGTTGGGACTTGAATGCTATCTCGCCATGATGGGCCTTGACCAGGTTGTAGGTGACCGACAATCCCAATCCGGTCCCCCCCTGGGCCTGGCGGTCGGTAACGAACGGATCAAAGATCTTTCCGGCCACGATCGGGTTGATACCGCGCCCGTTGTCCGTGACCTCGATGGTGATGACACGATCAGCCGGACGCCATCCGGTCGTGATTTTAACCCATCCCCCATCGTGATCAATGGATTGATACGCATTGATCATCAAGTTCAATACGATCTGTTCGAGATTTTGCAGGTTGGCATGCAAATAGGGCAGATTGGAGGCCAGTTCCAGGATTAGTTCAGTTTTTGATTTGGACAAGGTGGAAACGGCCAATCGCGCCGCATTTTCTACAGCACTGTTGACCTGTACCTCCGACTTGTCGGCCGGATTGCTCTTGCGTGAGAATTGCTTGAGCCCGTTGACGATTTGAGCCAGCCGATTGGTGGCCATCTCCATATCCGCTATCAGCTGGAGCATGTTTTGCTTGATAAAACTGTAGGTCAACCCGCCGAACTTCTTTGTTTCGAGATGTTCGGATACAGAATCCATCATGGGCATCAGATCCTGCCACATCTTTTGAAACAGCGGCAGATTGAACTGCATCAGATTGATCGGATTGTTGATTTCATGTGCCGCGCCTGCCACGAGGGTTCCAAGGGCGTCCATTTTTTGGGCCTGGAAGAGCTGTTTCTCTATCTTCTTTTGTTCCGATAAGTCACGGCAAATACCTCCCACGGCCCGTATGTGATTGCCGCGATAAATGGGGAAAAGAGTATCCTGATGATATTGGCGGCCTTTGTTTGTCTCTTTGTCGTGGTCAAACGTTACGACCCGCCCTGTTGATAGAACCTCTTTAACCTTTTCACGGTACAACAAATATACATCGTTGGGATAAACATCCTGCAGTCTGCGGCCGATCAGCTCCCGGCCGGTGCGCATGCCGAATTGCCTGACTTGGTCGTTGCTGAACAGGTAGGTACCTTTTTGGTCCAGCATGAAAATATGATCGGCCGATGACTCCACTAAAGCGCGGAACTGGGCTTCGCTGCGGCGCAGATCCGCATGAACACGCCTTTGAATAGACAAAGCACGCTTTAGATGGTGCGCTTCCCGGAATGGACGCCGTAAGCGGCCGTTAGAGAATCGAGTCGACCTTGGCGTAAGCAGTTGCCGATTGGGACCGGTCGTTTTCATCCCATGCTTGGCGCACGCCGACCTCTTGCGTAACCGGCAGACAGTGTACCAGCTAACTTTCTTGTTTCGACAACGAAGAGCGGCATCAGCTTCGCAGGCCGGGGGCAATGGAGTTTTTTTTGGATCGTCCACCATTTCTCCGTTGGACATGGGGCACGGTGGTGTATGGTAGGGAAAGCCCGTCCATTGTTCGACAGAATTTCAGGACGTCAAACCCACCGCAGTGGTTCTATATCGCGGTTCTGCAAAGCGATTAGCCCATCGATGGTGGATCATAGCCCTGACCGATCGAATTAATGAGCAAGGTAATAGGGCGATCCTCCTCATTGTCGCTGTGCAAGCAGATGGGACCGGGACGCCTGAATTGATCTTCTGATGGAGATGCCGCCAGCCATTTTTCCCGGAAAGCTTTCACGATCTGAAAGGCCGGGGAGTTGATGTCCACAATACTTTTTTCCAATACCAGCGAAAGGCGCCCCATACGCTCTTCCAGGCGCATCAGAGGGGCTATGGGAATGCCGATCGGTTCCCAGCGGGCAAATCCATGTTCGAGGTTGCGAATCGCCGCCATCAGCCCCGTAGCGCCATTGGCAATCAAGCTGAAAGTCGTTAAACCCAGATTATAGGTATAGGTGCAATCGAACATGGTCGGATCCGTGCCCCGGCCGTCATAGCCATAAAAGTGGGATTGCGTCTTAAATTTTGGTACCGACGCATTGTAAATTTTTTCGATTGCCGCGGGTATGCGGTCATCCGCGCCTATAGCGCCGGCTTGAATCAGCGCGTTTTTTAGCGTTCGCAGCGAGATGATGGTTTCCTTTACGAGCAGAAATTCGGATTTACCAAAATTCCTGAACAAAATGGGGCCATAGTGTTCGGGGGCAAGGCCGGCTTTCTTTAACACCTTGGCGTACCAATCTTTCTGGATACCAACTTTGTACCTGCCCTGATCGCGTAATATCTTCAGATAATCCTTGACCAGATCGAGCAGAACTTTTTCGGTGGGAACCTGCGAAAACTGAAAATTGCCGTGACTGTCTCTTTCGGTAAGCAATCCTTCCTGAAAAAATGCGGGCAGATCATTGAAAAGCTCATCATCGCGGGAATTCCATATGTTGGGCGCCAGGCCCGGAGGGGTATCGTTGACCAGATGTCCCAAGTAATCCAGTTTTTCATCCAAACGCGGAAAACTGGTGTGGAAATCCTTGTCATGGGTCGTGTTGTAATGCGCGATGATCGTGTTGAGTTTGATAATGAACACTTCAATTTCGTTGATGAATTCCAAAATACCTTCTGGAATGACGGCAATGCCGTAATTTTTACCAACAGCTGCGCGACTCACAATGGCATTGCAAATGACCCGCGACAAATGCCGCAAGGTCATGCCGTAGGCCGTATAATCAATTGTGCCCTGCGCTTTGGATTTTTCCAGGCGCTGCCGATCCACATAATCGGCCAGGTCTTCACCGATCAAAGTAATATTGGCATGGGTTTGCAGAGCCACCTCCAAGGCCAGATGGCTGGCCACCCGGCCCATGACCCGGCAGAAATGCCAGTATTTGATATCGGAGCTGCTGTCATTGCTCAAATTGCTGATCGCCAAAGCAAACGCACGCGCGGCTGAGTGGAAGCCGAAAGACATGGCACAGAGCACATTGGCGTCCGCGTCCCTGACCTGGATGTCGCCGTCGATGGTTTTGGGCACGCCGATAATCTGCATTTCGTTGAACAGCTCTTGAGATAAAAAAGCCGCATTGGTATTGGAATCATCGCCGCCCACGACCACCAAGGCGTCAAGTTTTAAGGCCAGGAGAGTCTCTTTAGCCAGGGCCATTTTCTTCGGTGTATCGATTTTGGTACGGCCGGTCTTGATCATGGTAAAGCCGCCCAAATTGCGGTAGCCATCCACGATTTGATCGTTCAGTTCGACATATTCGTTCTCGATGATGCCATCCGGGCCGACCAGAAAACCGAAAATTCGATTGGCTGGATTGGCGCGCTTGGCCGCATCGTAAAGCCCCGCGATCACATTGTGGCCTCCGGGCGCCGGTCCGCCCGAAAAAACGATCCCGATTCTTCGCCTTCGTGTGTAAGTACGCACGAAGGCGTCGTCCGGATTTTGTTCTATCGTAACGGCCTGTACTTTCTGGTCGATGATATCGGGCAATTGACTGCGCGATTCGGGGTTGATGTCGAATCGAAAGGTTTCGATGGGGCTAATTTTAGAATAGACGCCCTGAAAAGCTTTACATATCGGAGGCTGATACGCGCGCCGCCCCATGGCCGGCTCGCTGTATTGCGAAGTTGCCCTCTGAATCTCGGGGCTTTCTAACAACATACGGATATCGACAGGTGGTTTTTGCGACACGTGGGCCTCCCCATGAGTTTTTGGCGATGAATCCGGATGTGATAAACGACCCGATTCCGGGTGCACGATATGCTTTTTAATATCGGCCCTTTCGTCCTCAAGTCAAGCAGATTGGATGCGATTTTAAAAAACGGCACAATGCTGAAAAGGCGTAAATATCCATCCGGCGACAGCGGCCCGCGCGCCGCCCAAAGAGGTTCTCGATCAGGCTCGCAAACACCAGATATGGTATTTCAACGAGCAAATTTATACCCTCCGTTGGGCTTTTCACTTTACAATGGATCTACGTCTTGATATGAAAAATGCGTACTTCGCTGGCGCTCCTTGTGGGTGCCCATTCGCTTTGATGGGTCGGATCCAATATAAGCAATTTCAAGCCGCAATCGATGGATAACACGCGCCCTAACATTGGGCAAGTATTATAGGGGGGGAAACCGTGAAGATCAGCAGGCTGGACATCGTCGGATTCAAATCCTTTTTGGATAAGGCCAGCATTCATTTCCCGCCGGGCGTTTCTGCCATCGTGGGGCCCAACGGCTGCGGTAAAAGCAATGTGATCGATGCCATGCGGTGGGTCATGGGCGAGCAAAGTGTTAAGCAACTGCGCGGCAAAAGCATGGAGGACGTAATTTTCTCCGGTGCCAACGGGAAACCACCGCTCAACATGGCGGAAGTAACCCTGACCATGGTCAACGACAACGGCAATGCGCCTGAAGAGTTCCGGGAGTGCACTGAAATTTCAGTAACGCGCCGACTGTTCCGCTCCGGCGAAAGCCTATACTTAATCAACAAACAACCGTGCCGGCTCAAAGACATCTTCAATCTTTTTATGGGCAGCGGCGTAGGCACACGCACCTACGCGATCATCCAGCAGGGTAACATCGGCGCGATCATCGACGCCGGCCCGGATGAACGGCGCCTGTTTCTTGAAGAAGCGGCCGGGGTCACCCGCTATAAATTCCGCAAAAATGAAGCTTTGCGCAAAGTCAAGGCCACCGAGCAGAATTTGCTGCGCATCCACGATATCATTGCCGAAGTCAACCGCCAGATGGCAGGCCTTCAGCGTCAGGCCAGAAAAGCTGAACGCTACAAACAATACCAGGAGCGCGCCAAGAAGATCGATACGCACCTGCTGGTCGCCCATTTTGACGAATACAGCCGTCAGATCCAGGAAACCGAAAAACTGGTCAAGGAACTCAAGGATACGGACCTGGCGCAGGTTACCCAAATCAAGAAGATCGATGCCGCGATTGAAGATATCAAACTGAAACGATGGCAAAAAAACCAGGAGATATCCGATCAAAAGTCCCATCGTTTTGAAAACCAGCGCGCAATCGACCGCATCGAAGCCGAACGCGTGCACTTGAAAAGTGAAAGTGATCGTCTGCGCACCGAAATTGAATCCTTGGAACAAGCGCACATGGAATTGACCGCCAAGACCGCCACCATTGTCACGGAGGTAGATCAGGTCGAAGCGGAAAATCGGCATCTTGAAGATCATATCAACCGGTTCAAATCCGCTGTCGAGCAGGAGCGGAGCGGCTCCCAGGGGCTTCAGGAACAATTGGCGCGCTTGAACCAGTTGGCTGAAGAAAATAAAAACAGTCTCATGCAGTTGGTGGCGGAGGAGGCCCGCTATAAAAATATCTACCAGACTGCGGCCAATAATAAAGACCATTTGAAACGGCGTCTCAAGCGCATCGACGAAGAAGTCGCTTTGGCTTCCCAAAAAAAGGTCAAAACGGAAAACGACCACGCTGAGGCACAAAAAGAACTGGATGCGATCAAAGCCTCCGTCGCCGAATTTGAACACCGGATCAACGAGCTTAAAAGCAAGCTGTCCAAGCACTCGGCCGAATTGGGCGCCCAGGTCAAGCGAACCCAGACTTTGGAACTGGAACGCAATAAAACGCGTTCCCAGTTGGCCACCTTGAAGAAAATGGCGGCCAATTTCGAATGGTATCGCGACGGTGTCAAAGCGATCATGCGTGCCCGGCGCGTTTTTGACCAGACAGGCGGGGATAATGGCCCAAAAAACGAACTCGACGGCATCATCGGATTGCTGGCAGACCTTATCGAGCCCGCTGCGGGTTTTGAGAATGCAGTCGAGGCCGTGCTGGGTGAAGCACTCCAATATGTTCTGGTGGACAATCAAGGGGCCGGCGTCGCGGCCATTGAGTATTTGCAAAGCAGCAACGCGGGAAGGAGCGGCTTTATCCCCATCTCCAGCATCAAAGCCCTGGCCTCGGGGGGGCAGGCCCCTGCCGAGCAGCACCGCCTGCTCAACCACGTTGCAGTACGACCCGATTTTCAGCCAATCGCCGAAGCATTGCTCGGACACGTGGCTGTCATGCCGACAATGCAGGAGGCCCTTGCGTTGTTCAATCGCAATGGATGCCTCCAAACCGTTGTCACACCCCAGGGCGATGTTGTTTCCCATCAGGGGATACTCATCGGTGGAAGCCAGGAACAGCTTCCCGGCATTCTCGCCAAAAAGAAGGAGCTCAAAGGGCTGATCCAACATGCGGAGCAATTGGACCGCGAAGCGCTGGCCGCCGCGACATGCCAACAACAGATGGAAGAAGATGTTCGCCGGCTGGAAACAGAACTGCAGCAAGCCATTTCAGGGAAAAACAGTGCTTCCGAGGAAGCAATGGAAGTAGAAAAACATTTGTACCGGCTCAGCGAGGATCTTAAGAATGCCCGGCGTCACCTGGACATCATACAATTGGAACAAGAACAGCTCATGGGCGAGGAGAGCGATCTGGATGAGGAAATAGGCAAATACAATCAGAATTTATCCAAAATTGCCGCCCGCGTTCAGCAAATACAGGCACGCAGCGTTGAAACGACCAGGGAAATTGAACAGATTGCATCGCAGTTGGAGTCCCATAACCAAAAAGTGGTGGATTTGAAACTTCAGCTCACTTCTTTGCAGGCCAAATTGGAGCACGGCAATCATACCCTTCAGCGGCTCAGAGAGTTCGAACGCGACATCCACTCGCGACTCGAACAACTTCGGCTGGAAATCCGCCAGAAAAAGGACAGATACGAAAACTCCGCGGCAAAAGCCGCCGCCCATGAAAGCACTTTGCAACGCATGTATGAAGATCTTAAAAGGCTCGAAGAGACCATGGCGGCAAACGAATCCGAATATACCTCGATTGACGCCGCCCTTAAGCAAAGTGATGAAAAACTCGCTCTGATTCAATCCGAACGGGGGAAAACCTTGGAGAAAATGCGCATACTGGAACTTGATCTTTCGGAAAAGCGCATCCGGCAAGATATGATTTCCGGCAAGGTTCAGGAACGCTATCATATTTCCATTGCCGCTTTGCATGCCCAACATGGTCAAGACCAAGAGCTGCACATGTCCGTTGCTGAAATGGAGCAGGAGTTAGAGAGACTGCGTTCGCAATTGGCCGATATCGGAGAAGTAAACTTGGGCGCCATTAAGGAATATGAAGAACTCAAGGAACGCTTTGATTTTCTCAGCACCCAGCGCGACGATCTCGTTAAGGCCATTGAAGATCTGCATAAAGTCATTCGCAAAATAAACCGCATCACTCAGGAACGCTTTATGGAGACCTACGAACAGGTTAACGAAAAGCTCAAAGAGGTCTTCCCCAAACTGTTCGAAGGGGGTTCGGCACGACTTGAGCTGACCGACCCCAACAAGCCGCTGGAAACCGGCGTAGAATATCTGGTGCATCCCCCGGGCAAAAAACTGACCCGCATGAGTTTGCTGTCCGGCGGTGAAAAAGCGCTTTCGGCCATCGCCTTTATTTTTGCCATCTTTCTGATTCGTCCGACCTCCTTCTGCCTGCTGGATGAAATCGATGCCCCCTTGGATGAAGCCAATGTGGTTCGTTTCAACAACCTGATGCAGGTCATCGGTGAGAAGTCCCAGATCATCATGATAACGCACAACAAAAAAAGCATGGAATTTGCAGAAATGCTCTTCGGTGTCACCATGGAGCATAAAGGTATTTCCAAGGTGGTATCGGTCAATCTGCAAACCAAAGCAGCATAAGACAGGTAAGAACATATGGCGTTTGATTGGTTCAAAAAGAAGAACAAACCAGATACTTCTGAAAAAAGACCTTCGGCGGACATCTCTTCGGAACCAGCCGTCGAGGAGCGGATTGGAATTCAAAAACAAGCCGGTACCGGCAGCGGCTTAGATTTGCGGGATACCGAAAGCGATTCCGGACAGGATCAATTGACCTCTTCATCGAACAAGGGGTTTCTGGCGCGTCTAAAACGAGGCCTAACCAAGACGCGTGATTTTCTGAACACCGACATCGAAGATCTTTTCAGGGGAAAGAATCGCATTGATGATGAAATGCTCGAAGAGATCGAGGAATTGCTGGTCACTGCGGATATCGGTATACAGACCGTCATGGACCTGATGGATTCCATCGGCCGGAAAGCGTCCAAAGTCGAAGGTCCGGAAGCTTTAAAGCAGCTGCTCAAGGAGGAAATCCTTGCATTGTTCAATAGAGAAACGGCTGTCCCGAGGCCTTCGGCATTTCAAAAACCATTCATCAGCATGGTCGTCGGCGTGAACGGGGTCGGCAAAACAACGACCATCGGCAAACTGGCCGCCAAAGACGTCCAGGCCGGCCAAAAAGTTCTGATTGCAGCGGCCGATACCTTTCGCGCCGCTGCAGCCGAACAATTGGCCATTTGGGCCGACAGGGCCGGCGCTGATTTCTTAAGGCGCAAAGACAATGCCGATCCTGCCGCCGTGGCCTATGACAGTGTGGAAGCCGCGCTGGCCAGAGGCATCGATAGAGTCTATATCGATACGGCGGGCCGATTGCATACCAAGATCAACCTGATGGAAGAACTGAAGAAAATACAACGCACCATCCAAAAGAAAATACCCGACGCCCCGCATGAGATTCTGCTCGTGCTGGATGCCACAACCGGTCAAAACGCCATCTCGCAAGCCAAACTGTTTCACGAATCGCTGGGAATTACCGGGCTGGCCCTCACCAAATTGGACGGAACGGCCAAAGGCGGAATTGTGATCAGTATCTGCCGGCAAATGAAGTTACCCCTCCTTTACATCGGCGTAGGGGAGACCATCGAAGATCTGCAGTCTTTTGATGCAAAACATTTCGTCGATGCGCTGTTTTGATCTGCGTAAAAGCCTGACCGCACGCGGCTTTTTATGTTGACAGTCTCCAAAGGCTGCTATAATAGGCGAACATATAGGGTTGGTTGGCAATCACTCAACGGGGGGAGAACGAGGACATGAACAAAGCAGAACTCATCGAAAAAATGGCCAGTGATGCGAGTATTTCCCGAGCCGCGGCCACGGCTGCACTGAATTCCTTCGTAGATTCAGTAACCAAAACACTCAAGAAAAAAGATGGCAAAGTATCCCTTGTCGGTTTCGGCACTTTCTCCAAGGCCCGCCGCAAAGCCAGAAAAGGACGCAATCCGCAGACCGGCGAAGCAATCAAGATCAAAGCCGGCAATGTGGTGAAATTCCGTCCGGGCAAGAAACTCAAGGAAGCTCTTTAATCTTTTCTTTTGCTATCCAGAAGATCGAAAGCCAAGGCGGTTTGGTGGCTGAACACCCGAACCGCCTTGGCTTTTTTACAGGTGATAAGAAACCCACTTTTTAAGTGTCGCGGGCTACTGGATTCTAAATCCACCGAACTCACCGCTGCTTTTCTCCCATGTGGTGCGCACATCCCTTACTTCAGCCCTGGCGGGCCCCTTGCGGCACCACTCGACGGCCTTTTGGACCGCCTCCGGCGACCCCTCAAAAACAGCCTCGACCGTGCCGTCCGGCAGGTTACGGACCCATCCCGCAACCCCCAGCCGTTCGGCTGTACGACGCGTTTCCATTCTGAAAAAGACCCCTTGAACCCTGCCGGAAATGATGACATGGGCTCTGCCGTGCTCGGTCATCGTATCCACCTGCCTTTCATGAAAATGGCGGGTTGCTGGTCTCTCCACCTTTGATCGTACCGGCTTTCGATTACGATGAGGATTGTGCCTGGATAAGCTGGTAATACTCTTCTTCCGATAACGTACGAACCCCCATTTGCGCGGCTTTGCCGCGCTTGGTGGCGCCGACCTTCTCCCCGCAGATCAAATAATCGGTCGTGCCGCTGACCGCCGACTGCACATGGGCACCCAAACGCAAGGCTTCAACCTGCATGTCCTCACGGCTGCCGCGCTGCATCTTACCGGTAAAGACCACATTTTTTCCTGCAATAGGGCTGTTCACCTGCTCGACCGCCCCGACGGGTGCTGTTCTTTCCAGGTTAAATCCCAGCGCCAGCATATGCAAGAGGGTGCCGCTCACTTCGGCCAATCCCTGGACAACCGAGCGACTGGTGATCGCTCCGAAACCGCTGATCTGTTCAAGACGTGCCGCATCCACCTTCGGTAGATCCTCGAGGGCGATGTGCTGCAGCAGCTTACGGCTGTCGCCGACGCCCAAATCAGGTATCCCCAAAGCCGCCAGAAAGCGCCAATCTTCCACAGGCTTCGTTCGGCTGGTCTGTAATGCTTGAGCCAAATTTTTCGACTGCACCGGGCCGAAACCCATCGCGACAAAATCCGGTTCCTTCAAGGTGTAGATCTTCTCAAGCGTATCGTAACCGGCGGTGGTGATCTTCTGAATGGTCTTGATCCCGAACCAGTCGGCATTGCCCAGGGTGCGGAACCAATGGCTGATGCGCTGTTCGGTCTGCGCCGGGCAGATCATGTGGGTGCAGCGCAGAAAATCTCCCTTCCAGCTTAACGGCAGTCCGCAGGCAGGGCAGTGCTGCGGAATAGGAATATCGGCGGAAGATTCCAGCACATGCTCCAATTTGGGAATTACTTCGCCGCTGCGTATAATTTCGATATGGGCCCCCGGTCCAATACCCAATTTGACCACCATACCGGCATGATGGGCCGTTACCCGCCGAATGGTGGCTCCGGAAAGGGCAACCGGCACGACCTCCATCACCGGCGTCAGATTGCCCGTCCGCCCCACCTGCCACTGAATGGATTGTACTTGGGTAACAGCCGTTTCACCCTTGCGTTTTACCGCCACTTGCCATCGATAATGATGCGCCGTTGCCCCCATATGCTGCTTGAGTTTTTGATCCATGACGGAAGCCACCAGCCCATCCATGGGATAATCCAAACCTGCAAACTTTTGTATGATGCTATCTATGTTGTGAAGCAGCGCATTTCCATCGCCCTGCCAGGAAGGCAATTGGCCGTAGGGTAGAAACTGCACCATGCCCTCCTCCAGGGCCTGGACTGCATCCCGGTTCAATATGTCCGAGGAAACAATACCCACCACCATGTTGCGCGGATGCTCGAATTTATCGGACAGATGCGCTTCAAAATACGATTTGACGACCACTATCTCACCCAACCCTTGACCTCGACCGCCGACGGGTATCACGCCTTTGTCAAATGCGTTGGTAATATCATAGCCCACCAGGCCGTTGCCTCGGCTGGCCAACACCTTGCCATCGTCCCGGGCGGCCAGCCCGTCAAGTTTAGGTGTGGCGTTAAACATTATCTGGGAAACACCGATCCCCCGGGCCTCTTTAAAAACCCGGTTGAGGAACCGCTCCAATTGGGCATCGCTGTACGCCTTTTCCAGGGAGAGCATTGGATAAGGATGCCGCACCTCTTTGCGACCGCCGAATTGTTCCGGCTCTATGGCGTGCAAGAAAGGATGCCGGGGATCCAAAACCCGCAACTGTTCGACCATGCGATCATAGGTCGCATCATCTACCAGGGGTTGACCGGAACGATAAGCGGCATTGTACTTTTCAAGCTGGTTTGCAAGTTGGTCGGTATCTATTGTCATGACAAAAACCTGAGGCGGACGAGCCGGATCCGCAATCTGAATCCAAAGCACAAGATCCGAGAACGATCTACCCCGGTCCCACCAGACCGGTCAACTCTGCCTTCACTTCATCGATGATGTCGTAGAGCCACAGCACGTCTTCGATGGTCAAACGGCCGGCTTTGGCGGGCGCACGTTCGCTGCCATCCTTGCGGCGCAGAATGCGAGGGCCGATTTGCACCTTGGCTTCACCGCTGTCATAGCGTTGAATCGACACAGTCAAACCGGTTTCTTCGCAGCGCCATTGCTTCAATAGTTCATCTTTGGAAGGATCATAGGGCATGGAATGGACCTCTCTTTCTTATCGTCAAAGTATATGTTGCAGATGCAATCTAAACCGATATTTTGGAAAAATCAGCAATGCTGCCGAAAAGCAATGCGATGGCCTGCAACAAGGCCAGGCGGTTCCGACGCAATGTTTGCTCATCCGCCATGACCAGCACATCCTCGAAAAAGCGATCCACCGGCCCGCGCAAGCCCGCAATAATGCGCAATGCCGATTCCGGATCACCCGCCGCAAGCTGTTGAGCGACCTTTTCTTTTACCGAACGGTAGGCCTCATACAGAAATCCTTCGCTGGGATTTTCAAACAGTTCAGGTTCGGGCGCGTCCGGAATCGCCTCGTTGTTTTTTCTTAAGATATTGACAGCCCGCTTGAACGCGATGGCCAGCGGTTCGAAATCGGGTGCGCCTCTCAGGTTCTGCAGAGCGGCCACGCGCTGCCAAACATAAGGGATGTTGTCCGTCGAAACGCTGACCGCAGCGGCGATCACATCTTTGGCAAATCCTTCTTCGGCCAGCAAATGGGCAATACGCTGCTGAATAAACGAAAGCACGGCCTCTGCGGTGGCCTTGGGATCGGTCGGGTGGAAACCCTTCAAACTAAAATCGATGGCCGATTGCAAAGAGAAAGTCAGCCGATGGGCCAGCATGATTTGAACAATGCCGATCCCCTGCCGCCGCAACGCATACGGGTCGGAAGCCCCCGTGGGAATCAAACCAACCGAAAAACAGCCGCATATGGTGTCCAGCTTATCGGCAATGGCCAGCAGGGCGCCCGGCAGCGTCTTTGGCAACGGGCCCCCCGAATAGGTCGGTCGGTAATGCTCTTCGATGGCGGCGGCCACATCCGGATGCTCTCCGGCAGCAGCGGCATAGGTGCGCCCCATGATTCCTTGCAGATTGGGAAATTCAAAAACCACCTGGCTGACCAGATCGGCCTTGCACAACTGAGCCGCACGCACCGCCAGAGATTTCAGCTGCGGTGCTGCGAGGTCGGCCAATTGGGTTATGACCTTTTCAACGCGCTGGCTCTTGGCATGCATGGTTCCCAATTGGGCCTGGAACAGCACGCCCTTAAGGCGTTCGTTCCAGGCATCCATCTTCTGCTGCAGATCTGAGCGATAGAAAAACTGGGCGTCGGACAGCCTGGCGCGCAGCACCCGTTCATGCCCTTTGGCCACAAGGGCCATGTCCTTAGCGCGCGTATTGTTGACCGCAACAAAGCAGGGCATCAACTGGCCGGCATCGTTTACAACCGCAAAATACTTCTGATGCTCGCGCATGGAGGTGATCAGGATCTCACCCGGCAGTTCCAGAAATTCTTTGTTGAAGCGTCCCCCCGAAGCAAAAGGAATTTCCACCAGTTGCGTGACCGTATTGATCAATGCTTCATCCGGCAGGATTTTTCCACCCAATGCCGCCGCCGCGGCCGCGATCTCCTCCCTGACCATCTGCTTGCGCTCATCGATACTGACTATCACCCGGGCGCTGCGCAGGCGCTCCGTATAGCTGCCGGCCTCCTGAATCTGTACGCGTTTATGGTACATGAAGCGGTGTCCCCAGGCAAACCGGCCGCTTTTAATCCTTTGCCCCAGGGCGAAAGGAATGACCGCTTTGCCCAACAGAGCCAAAACGGATTGTATGGGGCGGGCAAAACTGATGTTCAGATCCGACCAGCGCATGGTTTTTGGAAACGGCATTTCCAGTATAACTTCCGGAAGTATCTGCAGGAGAAAATCCTTTGTGCGGACACCCTTATCGGAAACGAGCGCACACAAATAGCGGCCCCTTTCGGTATCGACCATACTCAGCCGATCGATGGGCAAGCCCACTTTTTCGGCAAACTTTTGAGCTGCCAGGGTGAAACGGCCTTCGGCATCCAAGGCGACCCGCTCGGGGGGGCCTACTATTTTTTCGGTTACCGGCTTCTGATGCTTGGCCACCGCCTCGATCACCACCGCCAATCGCCTGGGCGTACCGTGGGTGCGGGCAGCACCGTGGTCGATCCGGGCAACGTTCAGCCTGCGTATCAACTCGGACGCCAACGCATCCAAGGCCGGCTGAATATAGCCGGCCGGCATTTCTTCGGTCCCGATTTCAAGCAGTAAAGTTTCCATACGACCTCAAAAGGAATAGCGACACGGGGAAGTGTCGGATGGCGGAATGCTCAACGGGCAAGCAGGGGGAAGCCCATCTGTTCGCGCTGTTTGAGATACGCTTCCGCACAGGCCCGGGCCAGGTTGCGAATGCGGCCGATATAACCGGTGCGCTCGGTGACGCTGATGGCGCCGCGTGCATCCAGCAGGTTAAAGGTATGCGAGCACTTCAAGCAATACTCGTAGGCCGGCAGCACCAGTTCGCGGGCCACCGTGCGCTGGGATTCGGCTTCATAGTGATCGAAAAGGGAGAGCAGCATCGGTACATCGGCCACCTCGAAATTGTAGGTCGATTGCTCGACCTCCTGCTGATGATGCACGCTGCCGTAAGGGGTGGTCTCGTTCCACAGCAGGTCGTAGACATTGTCGACGCCCTGCAGATACATGGTGATGCGTTCCAATCCATAGGTCAGCTCAACCGAGATTGGCGCCAGTTCGATGCTGCCGGCCTGCTGGAAGTAAGTAAACTGAGTGATCTCCATGCCGTCCAGCCATACCTCCCAACCCAGACCGGAAGCCCCCAGCGTCGGCGACTCCCAATCATCTTCCACGAACCGGATATCGTGCTCCAGGGGATCGATGCCCAGTTCCTTCAAACTGTCCAGGTAGATCTTTTGAACATCTTGTGGTGACGGTTTCCAGATGACCTGGTACTGGTAATAGTGTTGCAGCCGGTTAGGGTTTTCACCATAGCGCCCGTCGGTAGGACGTCGCGAGGGCTGTACATAAGCCACACGCCACGGTTCGGGACCTAACGCCCGCAACAAGGTGGTGGGATGGAACGTCCCCGCGCCCACCTCCATATCGTAGGGTTGCACCAGAAGACAGCCTTTGCGGGACCAGAATTTGTGCAATGCCATGATCACGTCTTGAAAAAACATGCTTCTTCCTCGTATCCATGTGCTTGTTGGCGGGCGCAGTAGGCCCTGCCGATTCAACCGCCTGGCTTTGAGCCGTTGGGGAAATACAGACAAAATAGGGCAGTGTGTAGCACTAACAGTGCATAATCACAAGACGCCATTGACAGCGACGGACGTTTCCAGGATCATCGCTTCACGGCGCTGCGACAGGATCTGCCGCCATACGGGTTCCAGTGACCGGACCTGCGAAAGCTCCCCGATGGCCCATACACAGCCACCCCCGCCAGCGCCGGTGAATCGCGCGCCACATTGCAGCCGGCGGGCTTCACCGACCAGTTGGCGGCCGATCTCATCCAGCACATCGGGGGTCATGAGAAGACGCAAATCGGTTTCTTGGTTCATGATGGCAGCGGCCTGCCCAAACTGCCCGCTCGCCAATGCTTGAATGAACAGACGGCTCAAAGACGCTATCCGGCGCCATTCCTCGCGGTAGCGTCCGGCCAAAAAATCGCGCACCCAGGTCCCATTGATGTCCCTGGACGCATGCGGCACGCCGCAATAGGCCACCAGCAGATGTGCCGAGAATGCCCGGCATTCCTGGGCCGGCACGATCTCCTGGCGCTCGAATGCAAGCGCGCCCGGTTCGGCCGGCCAGTACCAGCCGTTCACACCGCCATAAACCGCCGCCAATTGGTCCTGAATGCCGCAGGGCACACCTGCGACACTTTGTTCAATGGCATGGGCGAGCAGCGCGACCTGATGCAACCGGGGCATCGGATGCCCGCTGCGGTCCAAGGCTTTAGCAAACGCCCATATCAAGGCGACGGCTGCCACCGAAGAGCCGCCCAAAGCGCTGCGCGGCGGTGATGCCGAATCGATTTCAATATGGACTCCATCGGCCCCATAGTAGGCGGCCACCGCCACTATCAGCCCCAGCGGGTGATCAAACGGCGCGTGGGCAACATCCACTTCGAGATCATTGAAACCACGCGAACTGATCCTGATTTTTCCTTTGGTATAAGGACTGATACGCACCCGCGTTCTCAGGTCCAGGGCCGCATTGAACGTACAGGGCCCCATATGGCGCAACGGCAGGTGAAACGTGCTCAAATCAAGAGTTCCGCCCATATCGATGCGGCAGGGGGCCGATGTTTCAACCGGGCCTTGTTCGAGACAAGATTTAATATTGCTCATGCACATTATCTCCGGAATAATCGCGGGGTCGAATCGGATCGCGTTGTTGCGACGACACCCGAAAAAACTCAGGCAGGCGCCCGACTGCGCACTTGCCGCAGAAATCCCAAGCTTTTAGGCATTCGCCCGATATGGTAAGGTACAAAAGCCTCCAGGAATTCAGTGGCTTCCGCCATGGCCCAGGCAGTGAAACGCACCCTCAACGCTTTGGAGGCCGGGCCGTCGGCCATCCATAACAACTGCTTGAGCGTTCCCTTGCCCAGCCGCAGATGGTTCGCAACTGGAGATGCGCAGGCATGACAGATAATCCCCCCTTGGGTCAGATCGATGCAAAATTGCTGCTGAGCAAGTTGTTCAACCGCTTTCTGGCAGCATGCACAGCGCTCCAGCACCGGGCGCAATCCTTCCTGGCCGATGAAGCGCATTTGGAACAGAAGGTTTAATAAGGGTCCCGATGCGGCCCCCCTGGACAGCCCGTCCAGCACAAAAGACAGCAGTGCATAGACATCCGGACGCGCCTGGCCCGCTTCCAGCCACAAAACAACCAGTTCAACCCAATAGCTGGCGTAGGCCGTCTTCATAATATCGGAGCGCACGACGCTATAGGCATCCTCAAGGGTTGCCTCCTCCAGAACCGGCATTCCCTTTCCACGCCCCTGGTGATAGACAATTTGCAATCCGGCAAAGAGCTCCAATATACCGGGGAATCGTTTCTTCGATTTCTTGGCGGCCTTGGCGATTAATGTGCACAGCCCGTTGTCAGGGGTCAGGACCGTCAGGATCAGGTCAAAATCGCCGTATTCCCGACGACGCAAGACGATGGCGGGTGAAGTGTAATGAGTCATGTTTTTCTTGATGGTTTGTATCTAACGCTCATCCATTGAGGGCATATTTCAACCCATATCCGCCCCCCTTGGACCAAACCCTCTCGAAATCGATGGTGAGGGGGTCTTGCTTTTAGCATATTGAATTTTAAATGCTCCCATTTTGGAAAGCAGGGGCCGTTCACCGGCTTCTAGGCAATTGAAGCCTAACCACCCTGCCGCTCTGATCTGGAATTTGGACCACTTCGTCGTTGAGCCGCAACCGCACGCCGCCCGCATTGCCGATCAGCAAATCAAAGTTGTCCTGGGCCTCAAGCGTAACTTGATCATCCGGATACAACGTTATTTCTCTGGGAGGACCACCGTCCCGGACAATTTTCAGCCAGGTCAGTTCCACAGCGCTTAATTGAAGGATCCACGTTTGTTTTTGGTGAAGACCGTGTTTCTGCGCGGAGTCGATCGCGTCATTCGCGCGCAGATTGCCCCTCTGGACCGATGTCCCGGGCATTGCAGTCTGGGTCGAGTCTTGTTCGAAATCCGCTGAATCGGCTTCATGCCGCGTGGCCGATCCCGCAGCATCACCGGTGGGCTTGAGAACGCTTGCGGATTCATTCCTTTCAACGGTGTTGCTGAATGCCACTGCATCGGCGGCAGTCGGCACCGGTTCAACTTGGGGCAACGGAATTTTCTTCTTTTCAAGGGACGGCACTGGCGGCGCGCTGTGCTCGGCAGGTCTCATCCGATCCGCGAGGTATAGGGTTGCCGCAATCAAGCAGGTAAAAACCGCAACCGCCGGCAGCAAGCGGCTCCAAAAAACACTGCGGGCTCTTCGTGGAGGAGCTTGTATCTGATCTTCGCGTGCATGCTGGGTGCAACTGGATTCGTACCGTCGGAAGGCCTCCTGAACATCGGCCCCGACAGCTTCGGCATACGCCCGCAAAAATCCTTTGGTAAAGGTCGCAGGCGGCATTTGTTTCGGATCACCACTTTCGATCTGCCGGAGGACAGCCGTTCTAATTTTGGTGATTTGCGAAACCGCCTCCAGGGGTATCGCCTTGGAACGCCGGTGATTCCGCAGATAAGAACCTACATCGCAGGAATTTTCTTCAGGCATCATTCAGAATCAATCCAATATCTCGATGTGCGCGCGCGCGCGCAGCACTTTAAACCATTCTTCGAATCTGCGTTCCGTCACTTCGGCCGAAAGCTTTTCATGGATTTCCTCTTTGGCCTCTTCAAAGCTTTTGCCCCCTGCCTGGACAACCTCTTCGACATAAAACAGTTGATATCCCTGTTCCGTCTCGATGACTTCGGTAAATTCACCGGCGCTGAGGCCCTCCAGCGCCTGGCGGATATTGTCCGCCAGCAATCGGCTTTCGAAGAGCCCCAGGTCGCCCCCCTCTTCAGCCGTAGCCGCTTGGGAGTAAACCTTGGCCAAATTGGCGAATGTTTCACCGCCGTTTAAGCGCTCGCGCAATTGCTGCATTTGCCGGTGCACCCGTTCACGTTCATCCGGCATACTGGATGGTACTTGCATCAGAATTTGTTTGAGGTGGTATTTGGTCTGCCCGGCATAGCGGGATTTATGCTCCTGATAATACTTTTTCACATCCTCATCGGTGATGACCACCTTCGACTTGACTTCACGGTTGACGATCCGGGACTGCATCAGTTGCTCCCTGATCTGCGTTCGGTATTCATCATAGGTCATGCCTTTGAGCTTAAACAACCGAAGCATTTCTTCATTGGATACTTGATTGACCTGCCGGATGCGTTCGATGGTGCGATCGACTTCTTCTTCACCGATGGCGATGCCGAGACGTTTGGCTTCCTGATCGATTAACTTGTCGCTGATCATCTTTTCCAACAATTGAGACTGTTGATCGCGTGAAAGGCGCTGCCGGTCGTCGGAGTACCCCGAATCTTTCAGCATCTGCTGATAAACCGCGATGGCCTTGTCCAATTCGGAAAACAAAATAATATCATCATTTACGATGGCCACGATTCGATCCACCAAGTCCGCGCGGGACGGCAAGGGTCCCAGAAGTAGACCCCACAACAGCCCGAGGGTGAAGAGAATTGGCCAAAATCCGAGTTTATAGTGAAAGATATGTTTTAGCACCAGACGTTCTCCTGATTCGCATTTGCCCCAGCCCTTTTCAGGATGGATGAGTTAATGGGTCTCCCCGATCAGTTTGTTCCACACCTGCCGGTTGATTTCGACGGGATAAGACTGGCGCAACTTTTCGATCCATTCTTTGTAGGCCGATTCGGCTTTTTGCCGGCGCAAATGTGTGACGATGCGCCGGTTGATGTCGTCGGCGTTTTCTCCAGCCGGGACCCCCTGGGGGTAATTGGTGTGGTAATATTGCGCAATATCATCGGTGGTGATCTGAACCGGACCGATCAACTCCTTGGCGATCACTTTTTCGATCAACAACCGGGTGGCCAATTGATTCCGCCAGAATTGAAATGAAACGGCATTCTCGAGCAATGTTTCTTCGAAGGTTGCATCGGGATAATCGGCTTTGATGACATTCACGGCGCTGTCCAGCTCCTCGTCTGTGATCTTTATCCTGTGATCCGCGGCAAAAGCGATAATCATCAGCTCTTCGGTCAGTTGATTCAGAATGCGCATTCGAAGATCGTTCAAAGCCGCAGGTTCGACGTTGCGGTCTCCTGCAAACGCCTCCTCACCGGCCGCTTCCACGGCCTGATGGAATTCCGCAAGTCCAAGCGCGTGCGAACGCACGCGGATGAGATATTCCTCTTCCGCCTTTTTCCGCGTGCAACCCGTCCAGATCAGCAGCCCGACCAGGGCCAAGGCGACCGTTATGATCCGTTTTTTGCTGCAGGACCGATTTTCGGTCGCCGGTATTGATTTTTCCTTGCATTCCATCACTATGCACACCTGGATTCGATCGGTCGCACGAGGCCCTGTAAACGTTCAAACTATTTGTTTTTTTACAATTTACTGATTAACATGTCGGGCTATTTCGATCAAGATGTTTTTGGCTTGGGCCATGAGGGCCTTCGGCGGCCCCGCAACCAATTCGGCCCTGAAGAGATGATCGCGCGTAAACCGGTATTTATCCCCGCCAGCGGCAACCATGGCGACGATGCCGAACGGTTTGACCTGATGGGTTTCGGAAAAGTGAATCTGCAAATGGGTATCGGTCAAGTCCAGGCGTTTGCACCCGGCACGCACGGCCAATACCTTGAGCATGATTTTAAGCAACAGATTGCCGGCTTCGTCGGGCGCAGGACCGAAACGATCTTCCAACTCGGCCTTCAGGGCGCTGATCTCCTTCAGATCGGTCATGCGCGCCAGACGCCGGTAAATGGAGAGTCGTTGATCGATATCGGAGATGTAATTTTCCGGCAGGAAAGCCGCAATCGGAAGATTGATTTCGGGTTCCAGTTCTTCCTGCATAGGCTCCCCTTTGATTTCCGCAATAGAGCTTTCCATGAGACGCAGAAACATGTCATAGCCCACTGCGGCAATATGGCCCGATTGGGAGGCGCCTAAAATGGTGCCGCCGCCGCGGATTTTCAGGTCGCTCATGGCGATTTGAAACCCGGAACCCAAATCGCTGTGCTCCATCAGGACCTTGAGCCTTTTTTGGGCATCTTTGGTCAGTGTGGTTTCACTTGGAATAAACAGATACGCATAGGCTTGTTCCTCGCCGCGCCCGACCCGCCCGCGCAACTGATACATCTGGGCCAAACCGAAAAGATCTGCCCGATTGATCAAAATGGTGTTGGCCGAAGTGATATCCAGTCCGGATTCGATGATGGTGGTGCATACCAGCATATCGATCCGGCGCTGCATAAAATCGAGCATGACCTGCTCCAGTTGATCTTCCGGCATGCGGCCGTGGGCCACGGCCAGACGTGTTTCGGGCACGAGGCGTTGCAGGTGATTAGCGATCCGTTCGATGTTGAAGATGTTGTTGTGCACAAAGAAAATCTGCCCCTTGCGGCTCAATTCCTTGCGTATCGCCTCGGCGATGACCGTATCGTCGAACTCGCAAATATAAGTCGCAATGGGCCTGCGCTGTTCCGGCGGCGTGGAAATAAGGCTGATGTCGCGGATTCCCAACAACGACAAGTGCAACGTGCGGGGAATGGGCGTGGCGGTAAGGGTTAGCACATCCACCATGGCGCGCAGGCTCTTGATCCTCTCCTTGTGCTTGACTCCAAAACGCTGCTCTTCATCCAGGATCAACAATCCCAAGTCCTTGAATTGAATATCTTTTTGAAGAAGCCGATGGGTCCCGATAACGATATCGATGGTACCCTCTTGAATGCCGGCGGCAATAAGACCTTGTTCCCGGCCGGATCGAAAGCGGCTCATGGTGGCGATCCGCACCGGATACCGTTTGAAGCGCTCGCTGAAAGTGGCAAAATGCTGCTCGGCCAAAACCGTGGTTGGCACCAGAACAGCCACCTGTTTGGCTTCGCTGACCGCCAGGAAGGCCGCCCGCAAGGCCACTTCGGTTTTGCCGTAGCCAACGTCCCCGCATACCAGCCGATCCATCGGCGCCTGCTGGCGCATGTCAAGGAGAACCTCTTGGATGGCTTTGCGCTGGTCCGGGGTTTCCTCAAACTGAAAACCATCTTCAAAATCGCGAAAATAGGTATCGATCGCCCCGAAAGCATGTCCTTTCTGTACTTTTCGCGCGGCATAGAGCTTGAGCAGTTCTCCGGCGATCTTTTCGGTGGAACGCTTGACTTTGTCCTTGATCCGTTCCCAGGTCACCCCACCCATCTTGTCCAAAACCGGTGCAACGCCCTCAACCCCCATGTACTTTTGGACCAGGTTCATGCGCTCCACGGGGAGGTAAAGTATATCCCCATCCCTGTACACGATCTTCAAATAATCGTTCACCGAACGGTCTATGCTCAGCTTGGCCAAACCTTCATAGCGTCCGATGCCATGCTCCGCATGCACCACAGGGTCGCCGATTTTCAGATCCTCAATGTTCAGCAGCTCAGCAGCTTTCGAAAGCGCGGCCGTCTTGCGCGACCGATAAGAGGTGCCGAAAATTTCTTCATCGGTGATCAGAGCGACAGCGGCTTCAGGCCAAACAAAGCCATGGGTGATCGCGCCGACGATCAGATACGCACAACCGCGTTCCTCCAGGGTATCTGCCAGGGATTCGATCGGTGTGACCTGAACATCGTATCCGCTCATCAAATTGCTCAAGCGGGCCACATGCGAAGGCCGCCGGCATGTCACCAGGGTGGTGCGGCCCGCCTGCTTTTGGCGCATCAGCCAATCGGCCAGGGGTTGAAAAGGGGTTTGGGTGCTGCCGAGGGTCTGCAACCCACTGCGCACATCCGCCGTATCGCTGATTGAGGTGCGACAAACAGCCACGGCTTGGCGTCTCTTTTCACCACCGCTGACGGGGAGCGTTCTGAAGGAAATCGGGGCAAGGGGCTCCAGCCTTTCCTGGATTTGAGGCCATTGCAGATAACAGGTATCCGGTTCAACAAAGAGCTGGTTGCGCTCTTGGGCACTACTGCGGCTTTGCTCGATTTGTCCGTCGATTTCGAAAGCTGCATGGGCCAGCTCAGCCGGTTCCACCAGAAGCGCTCGGGTTTGGGACGGCAAATAGGCGAAAAGCGTGTCTAGATCTGGAAAGATCAGCGGCAGGACGCCCTCCATGCCAGGAAAAAGCCCCTCGGTTTTAAGGCGCTGAACGATGTCGCGCATCCAGGTCACCGGAAGGCCCAGTTCTGCAGCCCGCGTGCGGATTCGGCCCAAAACAGAAGTAAGTTCGGACGGTGCCATAATGGCTTCTCGGGCGGGCAAGATCACCACTTCATCCAGCATCCGCAGGGTCCTCTGGCTATCCGCTGAAAACAGGCGGATCGATTCGACCAGATCGCCAAAAAACTCGATGCGCAGGGGCTCGTCATGCAGGGGGGAAAAAACGTCCAGTATGCCTCCGCGAAGACTGAAATCTCCCATCTCTTCCACGATGGCCGCCCGGCTGTATCCTCCAGATATCAGTTTCTGCACCAATCGGTCACGGTCGATCTCCTCGCCGGCAACGATGAGTTCGGCAAAATCGGTCAAAGCACTTTTGGGAATCAAACGCTGCATAATCCCCCCGACGGTGGTCACCACAATAGGTGGCTGCGGATACTCCAGCATTTGGTACAGCACACTGATGCGCCGGGCGGCGGTTTCATTGTGATACGCCATGAATTTAAACGGCAGAATGTTGTAACTTGGAAATAGGAGGATGTCGGGGGCAATATCCTTAAGGAACAGGGCCAGCTCCTCGGCAAATCGTTCGGCGGCCGTTACATCGGTCAAGACCGTCAGAAGGGGCAAACGGTGCCTGCGGTAGATCTGCGCCGCAGCGAAGGCTGCGGCCGAGCCACCGGGTCCGATCACATCCATGGGACCCTTGGGAGGGTAAAGGCCCGCCAGTAGCTGTTGCCAGGAAATTTCCTCTTGATTTAATTCCGTAAACACAGTAGTTGAAACCCACTTTTTGGCCGGCGTAGCTCAGCTGGTAGAGCAGCTGATTCGTAATCAGCAGGTCCCCGGTTCAAGTCCGGGCGCCGGCTCCAGCGCAACATTTCAGATGCCCCCGGATACTTTTCGGAGAAGGTTCGGCGGACCGCAGGGTCCAACTCCCCTCGGGTGAACGATAAACCCTAATACCCGACTATCTCACGGGCAATCCATGTCGCATGTTATTGTTTGCTTGACATCATGACTATTTCCGTAATATTTTCCCATCTATATGAATTTATTCTTAAACCATGTACCGGTAACGGAACGGGCCTTTCGGGAGTCGCTCTTCCAAAGCAATTCCATATAGCGGCTTTCACTTGAGGTTTCAATGAAATGCATCGACGCCATCGAAGGAACCGTTAAGAGTATCTTGACCCGCATCCACACGGTAACTGTCGAAGACAACCTGGATGACACGGAATATGTCCGCAATGTAAAGGCGGTTATCGAGGCAACCGATCATTTTATCCGCGGCAATCCTGAACTTGTTGAAGATCCCCAATTGCTCAACGACGTTCTGTATCGATATTCCCGCAACTTGTGGTTGTTGAACCTGCAAGGGGCCAAGCAAGTTGTATCGGGTCCAACGGAAGATTCGGCCGTTGAAAATGAAGAGTATCAAATCTACTATTACGACTATTTATATCATCGCGGCATTTACCCGCGCTGACAGTCGCATTGAAAAAAAAGGTTGGCGTGATCACGCGCCTATGGGGTGGCAGCCCCATAACAGCAAGGCAGCGTAACTATGGGCTTCATCTAATACAAAGAGGTTTCGGGAATGAAAGATATCGATGATCTGGATCTTAAAGAGGAGATCGATCGGATTTCAAAAAGGATCGATGCCATTGTGCAACAGGTGGAGCAAAAGGACCCGGCCCGCAAGGAAAACAAAGCGCCCGAGCGGGAATATTGAAAGGAACCATTCATAACCCTTTTAATCGATTCCTTATCTTAGGACATTGAGGAGGCGGTATGGCATTAACGAAAAATGATATCATCACCAAAATGAACGATCTTGGCTTTACAAAAAAAAAGGGCGCTGAAATCGTTGAATCTCTGCTTGAAATCATCAAAGGTTCGCTGGCCACCGGCAATGATGTCTTGGTGTCAGGTTTCGGAAAATTCTGCGTCAAACAAAAACGCCCGCGACGCGGCCGCAATCCCGCAACCGGCAGCGATCTGCTGCTCAGGGAGCGCAAAGTGGTAACGTTCAAGTGCTCCGGAAAGCTCAGGGACAGAATAAATGGGGAAAAAGAAGAAAGCGCCGTCGCCGACCGGCATGTCGGTTTAACACGCTGTTGAAAAGACACAGGCGGAGCCCGGGTTCTATAAGCCGGACAGGCAAGTAGAAGTGAATCGGCAATTCAGGACGCCCGAACAAACTCAGACGGTTTTTGAACAGTCTCACAATCACAAAGCAGGATGGCCTCGTCTGAATGCGTCCAGTGCATCCTGGAACATGCGCCGAATGAACACTTGTTTATCCTGATCGATCAGATCTTCATATTCATTGAATCTGGGGTGACTTGAGGCCAGCAAGGGCGGGTTCTCCTGGCAACGTTTTCTGAATCGGTCAAATTGTCGAACCAGTTCAAATAAGGTGTGCTGCTCAGCACCGAAACGGGCCAACCAGCCCATCCGCCACATCATTTCAAACCGGACCTGATCCGAGAGAAACAGATGCACATCGACCACATGCATTTGCATCCGCTTGCCCAGTGTCTCGAATCGTTCGTTCGCAGAAAACCCCAAAAAACCGATGATCAAGGAATAGAATAACAAATCACTGGATTTGCCGGGTTCAGCCAGGCGGCCCAATACCGCGGGACTCAGATCGCAGAGACGGGTCTGGGCGGGAAATTCTTCCTTGAAGAAACGCCGCCACGATCTATACCCTACCCGCAAGGCGCTTCGTTCGCGGTATTCGGATATGCTTACTATTTCAGCCATAATCGTTTTGAGTGGGTTCTGGTGGCGCAGGATACAGCAACGTGCCGAAACAGGGAAATTATGTTTTGAATGGACAGAGTCAAGCCGTTTTCGGGGGTATGGGATCTTTCAAGAACCATTTGAGGGCGGGTGCGCCTTGGGGCGCACAAACCAAAAAAGGGTTACTTCTGTTGAAGCAACCCTTTACTAAGGTGGTTGGCGTCCCCAAGGGGATTCGAACCCCTGTCGCCGGCGTGAAAGGCCGGTGTCCTGGGCCGGGCTAGACGATGGGGACTGAAACCTGGGCTCCTTGCCCCGTTCAATTCATACCGGCCCTCCGCACAACGGGGGAGCCCCGGCAGATCTGATGGTGGGGTCGGATTCGCGTTATATTTTCATTCCATCCAAGCCAAAAGCTGGTGGGCCGTGTTGGACTCGAACCAACGACTCTCTGCTTAAAAGGCAGATACTCTACCGCCTGAGTTAACGGCCCGAATGAAAGTTGGCTTCTTACAGGCTCACTCGGACATTGTCAATAAAAAAGGTGGACTAAGACAGAATTCGATCCATCCCGATGTCCCTCTTCGCCGTGTGGATATCATCTTTGGCCCGACCTCAGATATCATTATTTGCGCCAGAATTCGGGCATTAAGAAAATCAAGACAGTGAAAATTTCCAAGCGCCCTAACAGCATGCACCAGATTAACAGCCATTTTGCCGCATAAGGAAGGTGGGCATAATTCTCTGCCGGCCCGACACTGCCGAAACCTGGTCCGATGTTGCCGATCGTGGCTGCAACCGCGCCGAAGGCGGTAACAAAATCGACTCCCAAGCCCGCCAGCACAATAGCAGACAGCCCGAAAAGAGCGACATACAACGCCAGAAACCCAAGCACGCTGCGCATGATATCTTCGGAAACGGATCGACCGCCGATTTTAATGGTGGTCACCGCTCGTGGATGCACTAATAAAAACATTTCCTTATAACAATACTTAAAACATAGCATGATGCGCAGGCATTTCATCCCGCCGCCGGTTGATCCCGCCGATGCGCCGAGAAACATGCAAGCCAATAAGATCAACTGGGACATGGCAGGCCATCGTTCGTAATCCGCCGTTGCATAGCCGGTAGTGGTCAAAATGGAGACGACTTGAAAAGCTCCATATCGCAAGGCTTGCCCAAGGCTGCTATAGACAGAAAACCGGTACAGGTCCCAGGTTACCAGAACGGCCAAAACCATGACCACGGCCAAAAAAAACCGGCATTCCCCATCTCTCCAGAATGCCAATGGACGCCCGCGCAGCATCTGGTAGTGCAAAGAAAAATTGATTCCAGCCAAAATCATGAAAAACATGACCACGCCGTCCAAATAGAGGCTGTCGAATTGGGCGAAAGAGGCATTTTGGGTGGAAAAGCCCCCCGTAGGCATCGTGGTAAAAGCATGGCACAGGGCATCGAAAAAGCGCATGCCCCCAAGCATCAAAAGCAAAACCTCGGCAAGAGAAAAGAGGGCATACACCTTCCACAGGACTTTGGCCGTTTCGCGGATGCGCGGCTTGAGTTTATCCGGTACCGGACTGGGCACTTCCGCCTTGTACAGCTGCATGCCGCCTACTCCCAGAAAAGGAAGTATGGCGATGGACAGGACGATGATACCCATGCCGCCCAGCCATTGAATAAAGCTGCGCCACATCAACAGTCCCGCAGGCATTGCCTCTACATCGGTCAAAATTGAAGCGCCGGTGGTCGTAAAGCCACTGACAGATTCGAAGAAGGCATCCACAAAGCTCCAGCCATCGCCCGCCAAATAGAAAGGCAACGCACCGAACAAACCAACTGCGGTCCAGCCCAAAGCCACAATGGCCATACCTTCCCTTTGGCGGATACTGGTCTCCCGTTGTTTGCGGAAACCCACGAACAAGAGCACACCCGCCGAAACAGTCCATCCGGCCGCTTTGAGCAACGGCGCAATGCTGTTGTCGCCGTAGTAAATGCCGAATACCAGCGGCAGGAGCATGCTGAAACCCAAGAAAAAAAGCAGGCTCCCGACGATGTAGAGGATAAAGCCCCAGCGCATCAGAAGTACTCCAAGCGGACAGCCAGGATCTTCTCAATACCACTGATGGCGCGGCGATGGGCGAAAATGATGATACGATCATTGGGCTCGATAACACTGTCACCGGTGGGAATGATGATCTGTTTCTGGCGGATAATGCCGGCCACGATGGCACCTTTGGGAAAGGCGATCCGCCGCAAGGGTTTATCAACGATGTCGGAAGTTTCCAAGGCAACGGCCTCCATGACCTCGGCCTGCTCGCCCTTGAGGGAAACGGCTGTCAGCACCTTGCCCCGCCGGACATGCTGCAAAATGGTGTTGATGGCAGACAGCCGCGGGCTGACCACCTGCTCGATGCCGATGGCCGTCATCAAAGGAAAATAACTGAATTTGCTGATTTTGGTGATAGACTTACCGGCCCCCATGCGCCTGGCCAGCAATGAAGAAAGAATATTGGTTTCTTCATCGTTGGTTAAGGTCACCACCACATCAATGTCACTGATATTTTCCTCGCTGAGCAAATTCTGGTCGGATCCGTCGCCGTGCAGCACTACTGATTTGCTGAGTTTTTCGGCCAATGCGGCACAGCGGGCGGCATCTCTTTCAATGATTTTGCAGTAGATGGACTGCGCCTCCAACCGTGCGGCCAATCGGTACCCTATGCGGCCCCCTCCGATGATCAGCACCCGTTTGACAGGTTCCGCATGCTTATCGAAAATCGCCAGCGCTTCCGCCAAATGCTCCTCTTCGCTGATAAAATAGATCAAATCTCCAGGTATGAGGCGATCCTTGCCTGTGGGAATAATGACCTCTTCTTCACGAACGACGGCGGCGATGAGCAGGTGCCTGCGGCCGATCTTATCGGGCAGTTCCGAAAGACGCACACCGGCCAGCCGGGCATGCCGGTCCAGATAGATCCCGACAAATTTGATGCGCCCGTCGGCAAACTCCCCCACATCGACTGCCCCGGGTACCTGCATAAGCCGTTCTATGGTCTTGACCACCTCGATATCCGGGTTGATGACGGTATCGATGTGCGGGGCCTGGTGCCGAAATGTTTCGTGATATTGATCGAAATCCGCTCCGCGAATTCTGGCGAGTTTTTTGGTGCCGGGCGACAGCATGTCGGCCACTAGACAGGCCACCAAGTTGGTTTCGTCCTGATTGGTGACGGCCAGCAATATCTCTGCTTCGCGGATCCCGGCGTCTTCCAGAACAGATGGATTGCTGCCGCTGCCCGTGAGGGTCTGCACATCCATATTTTCAGCCACCCGTCGAACGGCCTCGGCATCTTTGTCGACCACCACCACATCTTTGTTCTCAAAGGCAAGCCGGCTGGCTATGTGATAGCCGACCTCTCCTGCACCGACAATCACGATTTTCAAATCTGCTTTCTCCTGTTTCACTGAAAATTCGGGATCCGGATAAAGCCTGCATGAAAAATGGAGGAAACTACTACATTCGTCCGAAGTGTGTCAAACAATCGTAAGATGCTCAAGGCCGGCGGGTAACAGTCAAACGGAAATCACACGGGGGAGAAATGGGTTACCCAATGCCGTCTTTCTCAGCCATCCTGGTGAAAGCAGTCCCCGTAAATGACGGTTGTGTAGTTGCCTTCGGCCGTTTTCAGTATGAGACCGCCGTTTTTTTCAATATCGACGGCTACTCCCTCGTACATTTCATGGAAGGTCTGCACTTTCACGTGCCGACCAAGTGTCAGGGCACGCTGCTTCCACTGTGGCACCACACCAGATAGATCGCCGGTGTCAAGGCGCTGCTCGAAACGGTCCCAGAAGCTGGCCAGGATATGGGCCCTGGATACCGGTTGCGCTGTGAGACTGGCGACCGATACGGCCGGTGGCTGCAGGTTGCGCGTGTCGTTATGCACATTGATGCCGATGCCGAGGTTGACAAATTCAATCCGATCCGGATCGGCCACCATCTGTGATAGGATTCCAGCCAATTTTCGTCCGTCCACAAGCACATCATTGGGCCATTTCAATTGCACCCGAATGCCGTAGAGCGATTCCAGGACATCGGCCAGGTCCACGGCGGCGGCCAGATTGATCAATGAACTGGTGGAAGGTTCCATTTGGGGGCGCAGAATCATCGTAAAGTAAAGACCTCCCGCAGTACTTTGCCAATTCCTTTGCAAACGCCCCCGTCCCCTGGTCTGCCTTTCGGCTACCACGACCGTAGATCCGGAACAACCGCCGCGCGCCAGTTCCATGGCAATGTCCATGGTGGATCCCACCTCCGGATAGTAGTGTACTCGATCGGCCCGCTCGCCGAATGCCCATGGGAAGGGTGTATCCGGTCCACTGAGCAGGCGATATCCTTTGGAGGAAGTCTCAATCCTGTACCCGAGCTCCTGTAGCTGGCGGATATGCTTCCAAACGGCCACACGGGACACACCCAGTGTTGCGCTGAGCCGTTCTCCGGATATGAATGTTGCACTCTGGCTCAATTGGGATAAAATTTTCGCTTTCACATCCGCCTCTCTTTTTGGGCCGTGCCAGACCTCTTCCACACAGATCTCGGCCGTTAATGCATCAGAGCCGATCCAGCAACCGGGCATGTATATTGTCGAAACCGCCGTTGGACATAATAAGCACTACGTCGCCCGGATGTGCTTCGATACCCAGAAAGTCAATGATCTCCTCCGTAGTCTGGAAAAAATGCGCGCATTTTCCCCGCGCGCGCAGATCCAAGACCATCTGTTTGGATGAAAATCGTTGCGTTTCGGGTATTTTTTCGAGCAGAGGAGCTTGTCGGACACATACCATATCGGCCGCATCGAAGCAGGCCGGGTATATGGATTGGAATACATTTCGCCGGCTGGAATTGGTGCGTGGTTCAAATACGGCAATCAGACGGCGGCTGGCGTAAAAAGACTTAACGGCCCGGATGGTCACCTCCACGGCGGTCGGATGATGTGCAAAATCATCGACGATGATGATATCATTTTTGATTCCGCGAACCTCCTGGCGCCGACGCACCCCTTTGAAGCTTTCCAGCGCGTGGCCGATAGTTGTGGCGTCGATCCCCAAACGCTCACCCACGGCCACACCGGAGAGCAGATTGAACAGGTTATGCTCTCCAAGCATGCGCGTTTTAAACTGCTCATAAAGCCGTCCCTGATGAAAGACCTCGAAAAAGGTAAAGGGTGGGGCAATGCGTACATTTCCCAGTACCCAATCGGAAGAAGATTGAGTTCCGTAGGACACCAGCCGATTGCGGGCGTAAGGAAGCAATTCGGCAATACGGTCGTCCCGATCACAGACGACCAGGTCGGAAGCCGGTTCCATGCGTTCGATGAAAGACTGGAACGCTCGTTTGACATGTTCCAGATCAGTGAAAATATCGGCGTGGTCGAATTCGATACTGGTGATGATGGCCGCTTTAGGAGTGTAATGCAGGAATTTTGATTGTTTGTCGAAAAAGGCGGTATCGTACTCATCCCCCTCCAGGACAATCCAGTCTCCGTTGCCCGCACGGTAATTGCACTTGAAATCAGCTACAAGGCCGCCGATGAGAAAAGAGGGATCCAACTGGGCGCAGTGCAACATCCATGCAATAAAAGAGGATGTGGTGGTTTTGCCGTGGGTGCCGGTGACGACGATTTGACGCTTGCCGGCTGCGGCAAAACGATTTATGGCCTGGGGCATTGAACAATACGGCAATTGCCTGGCCTGCACGGCTTTTACTTCGACGTTCTCCTTGGAAACCGCATTGCCCACCACCACCAGGTCGGGTCGACCCAGATGTGCAGGATCAAAACCTTCGAATATCTGTATTCCTTTGGATTTTAAAAAATCGCTCATGGGTGGATAGACGTTTTGGTCGGAACCGGCAACCGCGTACCCCATTTCTTTGAGCATACAAGCCAAAGCTCCCATGGCCGTGCCGCAAATGGCAATCAAGTGAATGTTGCGGACTTCCGCGGGCATTGCAGCTTCTGTCGGCAAAAGCATCTGTTCCTCCAGCTCAATTGGGAAAAAAGCAAATCAAACATAAAGGATACGCTGATAAACCACAAGAACATACTTCGGCAAGGGCGATCCCAAAACCGAATCGATACCCAAAAGCAGCAATCCGCTGGCGACCATGCGGGTATACCCGGAATTACTATAATTTCCAGAGTTTGATTTGACACCCCCGCACTTGTCGGCTATTATACCAAAATATTTTTTCACCCCCGGGTTTGACAATGCGACGGCCCGAATGGAAACCACAACCAAATACTTCTGGTAGAAAAATGTCCAAAAAAATATCATCCGGCGATGCAGCTCTGATCACGCATTTAAAAGAGATTTCTTCATGGGTATCCTCAGTTCAAGATCTGGACAAATTACTGGAACTGATCATTGAGTCAGCAGCCCGTGTCATGCAGGCCAAAGCCGCTTCCTTGTTGCTGGTGGACCGTAAAACCGACACACTTTTTTTCCAGGTCGCAACAGGAGAAAAACGCAGAGAGGTCAAAGAGTACCGGATCAAAATGGGACAGGGGATTGCCGGTTATGTCGCGCAAACCGGACAGTCTCTGCTGATTGCCGATGTAAGCAAAGAGCCCCGTTGGTTCAAGGAAATCAGTGAGTCGATCCGGTTTCAGACCCAATCGATTGCCTGCGTGCCCCTCAGGCGCGAAGGTGCCATCATCGGGGTTATGCAAATCATCGATAAAGAAGACGGGCGTCCCCTTAGCCAGCATGACATGCAATTGATGGAGGAGTTTGCCTCCCTGGCCTCGCTTGCCCTCGGACAAGCCCAAAATCTGCAAGAGGTCAAACGGGAGATCCAGGACCTTAAAGAGGAACTTAAGGTCCGCCATGAAATGATAGGCAAAAGCACGGCCCTGGAGAAGGTGATTGCCGATGGCCTGAAGGTTGCCAACTCCAAAGCCAGCGCCCTGATTCTGGGCGAAAGCGGAACGGGCAAGGAACTGCTGGCGCGTCTGATTCATCGTGCCGGACCGCGTAAGAATAAACCCCTGGTCATCCTCAATTGCGCCGCCATGCCGGAGCCTCTGCTCGAAGACGAGTTGTTCGGCCACGAAAAAGGCGCGTTTACCGGCGCAGTTAATCGCAAGGTCGGCAAATTCGAGATGGCCCACGAAGGCACCATATTCCTGGACGAAATCGGCGAAATGACCCCGGGCATGCAAGCCAAGCTGCTGCGGGTGTTGCAGGAGGGTAATTTTTATCGCGTCGGGGGGAATATCCCCATCTCCGTGGATGTGCGCGTACTATCCGCCACCAATAAAAAGCTGGATGAGGAGGTGGCCCAGGGTCGCTTCCGCGAAGACCTTTACTACCGCCTCAATGTCGTGCAAATCAGCATGCCCACTCTGCGGGAACGCAAAGAGGATATCCCTTTGCTGGCCCAGCATTTCTTAGCAATTTTCAAGGAAGAAACCGTGATCCCCAATCTCATCATCTCTGATGCGGCATTGGAGAAGATGATCCAATATGATTGGCCGGGCAATATTCGCGAACTGCGCAACGCTATTGAACGGGCGGTGGTTATGGGCAATGGAAAGGAAATTCTGCCCGAGGATTTGCCCATCGCTTCCAATCGCTCCAATTATCCGGGCTTGCAGGTAGGCTTGACATTGGACGAAGCGATCAATCAGTTTAAGAAAGAATTCATCATCCTGAACCTGAAGCATACCAGTGGAAACCGCAGCAAGGCCGCCAAATTGATGGCGATACAACGCACTTATTTATCACGCCTGATCAGCAAATTCGATATCAGGGGGATCTGATTAAGTCCGCTTAGGTTCCCAGCGCTCGCTTTCAGAATTTTCTGAAAGCATGATTCGTCTAATCGGATGTGCCTTTTTGACAATCGATGTCATTCGGAAGGTCAAAAATCGTCATCACACCCGCCTCAAATTAAATGGCCCCCAAAAATTGAATTTCAATTTGAATCGCCGGAAAAACCCTCCAGCTGCCGAGAACATTAATTTTTAAAAGTAATTTCAGCTTGGTTCTTCATTGGCAAATTGCAAAGCAAGCGGTGCGATCGCCGGCCCCGGTTGTACTTCAACCCCTTGAAAGGTCTGGCACTTTACTTGCAGGAATGTAACCGCGAACTGTGGAAAGAACTCGGAATTCATGAGCATTGACTATGTTCATTCACCTCATAACAAAGGCCGGCAGCGCAGGAGGAGCGTTCATGGATAGTGCGAGCCGAGATTGATGGCCAACCAGCGCTGTCCAGTAGTGTATAAAAGCACGTTACCCAAAAGATACACACATGAAAAGACGGATATGATGCGCAAACACTACACGGTTTTGGTAATCGATGACAGGGGCAGTCGGGTTCGTGAAACGATCGTATCAAAGCGCAGGCTTTGGACGCTGGCGCTGACATCGTTGCTGGCCGTATCGATCGTTGCTGCAGGAACGTACCGGTATGTGCGCTTGAATCAGTCAATAGCTGAGAACAACCACCTGCGCGAGCAACTCTTTCAACAACAGTCCGGGATAGAGAACCAGCGCAAACAGATTCAAACTTTCGCCCAAGCTATCAATGAGTTAAAAACCAATCTGATTTCGCTGAACGAGTTTGAAAACAAGATCCGGATTCTTGCCAATCTGGAGCATAAAGGCGACCAGGCATCGCTGTTCTCCATCGGTGGTTCCATGCCGGATGACCTGGATACCGAACTGCCGCTGAAACAGGACCATGATCGTCTTTTACGCAACATGCACGAACAGATCAAACAGGTGAACCAGGCATCGGCCGTACAGCGCAAAAGTTTTGAAAAACTGCTCACATCGTTGAAGGACAAGCGCAATGTATTGGCTGCGACTCCGTCCCTGCGGCCCACTCAAGGCTGGATCTCTTCCGATTTCGGCAGCCGTGTATCTCCTTTTACAGGGCGCCGTGAATTTCACAAAGGGCTGGACATCGCCAATCGCGAAGGCACACCGATCATAGCACCGGCGGACGGTGTGATCACCTATGCGGACGGCAAATGGCTTATGGGCAATATGATGACCATTGACCACGGCTTTGGCCTGGTGACGCGCTACGGTCACATTCATAAGTTGATGAAAAAGGCGGGCGAACGGGTCAGTCGCGGTGAAACCATCGCGCTGATGGGAAATACGGGACGCAGCACCGGTCCCCACCTGCACTACGAGGTTCGCCTGAACGGCGTACCAGTTAATCCGATGCACTATATCCTGGATTGATGGCGAGGAGCGAATTTACCGAGCTGATGTTTACGTGAACACTCATGAGTCGAATCGGTGAGGCATGATTAAGCTCTTGTGTAAGCTGGCGGCAATACTTCTGATCATCCCGTTGGCGGCTTGTTCTGCGTTTTCATCTGCGCCGGCAACCGCTCATATCCACATCAGAGGTCCGGGCAGCCAGGTCAAAGAATTTGTTTTTTCCATTGAGGCCCCGGGCGAAAAGGAGCTGGATCTGCATTTATCAGATCGCCATTTGATTGAATTCGACTTGCAGTGGCTGTGGTATGAAAAAGATGACTTTCTGCTGGTCGATACCGATGATCCCAATCGCTTCATCGCACCCCTGACGCCTTGGTTGATTTTTAAATATCGATTCTAAGTGCCCCTACCCTGCACTCCCGAAACCGCCCGCCTGCCGGGCATGTCAGGAGTAAAGGCAAGAACCCTCAAATTCAATCGCCCCTTATAACTTCCAGCCATGCTTTGAAACTACTTCAAGGCGATGGATGCAAGCATCCATCCAATGGGCAGGACACCTTCCGCTTTGCTCTTTGAACGCTCACCTTTCCTCACCGTGAAGCGGTTCAGGGGGATAAAAGGGCAAACACCGATTCCGCCGCCGCTACGGTGGCCGCAATGGCATGTGCATCGTGGGCGGCTGAAACGAAAATTGCTTCAAATTGGGAAGGTGCCAAATAGATGCCGCTGTCGATCATTTTTTGATAGTAAGTTGAAAAACGCTTCAGATCGGAACGTTTGGCGTCGGCAAAACTGTGGACCGGCCCTTCGGTAAAGAACAAGCCCAGCATGGATCCGACTTGTGCCGTCGAGACTATGATGCCGGCCTTTTGAGCGGCCTTGTCCAACCCGCTGATCAGCACCTGGGAGCTTTGCGCCAGGGATTCATAAACACCCGGTTTGGCCAACTCTTTGAGAGTTGCGATACCGGCAGCCATGGCCAGGGGATTTCCGGAAAGCGTCCCGGCTTGGTAAACCGGTCCCCGGGGGGCCACTTGTTCCATCAACTCGCGCCTCCCCCCGTAGGCTCCGACGGGCAGTCCGCCGCCGATGATTTTTCCGAAACACGACAGATCCGGCCAAATGCCGTACAGAGCCTGGGCACCGCCGTACGCCACACGAAAGCCGGTCATGACTTCATCGAAGATAAGCAAGCTGCCATAGCGATCGCATAATCTCCGCAGCAGGTGCAAAAACCCTTGCCGGGGTGGCACCAGCCCCATATTGCCGGCCACCGGCTCTACAATCAGTGCGGCAATGTGATCTCCATGCACGGCCATCGCTTGTTCAACGGCGGCAGCGTCGTTAAAAGGGATCGATAACGTATGATTCACCAGCGACTGCGGCACGCCCGGACTGCCGGGTATGGCCAAAGTGGCTACGCCGGACCCGGCGGCAACCAGCAGGCTGTCGGCATGGCCGTGATAACAACCATCAAACTTGACGATCATATCCCTGCCCGTGACGGCGCGCGCCAACCGAATCGCACTCATTGTGGCTTCCGTTCCTGAGTTGACCATGCGGATCATCTCCACTGACGGAACCGCATCCACCACCATCTGGGCCAGCTCGACCTCCAATGCCGTGGGTGCCCCAAAACTGGTGCCTTGATCCAGTGCGCGGGCAAGCGCCTCGACCACCGCCGGATGGCGGTGTCCCAGGATCATAGGGCCCCAAGAGCCGACATAATCGATCAAGGCGTGGCCGTCTGCATCATACAACCGGCAGCCTTGCGCATGTGAGATGAACAAGGGGTCTGTCCCTACCGACCGGCATGCGCGCACCGGACTGTTGACACCTCCGGGAATCAATTGTTGCGCGCGCTGGAAGAGAGCTTTTGATTTGGCATGCATTGGAAGAAGATCCTTTCTCTATTAGATCTACGGATTTGACATACGCACAAAGAAGCGCAAGAATAACAAACAGATTCAAGAGGGTCAAGCCGGACAAAGACAGCATTAACCGGGATCTTCATCCGGCCTTGAATCGAATTGCTCTTGGAGTGAAAAACCAGAATGCGAACGGCATCGCGATTGAATTCGACACCTGTTTCCGACGGCCGGTTTACGATGATTGAATGGAGCGATGCCTATAAATGCGCCTCAAGCCGGCGATAGAGATATCCATGCCATCGACGCCCCAAGCCATTAAAAAGCTGGATAAATTCTTAGATTATGCCCTGGGCCGCCATCCGGACGAGTTTGGCCTTCTGCCCGACCTCCGGGGGTTTGTTAAGATAAAGACGCTTCTGCAAGCCCTGCATGAAGACTCAGAATGGCGCCATATAAGAGAGGGCCACCTGCGTTCTTTGATGCTGATGCAGCAGCCCGCCGCAATCGAAATACAAGAGGACCTTATCCGCGCCCGCAACCGGGAACACTTGCCGGTGGCTGCCATTGCAACCGAATTGCCCAGAGTGCTCTTTACAACCGTTCGCCGGCGCGCCTACCCTGTAATCCTTATCAAGGGTATTCGCCCCGGAGGGGCGCCAACTATTCTGCTCGCCACCGATACGGCATTGGCACAGCGGCTGGGACAAAGGACGGATAACGCTCCCGTCCTGATCACGGTAAAAACCGCCCTGGCACACTCCGCCGGAACCGTCTTTCAAAAATATGGAGAGCAGTTGTACCTGGCCGACTTTATTCCTGCACAAACCTTCAGTGGTCCGCCTTTGCCAAAAGAGAAGCCGGCCGATGCCCCCTCCAAGGCAACGGCGGCGGCAGATCAACCCAAGATGCCGGGCAGCTATTTTCCTGATCCGGCCATCTTTGAAAAACCGGCAACCCCGCCCCATCAACGCCGCAAACGGGAAATGGAGTGGAAGAAAGACCGTCGTCGCGCCCGTAAAGGTCCGCTTATGGAAATAGACGGCAGAGCGGGTGATTCGGCAGATTCCCATCTACTTCCATTGCATACCCGTAAGATTGAGAAATTCCCATTCAAATGGAAAAATGTTTGACAAGCAAGGGCAAAGCTGTTAGCAGACCGATTTTGCCTACACCATCAGGGCCGTTAGCTCAACTAGGCAGAGCACCTGACTCTTAATCAGTAGGTTGTTGGTTCGATTCCAACACGGCCCACCAACACGCAGATGGGAAGGGGATGATCCCGGGGATCAACCCCTTTTTTAATCCACCGGTTCTTGCAAGGGTGGTCCTCAAAAATAAGCTGCATCCGGCCATTTAAGAAACCAAAACAACTCACCGGGAGTCACCCCCACACAGGATTGCACTTGACAGAAAACAAAGGTGAATGATACTGGTGGCGCTTTAAAATAAAGGCCTATCCTTGCTCCGGAATATACCGGGGCTTTACATCCATAAGGAGGTTACATGCGAAGGTACGAAACTATTTTCATTATTGATCCGGATCTGCCCGAAAGCGATCGCACATCCTTTCTATCCCGCATCAAAGAGATCATCCCGCAACAGGAAGGTGTTTTTATCCAAGAAGATCTCTGGGGCATCAAGAAACTGGCATATGAAGTGAGGAAAAAACCGCGCGGCTACTATGCACGCATAGACTACTGCGGCATGGGGAAAGTGGTCGATGAACTGGAGCGATTTTGCCGCATAGACGACCGGGTCATGAAATATTTGACTGTGCAATTGAGTTCGGAAGCCGATGTCGAAAAGATTCAGGCCGAAATAGCCGCGGCGCAAGCGAGCAAAACCGAAACCACTGCTGCAAATGCGGAAACGGCAGCCGCTTCGCCTTCGTCTCAGCCCGCCCAGCAAGACCAGGAGCAATCGACTGAATCCGATGAAGACGAAATCACCACGGAGAGCTAAGAGGAGCAGCCCATGAACGATAGAAATGTGAAAAAACCGGCCGCCGGAAAACGCAAACGCAGAGTCTATCATCGCCGCAAAGTATGTCGCTTTTGCGCCGACAGCAAAATCGTCATCGATTACAAGGATTCCAGGACATTGAAATACTTTATAACGGAGCGGGGCAAAATCATACCCAGACGCATCACCGGCACATGCGCATCCCATCAGCGAACGCTGACATTGGCCATTAAACGCGCCCGTGCGATTGCATTATTGCCGTTTGTGGGCACCCTTGATTAGGCAGGCGCCGCCCGAGCGGCATTGGAGGTCGTGCATGAAAGTTATTCTCAAGGAAACAATTGACTCTCTGGGTATCATCGGCAGCGAAGTGAACGTTGCGCCCGGTTATGCCCGCAACTATCTGCTTCCTCAGGGCAAGGCGGTACCCGCCACACCGCAATACCGCAAATTGCTGGAGCATGAGAAGGCCAAATTCGAGGTGCAAATCGCCAAGGAAAAGGAGTTGGCCCAGCAAATGGCACAAAGGCTGGAAGGCGTGGCGTGTGAAGTGAAAGCCAAGGTCCATGAAGATGATCGGCTTTACGGCTCCGTGACAATCCGCGATATCGTAGATGCTCTGGCCAAAAAAGAGATTCAGGTGGAAAAAAGGATGATCCTGCTGAAAGAACCGATCAAAACCACCGGATCCTTCCAAGTGGCAATCCGCGTATACAAAGATGTCGAGCCCGAAGTCACTGTCAATGTCGTGCCCGAATAGTTCACGTCGCCGGGGCGTGGCTTTTGAATCCATCGCGCTGCCCCGGCGATCAGCCCCGGCAATATCATGGCGTTGAAGCCCAAAAAGTCCCCCAAAGATCCTTCCCTGCTGAAACTGCCGCCTCACAGCATCGAGGCGGAAGAGTCGATTCTCAGCGCCATTCTGCTGGATAACAGCACCCTGCTGGATGTACTGGAGATTCTCACCGCAGAGGATTTCTACCGCACCGCACACCAGAAGATCTTTGCCGCCGTAGAAGCTCTTTTCAAAAAAGCCGAACCCGTGGATTTGATAACGCTGGCCAATGCACTTCGCGATGCCGGCGTGCTTGACGAAATTGGTGGTGCCGCTTATCTGGCGCGCCTGATGGACACGGTACCTTCAGCCATCAACGTCTCGCATCACGCGCGCATCGTGCGCGACAAATCCGCGCTGCGCCGTCTGATTGCCAAAGCCGGAGAAATTACGCAGCGTTGTTTTGAAGATGCAGGTGATTTCGACGAGGTGCTCAATTTCGCGGAAGGGGCGGTATTCGAAATTTCCGAAAACAAGCACCGGGCTGCTTTTCATCCACTTAGCAAAATCATCGAGATCAATATCGATGCCCTTGAAAAGCGACAGGAAAATCGCGCTCTGGTGACCGGTATCTCCACCGGGTTTACCCGCTTGGACAATATGACTTCCGGGTTACAGGGATCTGATTTGATCATTCTTGCGGCCCGGCCCTCAATGGGGAAAACCGCATTGGCCTTGAACCTGGCCCGCAATGCCGCAATGGAAGCCAATGTGCCGGTGGCCATCTTCTCCCTGGAAATGTCCAAGGAACAGCTCTCGATGCGCATGCTGTGCGCCGAGGCCAGGGTGGATTCTTCGCGCCTGAGGAGCGGTTTTCTGAATCCGGAGGATTGGAACCGCATCACCGATGCCGCCAGCGGCTTATCCGAAGCTCCCATTTTCATCGATGATTCACCTGATATTTCCGCTACCTCAATCCGCACCAAATCGCGGCGGCTTAAAATGGACAAGGATCTGGGGCTGATCATAATTGACTACTTGCAGTTGATGCGGGGAAGCCCCGTTTCGGAACGCCGCGATCTGGAGATTTCGGAGATATCGCGCTCCTTAAAACTATTGGCCAAGGAGTTGAACGTTCCGGTGTTGGCGTTGTCGCAGCTCAATCGCAAGCTGGAAGAACGCAGCGACAAACGTCCCCAGCTGTCCGATTTAAGGGAATCCGGGGCCCTGGAACAAGATGCCGACGTAGTCGCCTTTATCTACCGGGATGAAGTGTATAACAAGGATGAAAACAACCCCCTCCGCGGCACGGCTGAAGTGATCCTGGCCAAACAACGCAACGGCCCCACCGGTGTGGTCCCGCTCACTTTTCTGGGAGCCTACACCCGATTCGAGAACCCGGCATGAAAACAATTTGGGGCAATACCAAAGGGCTAAAAGCCGGACAACTTCACCGCTTGGAAAAAATGTATCGCCGGCGTGTCCCGCCCGAATACCTCGTCACTTCCGAACTGGCGCGCGAGATTGCCGAGTTGTCTCTGGAAATTCAAAGACAGATCGGTCTGCTGATCAATCGCGCGGGCAAAATAGCCTATGTGCTGGTCGGTGATCCACAAAGCATTCTCTTCCCGCAATTATACGAATACCGGGCAAGCCCTGGGCGTTTAAGGGGCATTCGCTGCATTCATACCCATCTGAAAGACGAACCGCTCTCACAAGACGACCTGACCGACATGTCCATGTTGCGCCTGGATATGATGGCCGCGATTACCGTGCGGCCGGATGGACAGCCGCAAGCCGTTCACTGGGCCCATATTCTTCCCGGTACGGAAGTCCGCCAGCTTCCCTATCAGGTACGGGAAATCCTGCAACCGCATCAATTGGCCGTCGATTGCCTGGAACTGATTCACGCCCTGGAAAGAGAAATGGCCCAGATTCGATCTCGCCCGGCGTTTGCGTCGAATGAGGAGCGCGCCATTCTTTGCAGCGTGACCAATGCGCCTCGAAAAAAAGCGCTGGATTCGCTGGCCGAACTGACGGAACTGTGCCGTTCAGCGAGCATAGAGGTGGTGGATTCGCTCTTGCAAATCCGCAAGGAGATCGACTCGCGCACCCTCCTGGGGCGAGGAAAGCTTCAGGAACTGGCCATTCGTGCCATGCAGTCGGATATTACCCTGCTCATCTTCGACCAGGAATTGAACGCATCTCAAATAAGAACAATCACCGATCAGATCGAACTCAAGGTGATCGACCGGACCCAATTGATCCTGGATATATTCGCCCAGCGCGCCCGCAGCAAGGAAGGCCACCTGCAGGTGGAGTTGGCCCAGCTCAAATATCTGCAGCCCCGTTTGGTGACTAAAAATACAGCCATGTCTCGACTGACCGGCGGTATCGGCGGTCGCGGTCCGGGAGAAACAAAGTTGGAAATCAACCGGCGTCGTGTTCGCGATAGAATCCACCATCTTGAAAAAGCACTCGACGAAGTCCAAAAGCACCGTCAACAGCAGCGCCGCCAGCGGGAGCAAAGGGGTGTGCCGATCATCTCGATCATAGGCTACACCAACGCAGGCAAATCGACGCTTCTCAACACCCTGACCCACAGCCAAGTCCTGGCCGAAAGCCGCCTGTTCGCCACATTGGATCCCTCCAGCAGGCGGCTGCGCTTTCCCAGGGACTTGGAAGTGCTCATAACCGATACCGTAGGGTTTATCCGCAATCTGCCCAAGGATCTGATGGTCGCCTTTCGGGCCACCTTGGAGGAGCTGCAAAGCGCCGACCTGCTGCTGCATGTCGTCGATATCAGCAATCCCAGGCATGCGGAACAAATCGGCGCCGTGGAAAAGATACTGAGCGATTTGGCTCTGGAACACATTCCCCAGTTGCGTGCGCTCAACAAGATGGATCTTCTGCCCTCGGATACAGTGAGCCAACTGGCGCACCAGCTCCAGGGTGTGCCAGTCTGCGCGCATGATCGAAGTTCCCTGCCGCCCCTGATTGAAAAAATGGCCTTTATCATTGAAAAGAAATCTCATCGCGATGCCATCCCCCCCGACCAGGGGTGATCCCAAGAGAACGGATATCAAGCAGTAGTAAAGGATTTTTTTGACCCTTGACAAGCAAATGCCAACCTGGATAGGGTAGCCTATGATGGATTTGGAACCAATCAAACGGACCGGTGTGCTTGCAGCCTATCGTGCCGGCCGAATCTTGAATGAGCATTTCGGCAATTCCATCCGGGTAACCAAAAAAGGCGCCATCGATCTGGTGACCGAAGCGGATTTAGCCTCGGAAAAGGTCATTGTGGATACCATCAAAGAGGTTTTTCCGGATCATGCCTTTTTGGCCGAAGAAAGCGGTGGCATACAGGGAAACAGCTTGCATCGCTGGATTATCGATCCGCTGGACGGCACCACCAATTTTGCGCATCATTTGCCGATATTTGCCGTATCCATTGCCTATGCTCATGCTGACAAGATGATGATGGGGATCGTGTTCAATCCGATCAATGGAGAATTGTTTTCAGCCCTTCGAAGCGAGGGGGCGCGGTTGAACGACCATCCTATTCGTGTTTCAAACACACGCCAGCTGAGTGACAGTCTTCTGGTTACCGGCTTTCCTTACACGGTGCGATCGACACCGCCGACCCTGCTCATTGAGCAGTTCACACGTTGTCTGACATCATCCCAGGGGGTTCGCCGATTGGGATCGGCCGCCTTGGATTTATGCTATGTCGGCTGCGGCCGCTTCGATGGTTTCTGGGAAGAAAATCTAAAACCATGGGATACGGCGGCCGGGATGCTGATCGCCATGGAAGCAGGCGCCAAAGTGACCGATTACGGCGATCGCCCCTACGACATTTATGGCAAGCAGATTTTGGCCACCAATGCCTATATACACCGCGAGATGGTGGACCTGTTGAATACAGAGGTTTTAAAATGAGCCACAAGCAACGCATTGCTCCTGTAGTTTTCGATGAACTCGATTGTTTCGGCGATTATTCGAGGGCAAATCCCCTTTGTGCCAATCATTGCGCGCTTCGACTGCGTTGCGCCATAGAGCAGGAGCAGAATATTCGTATGGAGCTTTTATCCGATCTCGCAACGGCAGGAGGCATGGCCATTACCTACCAATAGTGGAGAACCACTCCACCGCTTTAAGAGAAATAAATTGTTTGCGACGGCTTTTTCTTAGCAGGCGGACTTCCAATCGGCATTGAGATGGATAATAAGGCGTCTTGTTTTCTCAGAAGTTCTTCTCGTCCTTAGAATGCCGATTCAAGAACTGCAGACTAGTAATCTCCGGCTTCCAGTTTTTTACAAAGATATTCAACGTGGCGTTGAATCATCCCCCCTTGGCGGATGCCTTCTTCCACTGCGCCGATGGCATGCAGGGCGGTGGCATGGTAGCGATTGAAGCTTCTGCCGATCGCTTGCAGAGATTGGTCTGTGTATCGACGGGCTAAATACATGGCGATTTGCCGGGGGCGCACCAGCGCTTGTTTTCGGGAACGGGAGATCAGTTCTTTGGGCGAAAGATCATAGTATTTACAGATCAGTTTTTTGATGTTTCCGATCGAGATCGTTTCGGATTTACAGATCATGTTTTTGACGACATCGGCTGCCAAATCTGTGTCGATGGGACACCCCAGCAAGGATGCTTTGGCCGAAACCCCAACCAGGCCGCTTTTCAGTTGCCTTACATCCTGGGTCAGTTCGCTGGCCAAAAATTCTAGTACTTCTTTTGGGATAACCCAATCATTGGCTTTGGCATATTTCGTCAAAATTCTATAACGCATCCGGTAGTCGGGCGGATCGATATTGGAGATCAATCCACATGCGAGCCTGGAACGCAAACTCTCGCTCAGTTTGGGGATCTCCGAGGGTGAACAGCAACTCGAGAAAATTATTTTCTTGTTTTCATTGAAAAGCGAGTCCAATGTGTGCGCCAGTTCGATCTGGGTTCTACCTTTGCCGGTGAGATATTGGACATCTTCCAACAGCAAAACGTCGCAGCCTCTATGGTATTTTTCTTTGAAGACATTGACCGAATTGGTTTTGTAGGAGTTGACCATTTCATTGGTAAAATCTTCCGCCGTCATGTAATAAACTCTCTCCGCCGGCGAGTCGGAAAGAATCTGATGACCGATCGCCTGAGATAAATGGCTCTTGCCCATCCCTGTTTTGGATAATAGGAAGAGCGAAGAGTGCTGTATATTCTTGCGAACCGCCAGGGACAAAGCCGCCGAGTAGGCAAATTCATTGTTCTTACCGACCACGAACTGGTCAAACGTGTAATCCTGGCGCAGCAACCGTCCATAATGGGGCTGGATGGCCATATTGGGGAGCGGCAACTGCTCGGGTGGCTCGAAGAGGGGGATATCCGGCCTGTTGCAATTGGATATGACCACATCCAGCTCTACGGGGCCTTCGGGCAACCGGTTCAACTCCGAACGAATCAGTTCCCCGTAATGCTCCATGACCCTTTTCCGGAAGAAGAGGTTCGGGCAATGGATTTGCATCCTTGAATCAGCTGCTCCGATTTTCAATGGCTCAATCCACATCCGAAACGCATAGGGAGGAATTTGAGCCGCCAAGGACGCCTTAACCTTTTGCCAGATACGCTCCATTTCACCACATCCTGAAGAGATCATTTCGAGTAACCCATGACATTTTCAGACAATTGACCAGCGTTCTCCCCGTGCAAAATTTAGGCAATACCAAGGAAATTATACCGTTTTATAGAATAATCCGGAAAAGTGGAAATGAGTATTTAAAGTGAAAAGGTATGCGTGCTTATTATGGCAGCAGCCGGAGACTGTCAAACCGAAAGATGTGAATTCTATTCAGGCAATATTAACAACTATTTGGCAACTGCCTAAATAGCTTGTTTTTAAGGATAAATTTTTTTGTTGACATACAAAGTACGGACAAATACGCGCCTTGGCGTCACCAACGATTCTATAAGCATTTTAGGCATATCCGAAGTTATCAACAAAGCGTCCACAAAACGGGATCTCCATTTATCTTCTATTTTCTTCGGATATCTATGTTTTTCAAAAAACAAAAGGACCCTTTCAGCGGCGCAGGCGGACCAAAATGGCGATGTTTTTTTGCAGCAACTTTGCTTTGCAAATCCACGGCTTGATCCGTTTCATCGAGCAGGAGGGATTTTTTGCGCACGGTTCATGCATGTCCGCTCCTCCTGTCTTTGAGCCGAAAATGGTTTACAACGGCTGGTGCCCAAGGCTATTAAAGCTGTGACCACAGCTGCATGGTGCCTTACGAGCATCCGGAACCCCAAAAACGGGGTACGGATCGCAGGATCTTCGACAGGCAGGCAACACGAGGTCTCGTCCAAGTCCACACAGGCTGTAGCGTCTGGTTGGCGGGATAACCCGTGCCATGCGGCCCTAATACAAAGAGCGGCTACCGTGACCATTGATCTCATCCAAGTCCGCGGTGCGCGACAACACAATCTGAAGAATATCGACCTGGACATACCCCGCCAACGCCTGGTGGTGATCACCGGTTTGTCAGGATCTGGAAAATCGACCCTGGCGTTCGATACTCTTTATGCCGAAGGACAGCGGCGTTACGTGGAATCTCTATCCACCTACGCGCGACAGTTTCTCGAACGCATGGAAAAGCCCGATGTCGATCGCATCGAAGGATTGTCGCCGGCCATTGCAATCGAACAAAAGTCGGCCGGACACAATCCCCGTTCCACGGTCGGTACAGTGACGGAAATCCATGATTATCTGCGCCTCCTCTTTGCCCGGATCGGTACCCGGCATTGCCACCAATGCGGCCGGCCGATCAGCTCGCTGAGCATAGATCAGATGGTGGATGCGGTGACGGCGCATCCACCGGGCAGCCGTCTCCTCATATTGGCCCCCCTCATCAGCGATCAGAAGGGCAATCATGTGGATCTGCTCAAACGGCTGAGAAAGGACGGTTTCGCCCGCGTTCGGATAGACGGCACAATCTTGGAAATTGAGGAAGTGCGCCCCTTGGCCAAAAACGCCAAGCATACCATCGAGGCCGTGGTGGACCGCCTGATACTCAGTGCGGCCGTGCGCAATCGCCTGGCCGACTCTCTTGAGCTGGCATTGGGGCTCTCGGATGGTTTTGCCGAAGTCCTGTTCGTCGACAAACCCGCCGCAGGGGTTTTGCGGTTCAGCGAGAAGCCCATCTGCCATTTTTGCGGCGTCTTTCAAACTGAAGTGACGCCGGCCAGTTTCTCTTTCAACTCTCCTCATGGGGCCTGCCCGGAATGCGATGGACTGGGGACCAGGACCGTATTGGATTCCCAGCTGTTGGTACCCAATCCGGAGCTTTCCCTGCGGGAAGGCGCTGTCAAGCCATGGGCGGGAAGGCAATCGGCATATTTCATTGAGTTCCTGGAAGCATTTACGCACAGTTACGGCACCGATATCTACACGCCATTTAAAGATTTGCCAGATGATTTCCGGGAAGCGCTTTTCCACGGCAGTGGGGACAAGATCATTCAATTTACCATGGAGCATAATGCCGGCCGTCAGGTGCACGACAATCCCTTTGAAGGACTTATCCCACAACTTCTGCGACGTTACCGCGGAACCGAATCTTCCCAGGTACGAGAAGAAATCCAGCGCTATATGGCGTTTCATCCTTGCCCGGCCTGCGATGGCGCTCGCCTGCGTCCGGAAAGCCGCGCGGTGAAGGTCAATGATATGGGGATCCATCAGGTTGCGGCCTTGTCGATCGCTGATGCCATTGCTTTCTTCCGGTCCTTGCCCCTGGAGGGACACAAAGCCTTGATTGCAGCTAAAATCGTTCAGGACATAATAGAAAGACTCGATTTTCTGAGCGATGTGGGCCTGCCGTACCTTTCCTTGAACCGGGCGGCACACACCTTGTCAGGAGGAGAAAGCCAGCGAATTCGGATGGCCACGCAAATAGGGGCTAAATTGACCGGCGTGCTGTATGTGCTGGATGAACCCAGCATCGGCCTGCATCAACGCGATCATCGCAAATTGCTAAAGACACTGTTGAAGATGAGGGATCTGGGCAACAGCGTGCTGGTGGTGGAGCATGATCAGGAAACGATCGCGGCTGCGGATTACGTTATCGACATGGGCCCGGGCGCGGGCATGCACGGAGGCCATGTGGTTTTTGCGGGATCGGCGCAGGATTTGCTTTTCTCCGAGAAGTCACTCACCGGGCAATATCTTTCCGGAAAGCGCCAGATCGCCCTTCCGGCGCAAAGACGCTCCGTCAACGGCGCAACCATCACCATCAGCGGTGCAAAGCACAACAATTTGAAAAGCATTACAGCATCTTTCCCGCTGGGGTGTTTCATATGCGTAACCGGTGTTTCCGGGTCCGGGAAATCCAGCCTGGTCATCGATACGCTGTACCGGGCACTCGCCCAGCATGTATACCATAGTCCCATGACGGCCGGGCAATATGACCGTATAGAGGGATTGAAGTTTATAGATAAGGTCATCAACATCGATCAGTCACCGATCGGCCGGACACCCCGGTCCAATCCCGGGACCTATTCCGGTGCTTTTTCGTTCATCCGCGATCTTTTTTCCAAGACCCCCGAGGCGCGTATGCGCGGGTTCAAGGCTGGACGCTTCAGCTTCAATGTCAAGGGCGGACGTTGCGAAGCATGCGGCGGAGAAGGCATTGTCAAGATCGAGATGCATTTCCTTCCGGATATCTATGTGCCCTGCGATGTGTGCCGCGGCAAGCGCTACAATCGCGAAACACTGGAAGTGCGCTTCAAGGGCAAGAACATTTCCGAAGTACTTGATTTGACCATCACAGAAGCGCTGGTTTTATTTCAGAACTTCGGAGCGGTTCGTGAAAAGATGCAAACCCTGGTGGAAGTCGGATTGGGTTATATCCATCTGGGACAATCGGCCACGACGTTGTCCGGCGGCGAGGCGCAAAGAGTTAAATTGGCGCGCGAGCTGAGCAAAAAAGGCACCGGACGCACCATCTACATAATGGACGAGCCTACCACCGGTTTGCACATGGAAGATATCAACCAACTGCTCCAGGTGCTGAATCGCCTGGTCGACGGCGGCAACACGGTTTTGGTCATCGAGCACAACCTGGATGTGATCAAAACCGCAGATCACATCATTGACCTGGGCCCTGAAGGCGGTGATGAAGGTGGTTTTATCATCGGCACCGGCACGCCGGAAAAAATCGCGCTGCTGCCCGGATCCTATACCGGGCAATTTCTGAAATCCATTCTCATGCGCTGATAGAAGAGAGCCAGATCCTATTCCAAAAAAAAGCTTGACATGCATTCAATACCAAATTAGTAATGTAGCCTATACTTAATTGAGAGGCCTATATGGAAGATAAAAAAGCCGAAATGTTCAAGGTGCTTGGGGTGGCCTCCCGCATTAAAATCATCGATCTGCTCAAACAACGCGGCGCGATGGGGGCCAACGAACTGGCTGAGGTGCTGGGAATTACGCCCTCGGCAGTTTCCCAGCACCTCAAGGTTCTCCGCTATGCAGGATTGGTGCGCAACGAGCGCAGGGGGTATTGGCTACCGTACGAGGTAGATCCCGCCGCCTTGGCGAATTGCCACGAGTTGCTTGCGGAGGTATGCACCTGCGGCTGCGCTGGGACCGGAAGCGTGCGTGCGGCTGAATTGGAAAAAGCAGCGGACAAGCTCGCCCTGCTGAAGCGATACCAACAGGAGCTGCAAACACAGCTTGAGGAAGTAAAAACCAAAATTCAAGAGATCGAATCGGAGGAGTAGAGCTCTTTTTTTTGCGATTAAATTTAGTACTTGCTTAATTGCTTATCATCTAAATCACCTTACCAGAAAGGAGCGATTGTGGAAAACGCCAGCACCTTTATCAACCATGAGACAAAAACTCTCGCCAGGCGGGTCGCCACCGAACGAATCGCGCCCGCTGCCGGGGAAAGAGACAGGAACGCGGATTTTCCTTGGGAAGCGATCCGCGCTCTCGGGGAGTGCGGGCTCCTGGGTATGATTGTTGCTGAGAAGCATAACGGGACTGCAGCCAATCGGGCCACCTTCGCCGCGGTGGCGAGTGAACTGGCCGGTGCCTGCGCTTCGACCTCCCTTGTGTATGTTTCGCATGCCATCGTCTTGAAAGCCATCGAAACGGCTGGCAAGGAAGCCTTCAAAAACAAATGGCTGACACCGATGTTGGACGGACAAGCGCTTGGCGCCTTTGCGGTCCACGAGCCGGACAGCGGCAGTAATGCGGGCGCTATTGCAACCACCGCATATAAAGAGGGCCGCCATTATCGGGTCAACGGTTCCAAATTCTTCGTTACCTCGAGCGGAGAAGCATCTGTTTACCTGGTCCTTGTTAGAACCGAAATGGAAAGAAGCTCCGGGGGCATGAGCGCCTTACTCATCGAGAAAGGAACGCAAGGGCTTTCCTTCGGTCGCGCTGAAGATAAAATGGGTCTCCGGAGCACCTCTTCCCGGGAAATGTTTTTCAACGATTGTCTGGTTCCCATCGACAACCTGTTGGGGATGGAAGGCGGCGGGTCCCAGGTTATCGGCCAAAATGTGGTCGGATGGGGTCTCTTCGGGGCGGCTGGAATAGCGGTCGGGATCGCCCGCAGGGCGGTTGATTTGGCCATAAAACACGCCAAGAAACGCACCATCGCCGGGCAGCCCATCGGGAGCCACCAGGCGGTTCAAAGCATGATTGCGGATATGTTGATCGGATCTGAAACAGCCGAGGCTTTTTTAATGTCTTGTGCCGCTGCGGCGGATAATTTTCCGGACACTGCCGGTATCAACGGCTTTAAAGCCAAGTTGTACGCCTCGGAAGTTGCCGTAAAGACAGCCAACGAAGCCATCCAGGTTCTCGGCGGTCACGGCTATTGCCGCGATTACACGGTGGAAAGACTTTTCCGGGATGCCCGGGGTTTGTTGCTGCACTTCAAGACGTCGCAATGGCTTCGCCAGGATATCGCCAAGGCGGCCATGAAACTATAGGCGTATGGGGTAAATTTGAAAAGAAAGGAGGTGATCGCTATGCCGGAAAGTAAAAACGACCAAGAAAAAGCAGCTGAAAAAAGCCAGTCAAAGCCGGAGAGAAAGAAGGCCGAACAACCATCGGCCTGCGGATGCGGTTGCACGCCGACGATGCCCGTAAAACCATGAGTGTCTGCCCGGAGGGCCGCCCGGCCTTCCGGGCCTTTCCCTTTATGGGGGTAACCTTGCTTGCAGTGGTGGCGGTGATGATGGTGATGCGTTGGGCGGGACGCATGAAAAAAAGGCATCCTTTGCAGATGCAAAAGACGCCTTTTGTTAATCGAACTGCGCTAAATTTTAGTGGGCGCCCAGAAGGTTGGCAATTGCACCCGCCTGGGGATGCGCGTAGATCAAGATCAAAGCAACGACCAGCGCATAGATACACAGCGATTCGATCATGGCCAGGCCGATCAGCATGGTCACGGTAACCTTACCCGAAGATTCCGGATTGCGGGCAATACCCTCAACGGCCGATTTCAGACCCAAGCCCTGTCCAATACCGCAACCAAAAGCCGCAATGGCGATGCCGAAACCGGCCGCCGTAACGGCAGCAATGAAGAACTGCAATGCTTGAGCTTCCATGTCTTTTACTACCTCCTTGTGAATGGTGATATGGTGTCGGGCTTCTTCCAAGAACCCCATTGATGCCGTTTGATAATGCTGGTCCGCCCTGCAGTCGCGAATCTTTTTTAGTGGGCGTGCTCCATGGCCCCGGAAAAGTAGATGATCGACAGCAGGAAGAAAACAAAGCCTTGAACGAATGCTACGAAAATGCCCAGTACCATGATGGGCAGCGGCGCAAAAAAGGCGCCCGCAAGTACGAAGAGAATGGCCAAAACGATTTCATGCCCCATCATGTTTCCGAACAGACGGAAAGACAGGGACAATATGCGGGCCAAATGTCCGATGATTTCGATAATGAAGATCAGGGGCGCCATCCACCAGACCGGCCCCAGGAAATGTTTGATATAAGCGGCCCCGTGATATTTTACGCCGATGATATGGGTGAAGATCACCACCACAAGAGCGCACGAAAGGGTCGTGTTGAGATTGGCGGTGGGCGGAAAGAAGCCGGGAATGATTCCGATCAGGTTTCCAAGAAAGATGTACAAGAAGACGGTTGCCGCGAGAGGAAAAAGCCACCGCCCCTCCTCACCAATGGTATCGACCATAAAATCTTCGATACCCGTCACCACGACTTCCATCAGGTTTTGCAGCTTGCCGGGCACAATTTGCACGCTCTTTGCTGCCAGGGCGCTGACGACGATCAAAAAGGCCATAAGCACCCATGAATAGATCACCCATGGATACTGTTCCGCGAAATGCCCCGCCCCTTCGCCCAGGTACGCAAACAATTTTACAAAAAAAAGATAGGGATGCTCCATGCTTAGACCGCCTCCTTGCAGCAAATCAGTCGCTTAATTTCCATGAGCGTGGCCAAGGTGATGCTGGCGACCACAACGGACAAACCAATGAACAACCCGAGAGGGTTGACCCAGTGCTGCCGGATCAAAAAAAAGATGATGATTCCGCTGATGATGAAGCGGATGTAGTATTTGGCCAGAATGGTGTGTTGGGAGGCCAGATAGGGAGGCGTCAGAGATTTGCGCAAGGTCTTGGATAGAAAATGGAAATTGACGGTGACGATCAAACCGCCGGCGATGATCCCGCGTGCGACATCGCCCGGCAGAAACAGGATACCGCCCAATCCGGCCACCGCCAGGAGAATCCAGTTCGCGCGCGTAATAAAGTGTATGAGCCGTTGTTGAATTTCCACCGTATCCGCTATCCGCCCGAGGCGCTATAATTTACGAATCTTTTTTATGGCAAGGCCGATATTTCTGAAACCGGCCGCGATCCCTAATCCGATAAAGATGAGGGTCAACCAGGGTGAAGTATCCCACACGCGGTCCAGATACACACCGATGGCCAGCCCCACAAATATGGCCAGCGCCAAGGAGAGGCCGATGGTGCTGAAATAGGCCATTTCCTTGATATAGCGCCGTGTTTCTTTTTTCATAAAGAGCAGTTGTCTGGCGGCTCTTGTCTCAGGCCGTCAAAGTAGGTGCACCTAACACAGCCATGGATCCAAGTCAATGTGAAAATTGGCTATCAAATCTTGACGCTTTGCACATCGAATACTGGTCCATCTACGCAGACATGGTGATATCCTGCCTCGCCGGTTTTGGGCACGGCACAGCCGAGGCAGGCACCCATGCCGCAGGCCATCATGGTTTCCAGGGAAACCTGGCAGGCCACTTGATGGCGGCGCGCGATATCGGCGATGCATTGCAACATGCCGTGCGGCCCGCATGCGAACACCACGTCGGGTTTTTTTTCCGCGATGGCTTCCGACAAGGGGTCGGTGATCAGGCATTGACGTCCGGCACTGCCGTCATCGGTGGTTGCCGTGACGGCAATCCCCAGGGATTGAAAGTCGTCCCGGCACAACAGATCGTCTTGGCTGCGCCCCCCCAGAAAGAGGCGCGCACCGGCCGTTTGTATCCCTCTGTCCCTGAGTTGCACTGCTAAAAAGCGTATGGGGGCGACCCCCATGCCGCCTGCGGCCAAGTAGATGTTTTGGACGCCATCCGGGAC
>QZKV01000029.1 GCA_003599575.1 Desulfobacteraceae bacterium | reverse complement strand
AACCTTGAAGGATTGTACTTTGTACTGGGCAATGCCGCAGGTGCACACGATACCTGGTCCCGCCGCGCCTTTCGGCATCTGGACCGCCATGTGAGTGCCTTGCGCAGCACGCACACGTATGGCCGCCTGGATGCCTACCGGACCGCCGTGGCCGACATCGGCCGGGTGCTGGCTGTGGCCGGACGCGCGGCGGAGGTCGCCATCGGGCTGGGAGATTATCACGATCGGCGGTTGGCGCCGGTGCGCAGCGCCGATCTGCGCCAGGCCGCCCTTGCGCCGGAACGCAATCCCTATTTCGGGTACTATCAGGCGCAGCTGATGCCGCGCATCAGCGCATTGAACCCGGCCGTGGCGGGAATCTCGATCAACTACCTTTCCCAGGCGCTGTGCGCCTTTGCTTTGATCGGCATGCTGAAACGCACGCGCCCCGGCCTCAAGGTCCTGGTGGGCGGCGGGCTGATCACTTCCTGGATGCGGCGGCCGGGATGGACCGGCTGGTGGGAAGACCTGGTCGATCGCATGGTGGCCGGGCCGGGCGAGACGGCGCTGCTCGAGGCGGCCGGCTGCCCGCCGCGGGGCGCAAGAGATTTGCCCGATTACAGCGACCTGACCGGCCATCGCTACCTGAGCCCGGGATTCATTCTGCCGTTCAGCGCCTCGGACGGCTGCTGGTGGCGGCGCTGCGCCTTTTGTCCCGAACGGGCCGAGCGGCGCCCGTTCCGCCCTCTGCCGCATACGGCCGCCGTCGCACAGTTGCACCGCTTGACCGTCCAAACCAACCCGACCCTGATCCACCTGCTCGACAATGCCGTCTCACCCGCCCTGCTCAAGACGCTTGCGGCCCACCCGCCCGGGGCGCCCTGGTATGGTTTCGTGCGCATCGGCGCGCCTCTGGATGATCTGCAATTTTGCCGCCGCTTGGCTGCCGCGGGATGCGTGATGCTGAAGATCGGGCTTGAATCGGGCTGCCAGGCGGTGCTCGACGATCTGGGCAAGGGCGTTGGTCTGGAAACCGCCTCCCGCGTGTTGAACAACTTGCGCCAAGCCGGGATCGCGGCCTATGTGTACCTGCTTTTCGGAACACCGGCCGAAAATGAGGCCGCCGCCCGGCAAACGGTCAAGTTCGTGATCGACCATCATGCGTCGATCGGCTTTCTCAACACGGCCGTCTTCAATCTGCCCATCGGCAGTCCCGAGGGCGACAGCCTGCAACTGAGGGACTTTTATGCGGGCGACCTGGCCCTGTACCGCGATTTCAATCATCCCGCCGGCTGGCATCGCGCAGCGGTGCGACGCTTTCTGGACAAAAACTTCAAAAGGCATCCGCGGGTTCAGACCATCCTGCGACGGGATCCGCCGGTCTTCACCTCCAATCACGCCGCGTATTTTGCATGCGGCGTGTTCTGATTCGTATTCAGGACCTTCCCAAAATCTTTTTTCCATACGACACAAACCATTTGTATTTCTGCCCGCACCGCTTACTATCTCCGGTATGTTTTACCCGGACGGGAGACGCGTGTGGCCGTAGAATGGCATCATCGCCACCTGTTGCATTACGCAGTCGGCCTGCTGGTGCTGGCACTCGCTTCTATGCATGGCACTGCGCCGGGTGCCGAGGGCGCGTCCGCTGCGGCCATTGAAATCACCCGTCCGGCCCCGGATGCACGCGGCGGCCAGGCCTATCTTTTGAGCTACAGGGTCGAGGTGCCGCTTGAGGTCTATTGGCGCTTCAAGACCGATTTCGAAAACGCCTACCTTGAAAGCATCCCCCATCTTCTGAGCCACCGTCTGATTTCGCGAGAAGACGCCGAGGTCATCACCGAAGACCGCTACAGCATGATGCCGGATGCCTTTTTCCGCTGGAGGACGCGGATCGCGGCCGCGCGCCACCGGCTGGAGTTCGAGCTCATCAAGACCAATCAGCCCGGACATAAATTTCACTATGGCTTTATCCAGCTGGAGGCCGAAAATGGTGCGACGCGGGTCACCCAGACCGCTTATTTCGACTTTTGGGGCGCATCGTTTTGGAGCAGATATCCATGGCGCGGCGGCATGAACTCATTTTTAAGGGATACCGCCGAATGGGAGCAGCGCACGGCGGTGCGGCTCCGGCACCGCTACGAATCCTCCCTGAATGAAAACAGCAGATGAAGGTGCCCGACCATTGTTCCCCGTGGCGCTTGAACATCCCCGTAACGCCATATCTGAAAAGCCTGCTGTCTATTTTCCCTTGATGTGGTAAAAGCGAATTATGTCGGACACCCGCCTCGTATACTCTACCGAAACCGGTCGCATCTGCCCCAAATGCGCCAAGCCCGCGGACCGATGCACTTGCCGTAAAGGCGCACTTGCCCCGCAGGCCAAGGCCTGTCCGAATGATGGTTTGGTCCGCATCCGGCGGGAGACCCAGGGGCGCAAGGGAAAAACGGTGACCGCCATCCTTGGGCTTTCGCTTACGGGCGCTGATCTATCCGCTGTTGCGCGCGTCTTGAAGCAGCGTTGCGGCACCGGTGGCACAGTCAAGGAGGGGATTGTCGTCATCCAGGGGGATCATCGCGCCATGATCCAGGAGGAGCTCGAGAAACTGGGCTATCGCGTCAAACAGGCCGGCGGCTGAGACCCGGTCGACTCTGGCAATCAGGCCCTGCCTGTCTGGTGGGGTGGTTCGATCGGGTTCAAGTTGCCATCCAACTATAAAGCGGGAGCTGCGCCGCCGAAAGCGGGCGGTTTGATTATTTCAAAAACGCCATCCAAAGGGGGGGGGTATGCTTCGATGCGCATCGGTACTGGTTTTATTTGTGTTGTTCGGTTTGACAGCGGCCGCCTGGGGTGACGGGGGCGGGGCTGGAGCGCCCCTTACACGGGCGGAAGTGACGGTCGTCAAACGAATGCTTGCGGACCTGGTGACGGCCCTGGGCGCTCCGCCTTCCGGCTATGACGCCCTGGATGAGGATTACAATCTACCGACCACCCACCAGCCCCACAAGAGCGCCGGCCGTTTTACACCAATTTACGCCGGAGTCCGGCTGCGCTACGGAACGGATACCGCCCGGGGCCAGAAGGCGGTAGAAGAAGCCGCGCAGGAATGGCAGCGAAAGTACCTGGAAGCCTCGGCCAAAGGCGATATGCAGGCCGTGACCAAACTGACCCAGGAGTATCAGCAGCTGCTCGCGAATGTCCAAATGCAGGCCGCCAGCGCCGGCGCCGGCCGCAAGGAGCCGATTGCGATCGAAATCCGCCTCAATAACTACCAGAGCGCCAAGATCGATCCCGACGGCGTGGTTCTTGAAAAAGCGGGTTTCATTGCCTTGGCCGAAAAATCCCACAAGGCGGGCATGAGCCGGGTGCGGTGCTTTTTCGATCCGGTCGCCTTGAAGCAGACCGAGACGCTTTCTCAGGTGAATCTCGATTGGCCGCAAAACGGGCTGGCGGCCAAAACCGCGATCAGCAATATCGTCATCGAGCTGGAAGGCCCCGAAAAGGAGACCCGCGAGTGGGTCCAGCGGATCAATACCTCCGCCGTCCTCCAAAAAATCAAATAGTGCGAGCACCGGGCAACGCTTTACACGTGGTCAATATTTCTGACACGACACGGCGGGTCGGCTTGATGCCGACTTGTTCAGGCACCGCCGCTTGCCGGCCCTGCGGTTGCGGTTGCGCGCGATCCGGTCCGTGGCATGCTCCTTGCTCACTTCTGAGCTGATATAATCCGATGAACCCACGCCTGGCATGGATGATATGGATCAGCCAAAAGGGGCCGGCTTCAGGAAGCGTCTGATCGTGGGGGTTGTGGTCGCCGCACTGGCGATCTTGGCCGCCGGAACATTGCTGAACGTCCGCTTCGGGCGCGCGGCCCTTCAAGTCGCTAAAGATCAGTTCAACGAAGAGCAATTGGTGGTAAGCCGCAATGTCAAATACTGGGTCGAGCGACAGATCGTTTTTTTGAGCCAGGAATTGCTGTTGGCGGCCAAGCAGATCGAGGGCAGCGCACCCCAGGCGGAGGCTGTGCATACGCTTCTGGAGCCTTGTTTCCAGCGGGTCATGGAGTTGGGCGTCGCTAAAATCGAAATCACCCAAGCCGAACGGGGCCTGGCCTACGTCCATTATCCAAACCGCCCCATGGTGGTGGATATTGCGCATGCGCCGGGGCTTTTGCCGGCACAAGCGTCCCTGCCGGATGGGCCTGCGGTGGTCATATCCGATCCAACCATCGACGGTTCCGATATGTACCTCAAGCTGAGCGCGCCGCTGGTGCATGCCAGCCTGGACAGCATCGCCTTTCATCTCAATCTGTCCTGGTTTTTAGGGCCTTTTCTGAAGCATATCCGTTCGGGCAAAACCGGTTACGCCTGGATCATCGACGGGCAAGGCCGTTTTCTGTGCCATCCCCACGCGGCTTTCATCGGCAAAAGTGCGTTCGAGGCGCGGCAGGAGAGGGATCCAGGCGTCTCTCACGTGCTGATCAACACCATTCAAAGAGAGCGCATGCTCAAGGGCCGGGAAGGAACCGGATCATATGAAGCGGCCTGGCACCGTGGAATTACCGGTAAGATCGAGAAACTGATCGCCTACAGCCCGATAACGGTTTCGACCGTTCCGCCCCAAAACTGGTCGGTGGCCGTGGTGGCGCCGGTGTATGAGATCGAAGAGGCCGTTCGCAAAATCCACCGCTGGCGGGCAATGCTGCAGGCGCTGGTGATGCTCGTGGTCGTGGCCGGCGGGGGCGCGTTGCTGTTTTTCGAAATGCGCTGGTCGCGCCTGCTGGAAAAGACCGTCCAGGCGCGCACCGCGGCCCTGAAACGATCGGAGGAAAATTACCGCAGCCTCGTGGAAAGTGCCGAAGACTTCATTTTCACCCTGGACGGCCAAGGCAACCTGCTGTCCGTCAACAGCTTCACGGCCAACTTTTTTGGGGGGCGTCCCGAAGAGCTCACCGGCCGCGGGGTGGACCTTCTGTTCAGCAAGGAAGTTGCCGCGCGGCAGGTCAAAATCGCAAGCAGGGTGTTCGAGTCGGGTAAAAGTGTGCGGGATGAGTTCGAATTGCGCATGGGCACTGGCGAAATTTGGATCAGCGCCAATTTCATGCCCCTGAAAAGCGAAACCGGACAAATGGGTGCGGTATTGTGCATTGCCCGGGATATCACCGAAAACAAGAAACTGGAACGCTATCTGATCAACACCGAAAAACTGGCCTCCCTGGGCACCCTGGCGGCCGGCGTGGCCCATGAAATCAACAATCCGCTGGGGGTGATCCTGGGATTCTGCGATCTGCTGGTGCGCCGCAAGGAACCGTGCAGTCAGGAATACGAAGACCTCAAGATCATCGAGCGCCAGGGCATGCACTGCAAACAAATTGTCGAGAATTTGCTCAGTTTCGCCAGGGTAGGCCGGGAAACCACTAATGAAACCGATCTGAATGCCTGCCTGCAGGAGATCATCAAGGTCGTTTTCCACAGCCTGGAGATGAAAGGCATTGAGCTGCGGACGGAGTTCGCCGAATCGCTGCCCAAGGTCAATGGCGATGACCGTCAGTTGCAGCAGGTCTTTTTGAATCTGATCAACAATGCCGCCGCGGCCATGCCCGAAGGAGGTGTGTTGTGCATCCGCACGGGAGTGGCCGGCGGCGGGAAGAAAGTCGCGGTGCAGGTACAGGACCAGGGCATTGGCATCGAGGCGGAAATCCTGGATCACATTTTCGAGCCCTTCTTCACCACCAAACCTGAAGGAGAGGGCACCGGTCTGGGCCTGTTCGTGAGTTACGGCATCATCAACAAATTCGGCGGCAGTATCTGCTGTGAAAGCCAAACCCAGCCAACCCGGGAAAAACCCAAAGGGACGATTTTCACGGTAAAGCTGCCGGTTCGTACGGGAGAAGAAAAATGGCGGGTAGAATCCTGATTGTGGATGATGAACCGGATATGCTGCTGCTTTTAAAGCGCATCATTTCCGAAGAAAGCGATCATACCGTGATCGCCGAGTCCGACCCGCAAAAGGCCCTTGCCATCTTCAATCAAGCGCCGTTTGAGATGGTGATCAGCGACCTGAAGATGCCCAAAATGGACGGCATCCGCTTCCTGGAAGCATTGAAAGCAATCAGCGCCGATGTATCGGTCGTCATCATGACCGCCTATGCCACGATTGAAACAGCCGTGGAAGCGACCCGCAAGGGCGCTTACGATTACATCACCAAACCGTTTCGCCGCGAACGCATCCTGATGACGGTGGAAAAGGTGATGCAATGGCAGGCTATTTTGCAGGAGAACAAAGCCCTGCGCGACGCACTGGCTGAAAAGAAGGGGTTTGACGCGCTGGTGGGCGCCAGCCCGGCGATGCAGTCGATCTTCGAGCGTATCCGCCAGGTGGCCCCGACCATGGGCACCGTGCTGATCACCGGCCCCAGCGGAACGGGCAAAGAGCTGGTGGCGCGGGCCATTCACCAATACAGCCTCAGAAGCGCACGCAAGATGGTGACCATCAACTGCACGGCCATCCCGGAGAATGTGTTGGAAAGCGAACTGTTCGGGCATGTCAAAGGCGCGTTCACCGGTGCCTGGAAGGACAAAAAAGGGCTGGTCGAGGAGGCCCACGAAGGCACTTTGTTTCTCGACGAGATCGGCGATCTGAGTCCCACCCTGCAGACCAAGCTGTTGCGCTTGTTGCAGGAAGGGGAATACAAACCCGTGGGCAGCATCACCACGCGCAAGGCGGACCTGCGGTTTATCGCGGCTACCAACCATGATTTGAAAGCCGATATCGAGGCCAAGCGTTTTCGTGAAGATCTCTACTACCGCTTGAACGTGATCCGCTTCGATTTGCCCCACCTCAAGGGACGCAGCCAGGATATCCAGCTGCTGTGCTATCACTTCCTGGAAAAATACGCCCGTCTCAATCAAAAGGAGATCCGCGAAATTTCCCCGGCGGCCGTGCAGACCCTCATGTCGCTTGATTTCCCGGGCAATGTGCGTGAATTGGAGAATATTATCGAAAGGGGCGTCATCTTCTGCCGCGGCGATACGCTGCGCACCGGCGATCTTTTTCTGGACGCACCCGATAAGCCGATGTTTGTGGAGATGAACGCCGATATCACCCAGCTCCCCTTCAAGGAAGCCAAGGACCGCATGCTGGAGTTGTTCCATCGCCAGTATGTGGAAGCATTGCTGCAATCCTCCAACGGCAATGTCAGCCGGGCGGCCGAAAAAGCGGGCATCCAGCGGCAGTACTTCCATCGTTTGATGAAGGAAGCCGGTATTGAAGCGGATGGATTCAAACCCTCATCATAGGGTTGGGTCCCACTGGCAAGGTGATGAAGTATGCAGTCCTTTCGGCCGCACAAGAGCAATCGTTGAAGGTGTAAGAAAAAAGTATCTCCTCCGCAAGTTATAACAATTCGACATTCCGGGATTCCAGCCGTTTTTTAATCTTTTATCTTCTCTCCAAAGGTCGCCAGCGGTTTGGGAAGACGCAATCCCAAATGGTGCAACGCATCTTCCAGCCGTATGCACCCGATAATGCCGCTGCGGCCGCTTACAGCGATCTCTTGTCTGTTATTTTCAAGCATCAATTCGACGGCTTGCGTGAGCGAATCGAACATGCCCACCGCGGGCGTGCACGGCAGGCCGTCGATCGGCGGACGAACGACATCTTTGACTTTTTTGGACTGCGCCAGTTTCATGGTTTCCCCCTCTGGATGTAAGTCACGGTTCGATTCCATGAACTGCCCTAAAAGCGTATTGCAACGAAAATGCCAGGCGGCTCCCAGCGCATTTCCCATTTACATCCGGTTTGCCTCAGCAGGCACGCAAGGCCGTGCGGGGTAAACTTGGCAACGACGCACCGCATGGGGGGCGCATCCTTTCGCCAAGCGCAAAACAGCCTCCGTTGTCCTCCGGCAGAAGTCATACGCATCACCGTGTGTCCACCGGTGGGTTTCGAATAGATGCGCAAAGAAATCCGGCGAGGCGCCGGCAATTCTCTGATCGCCCGCTATTTCCGGTGCTTGCGCTGAATTCGGCGCGCGCCAGGATCGTTGGCATGTCTTTTGTTACTGCACTTTGCGGCAGATAGAAGCAACGAAAGGGAACGTAGAAGTAAACAAGCAAGAACGCACAAGGAGGACGCATGGATTATACCTTTCTGCGATGGCTCGGCGACGAGGCCTTACTGAACAATTTCGTTGCCGGCCTGCCGACCATCGCGCTTTTGGCCATAATCGTGCTTTGCATCCTGTTGCTGTCCAAAGGGGCGGACTGGATGATCGATGGTGTGGTCCATCTGGCCTCGCGAACGGGACTGCCCAAAATCGTAATCGGCGCCACCATCGTTTCCCTGGGCACGACCATGCCCGAGACGTTTGTCTCCGTCATGGCGGCGCTCATGGGCAATCCCGGGTTGTCCCTGGGCAATGGGGTCGGCTCGATCATCGCCGATACGGGACTGATTTTCGGATTGACCTGTATTCTGGTCAGCGTGCCGGTGAATCGCTTCATTCTCAACCGCACCGGCTGGGTGCAGGTGGGGGCCGCCACCTTGCTGGTGCTGGTCAGCCTGGGCGCCTTGATGACCACCGCAGGTGAGCCCATGCTGCACCGCTGGGTGGGGTTGTCTTTCCTATTCCTGCTGGGGGTCTACATGTATATCACCTACTTGTGGGCCAAACAGAGCAACGCCGCGCTCGTTCTGGTCGGGGGAGAAGAAACGGCACAGGCGCACGAAGAGGAGCTGATGGGCATCGGTCTATGCTGGGCCTGCCTTATCGGGGGGTTGATCCTGGTGGTCGGAGGCGCGCGCGTGCTGGTCCCCAGCGCCTCGCAGATCGCCGTTCGTCTCGGAGTGCCCGATGATGTCATCGCCGCCACCATGGTGGCCCTGGGCACCTCCCTGCCGGAGTTGATGACCGCCGTCACCGCGGTGCGCAAGGGCCATCCCGAAATAACGGTGGGCAATATCGTCGGCGCGGATGTGCTCAACTGCCTGTTCGTCATCGGCTCCTCCGCCGCGGCACGGCCGCTGGCGATCCCGCCCAACTTCTTTTACTTCCATTTTCCGGCCATGCTGATCATCCTCTATTCCTTCCGGTTTTTCATTTCCATGAACAAGGAGGGCACATTCAGGCGCTGGCAGGGGGCCTGGCTGCTGGGCATCTACGCGGTATATGTCTTTTTGCAGTATGCGTTGAATATCGGGGCGGCACACTGACGTCTACCAAAAAAAACATGCATCATTAGGCAGAAAAAACATCGAAACACCAAGGAGGCCAACATGACGGAACAGGTAAGGGTGCAAGAACAAGGGGCAGTGCACGAACGCAAAATGGGCTGGGAGATCGCCAAGGAACTGGATAAAAGAAGTATTATGGAACGCCTGCTGCCCGACTGGCAGCATATCAAGGCGGCCGTGGTCGGCGTGAGCGTCTTCTTCGTCCTTTTCCTGGTCGGTTGCTGGCTGGCCGGAAATCCCTTCGAGGCCACCGTGCGCATGCCGTCCAAATACGTGGTCGAGCACGGCCTGATGGGCAATCAATGGTCGATCGTGTGGAGTGTTTTGCTTCTGGCCGCTCTTTTCGAATTCATGGACGCTTCGGCCGGCATGGGCTTCGGCACGGCCTTGACCCCGCTGCTGCTCATGATCGGGTTCGATCCCAAGCAGATCGTGCCGGTGGTCATGATCCAGCAAGGCGCGGCCGGGCTGGTGGGGGCTTTCCTGCACCGCGAATTCCAGAACGTGGAGTGGAAATTCAAGCCCATGAGTGAAACCATCAAGCTGGCGATTATCATCGTCATCAGCGGCGTGATCTTCAATGTCCTGGCGATCGTGGGCATTTATAAGATCTTCGAGGTCGACAAGGTGTGGATCAAACTCTATGTGGCCCTTTTGCTGCTCATGATGGGCGTCACCTCGCTGTTCCAATCCAGAAAGGAGCGGCCTTATAAGCCCGGCAAAATGGTCTTCTGGGCCTCGCTGGCCGGATTCAACAAGGGGGTGGGCGGCGGCGGCTACGGCCCGGTGGTGACCATAGGGGGTCTGATGGCAGGCGTGCCGGTCAAAAGCATGATGGCCGTGACCGCCATCAGCGAGGGGTCGGTCAGCACCTGTTCGGTGATCGTCTGGTTGGCCATGCTGGGCAGCGGCGTGACCATCGATTACATTCTGCTGCCGAGCTTCATGCTGGCGACCATGTTTTCGGCGGTGGCGGCGCCTTATATGACCCGGGTTTTCCCCGAAAAGATCTGGAAGATCGTGGTGCCGGGCTATTGCCTGTGCCTGACGGCGTATGCCTTCTGGAAGATCGTTCCGGATATCGTGAAAAGATTGGCCGGCTGAACGGCCTTTGGAAATGTAAAAAGCAGCGCGCCGGACCCGCACAGCCGGGTCCGGCGCATCCGCCCAAGGCGACAAAATAAAGAAGAGTGAGGTCAACGATGGAAGCAAGACACATAAACGATACGCCGTACGTGCCGAACGCCGGCAACCCCAGGCGGGGTTTCATACAGACCCGTTTGCAGAATTTCGGCCTGACCATGATCGTCATGGGCGCAAGCTTCATCTTGTACTACCTGGGCCTGTTTGGCGGCGTCGAGGGTCCCATGACGCCCGCTTATATCGGGGAGCGGCTGGCCGCGGCCGGTTTTACCAACCGCCATCTGCTGATCCTTTTACTGTCATGCATGCTCATTGCCATCGTTTGGAACTGGTTGTACAATGGCATCTGCTTTCTGTCCGGCCGGCGCTTGACCTGCGCTTGCCGCTTGAAGGAAGACGGCCGGTTGTGCGCCGTTGCCGTGCGGCGGGACAGGGACTGCGGCCATGTTTGCAGTGCCGGCCATCGCCGCCCGAAAGTTCGTTTCCACCCGGTGAAAAAAGGCACCGTCGCCCACTTCGTATGGATGATGTTTATGGTTTTCAGCGGCATCGTCATTTACCTGAGCTGATGCAATTTGTCCCCAAATGGCCGGCAAGGAGACGGAAATGGCCGTTATTCCGCGCCTCAAGCAAGGCGCACGGTTCTGCAAGCAGCAGATCTACGCCTTGTCCATAGCCTGCCGCGACCCGCGCATGCCTTGGTATGCGAAGGCTTTGACGGCTTTGATCGTGGCGTATGCCTTGAGTCCGATCGATCTGGTTCCCGATTTTATACCGATTCTGGGATACCTGGATGATCTGATCTTACTTCCTCTGGGCATTATGCTGGTGCTGCGCATGATTCCGCCGCAGGTGCTTGCGGAGAGCCGCGCCAAGGCGGCTGCGCGCGGCGAGCATGATCTAAAGCGCAGCAAGCTTGGGGCCGCGGTTATTATCGGCCTGTGGGCGATGGGATTTATCGCTGTGAGCATCTATTTCATCCGGCTTTTCAAGACCTGAGGCGCGGATGGGCAGGCGTTGGCTTCAAGAGAGAGATAAAAAAAGGAGCCCGACACAGGATGCGCGCCCCTCATATTTTGCTGGTGGACGACGAAACCCGCTTCGTGACCAACTTGGCCAAATTGTTGGAAGGGCGCGGATTCAGGGTCTCTGCGGCCTTCGACGGCCCTCGGGCGCTGGATGCTCTGGGTACGCAGGGCGACATCGAGGTGGTGGTGCTGGATGTGCGCATGCCCGGCCTGGACGGTATCGAAACCCTTCGCTTGATCAGGAAGAACCATTGCGGCGTTGAAGTGATCATGCTGACCGGCCAGGCCTGCCTGGAAGACGGGATCGAGGCCGTCCGTGCAGGCGCTTTTGATTATCTTCAGAAACCCTGCGATATTGAAGATCTGATCTCCAGGATCGGCGCCGCCCGAAATTTGAAGCTGATCAAGCGTCATCCGGTCCTGTGGCCGCGTACCAAGGCCGGCGAAGTCATTCTGTCCGGGTTTGTCCCGCTTTTCCCTGAAGATCCTCTGTCCCGCGCCCTAATGATCTTCAACCGCTACCGCGAAGGCGAGGGTGGCCACATGCTTTTTGTCGTCGACCGGCAAAACCGCCTTCAGGGTTCGATCACCCGGCGCGAAATGATGGATGCGGTCGATCATGCGAAACCTCACGGCAATCTCACCTGGGAGTGGGTCCGGCAGCATCCCGAAGCGTTACCCGGCAGCACACTGGAACAGATCATGAACCGCCGCGTCGCAACAGTGTCCCCCCAGACCCCGCTGGCCGAGGCCGCCCAGCTGATGCTGCGCTGTCACTACGACAGCTTGGCCGTGGTGGCCGATGGGTGCGTCCAGGGCGTCATCCGTTTGCGCGATGTGCTGCAATACCTGCAGGCGGATGAAATTGCCGCCGGCGACGGGGATTGATTATTCACAGTGTTCGGGCCATCATGGCCCGGCTCGGGAGTGCGGGTATGAGTGTCTATCAATGGCTTTCCGGAAAGCACAAGCCCAACGACTTTCCCTACTACCGGCCGGTATGGCGGAAAGTGGTCCTGCTGTTGCTGGCGGTTTGCTTTATTCCGCTGCTCGTAATCGGCGGAAGCGTATCTTACGTTTACTTGGGTTTGAACCAGGTGCGGCTTCTGGTGATCATCACCCTTGCGGCCGGCGGGGTGGTCATCATCGGTACCGTTCTGTGGACTACCGGCACGCTCATCGCCATGCTTGAAGCCAGTGGGCAGAGCCTGCGTTCTCTGGACAAACAGTTGCGCCGCACCAGCCATCTTTCTTCTTCCATGGAATTGTCGCTGGGCTTTTTCGAAGAGATCAAAGATGTTCTGGCCAATATCGATATGTCGGTGCAGTGTCTGGCCGCTCCAGAAATGGCCGCAAGGCCGGCGGAGTGGCGCGATACGTTGGCCCAGATCAAAAACGAGGCGTCGCGCGGGCACGCCCTGGTGGAAAGGTTCAGACACTTTGTGCGCGTCGAAGAACCGATTGTCGCGGAGGTACAGGTAAACGAACTGCTCGAGGATCTGCTTCTTTTTCTGCACAAGGAGCTTAAGCGGCGCAATATCGAAATTATCCGGGAGTATCAGGAGCCCCTGGCCTCTATCCGCAGCGACCGTGGCAAGCTGCGGCAGGTATTTCAAAATCTGTTCCTCAATGCCATGGCGGCATTGGGGCGCGGCGGCCAAATCCGTCTGATGACGCGGTCCAATGGAGATCACGTGACGGTGGCGATCGGTGATAGCGGGCCCGGCATCGCTCCGGCCGATCAGGTCAAAATATTTGAACCACTCTACACCACCAAAGCCGGGGGGACCGGGTTGGGACTGACCATCTGCCTTTCGATCTTGAACCAGTTGGGCGGGAAGATCTCCGTGGAATCCCAACCTGCCCAAGGTGCCACCTTTACCGTTGAGCTGCCTTGTCGCATATGTGTACAGGGGTGACTGCCGAAAAGAACCGCCAACCTACGATGGGGAGGGCAATCCCGTGGATGGAGCGAGGCTTGACAGCGCCCTGCCGGTCTGATGTTGTGCTTATGTAGTGCTGCCGGGGCCGAAACCCCGCTGCCGTTGCCATGGCGTCCTTATGCTGAAAAGAGAAATCCTCAAACAGGCCATCGATGCCATCGCCGCCAGGGAGCCCGAGATCGGCTATGCGCTGGCGGAGCTGTTCGGCACCGGGCGCATCGACACCGCCCGGGACGAGGCCCACGACGGTTCTCTTTTCTACTTCTATTTCGACAGCCAGTTGGTGCCGGTCGAAAAGAGCAACTACTTCCACGAAGGTTCGGCCTCCATCGAACAGCCCCTGCTGATCAAATATGGCGAGATGGCCGCAAAGCAGACCCTTGCTGCGTCCACCGGGAGCGTGGATTTTTCCCAGGCGCATCAATCGATTCGCCGGGCCGGCTTGTCGCTGCTCGTGCGCCATGAAGTCAATCGGGCGCTCAAGCGTCTGGCGGACCCGGCCGGTGTCGCTGCAAACGGCCCCCGGGCCGAGGTGCGCGACCTGATCGACCGGCTGCACCGCGGGACGCCGGCCAAGGGCTGGCCCAGGCACGCCGATGACCCCCGCGTTCTTTTCAGCGGGGCGGTGGATGCCGATAGGCCTGCCTTCTTCGTGCCCTTTATCTTCACAACAGAATCCCTGATGCAGTTGGCCGATCTGGAGCTGCCTTTTTTCAGCCCGCGCTTCGTGCTGGACTGCCTGCGCAACGGCACCGCCCCTGATCTTTTCGCTTGTATCGTGGACGGCGCCATTGCCGGGTTGATCTATCTGGGCTCTCAGCGGACTTTTTTCTACAAAGCCATGGAGATCAAGTATGTCGCATCGGCTCGATACAGGCCGGCAGGAGCGGCGCAAAAGATTCCCGTTCACCGCGGGGTGGGCACTTTTCTTATAGCCGGAGCATGGCTGTTATGGAAAAATGATCGACCCGGCGTGGGGGAGATTGTGCTGGACGCCGAAATCCCATCGGCCGCCTTTTACGAAACCATCGGGTTCGCCAAAAGGCGCCCCTATGTCTATGTGCTGGACCGGCCGGCCGGATATCTGCTGAACGCCCTGGCGGTCATGGCCGACCGCAGCAGAGCGATTCGACCCCCCGTTATCAGCGCATTGACCAAGCTGATCAAGCATCAGGTGCGCTATCTGGGTTGCAGCCGGCCGGATGATCCCCGGCGCGAACAAGCCCTGCATTTCCTCAAGCTGTGCCTGCTGTCGCGCTCACGCCCCGATCTGGCCAAGGCGGCGGCAATGGGTCTGCTCAAACGCAAACAACACATCGCCGAAGCCGAATCCCTGCTCCAGTTGCCCGCCCGATACGGGCGATTGCGCCTGATCGACCCGCAGCCGGCGGCGCTTGCGCCGATACTCATTTACCGGAATGCCGCTATGCAGTCCCACTTGCAAGGGGTTTTCCATCTTGAAAACGCCAACCGGATCAAAGCCATCGACGCGCTTTTGCAAGAGCCGCAACTGTCCGGCAAATGGACCGAGGTGGCGGCGCGCAAAGCCAGCGAAGAAGAATTGGCCTGGGTGCATACCGCCGATCACATCGCCCGCATCAAGTCCACGGCCGGCAAGCGCTTGCACTCGATCGACCTGGATACCCAAACCACCTCATTTTCCTACGAAGCCGCATGTCTGGCGGCCGGAGGTGTGTTCAATCTCCTGGAATCGATTTGCAAAGGCCGCAGCGGGCGCGGTTTTGCCGCCGTGCGCCCGCCGGGCCACCATGCCGAGCCGGGCAAGGCCATGGGTTTTTGCCTGTTCAACAATGCGGCGCTGGGGGCCTGCTATCTAAAATATTTGCAGGACATGCCGCGGGTGATGATCGTGGATATCGATGCCCATCACGGCAACGGCACGCAGGCCGCATTTTTCGACCGCCGCGAAGTCCTGTTCGTTTCCATGCACCAGTTTCCATGCTATCCCGGCAGCGGCAATTTCAACGAAATCGGTTACGGTCCGGGAGAAGGCTACAATGTCAATGTGCCCCTGGAAAAAGGCATGGGAGACCGTGAATTCGTGCAGGTCATCCATCGGCTGGTGGACCCGCTGGCCTGCGCGTACGAACCCGGTCTGATCCTGGTGTCGTGCGGCTTCGACCTGTACCAGCATGACCGGCTGGCCGGCTTGAACGGCACTCCCAACGGGTACGCCATGCTGACCCGCCAGCTGTGCGGCCTTGCCGATAAGGTGTGCGGCGGCCGCATCGCCTTTATCATGGAAGGCGGCTACAGCGTCCAGGGAATCCGTGAGTGCGGCCTGCGGGTCATTGCGGAGCTGTGCCATATCCCCACCTTTGAGCAAGACCGCCTGGACAAAATACTTCAATCGAGTTCCCCTTTTGCCGCCCTGCAGAAGACCGTGGCCCTGCACAGCAAATATTGGCCCATCTTGAAGGGTTAAACATAAAAGTGACACCACGGCTGCACACGCACTGTCCGCCGCCAGGAGACAGTCGCTTCCCTCCAAAGCACTCAAGCTGCCGCTTCTTTTTCCATCCGCCTGTAAACACGGGGTAAAATTAGCGCTGCCACACACCGGGCGCGGTTTGGATCGATGGCATGCTTATTGAAATCTGAATTTTGGCAGCCAGTTCTTCTTTTTCGACCGACAAGACGGGAATGTTTAGCCATGTTGACGACAACCGACAGCCTGGTTCCGGAAGGCGCCTTATTGGAGATAAACGGCCGGCGCAAGGAGCAGTACAAGCGGTTCTTCCGCCGCTTTGTCCTGCTGACCCTGATCAGTTCCGTGGTACCGCTTCTGCTGGTCGGCTGGGGCATCAACATCCATTACACCGGCTTTGCGCGCAGCCGCATGACCGATAATTTCCGCAATGAAGTAAATCATCACCTGAAAATCATCGAGCTCTTTTTCAAGGAGCACAGTTCCAAACTGCAACTGGTGGCCAGAACCCATACCAAGGCCTATCTGGCCAATCCCTCCAACCTGAACAAAGTATTTGAGATGATCAACCACGATTACGCCTCCCTGACCGACCTGGGTGTAATCGATCATACCGGTCGGCACCTGGCTTACATCGGCCCCTATGATCTGATGGATAAAAATTATTCCCAGACGTTCTGGTTCCGGGAGGTCATGGATAAAGGGCTTTTTATCAGCGATATGTTCATGGGCTTTCGCCAGGAGCCTCATTTCATCATGGCCGTAGCTTCCTGGGAAAACGGTCAACCCTGGATTTTGCGGGCCACCATCGACACCGAGGCGTTCCGCTCGCTGGTTGAAAATGTCAGGATCGGCCGGACCGGTGAAGTCTATCTGCTGAACACACAAGGCATTTACCAGACCAGCCCGCGTTTTGACGGATATATCATGGAAAAAGCACGGCTGCCGCTGGTGCCCGTCCACGACGGCATCCAGGTTCGAGTTGTGGACCGGCCGGACTCAGCTTCGGCCAAAGCATCGCCGCGCCAGATCATCAGCAGCGCCTGGCTTAAAGAGCCGCGCTGGACCCTTTTTGTTACGCAGAACTATGAGGAAGCGTTCCAGGCGGTGAATCATGCCAACCGGGCCGTTCTGGTTTTTCTGCATATCAGCGCCTTGAGCATCCTGGTGGTGGCGGTATTGGTCAATAAACACATGCTCACCTTGATCCGCCGGCGCGATGAACAAAACGATCAGCTGAACCGTCAATTGATGCAGACCAGCAAGCTGGCCTCCATCGGGGAACTCTCCGCCGGCGTGGCCCACGAAATCAACAATCCGCTGGCGATCATGCTGACCGAAAAACAGATACTGCTGGATGCGTCGCAGCAATTGCCGGATATCGACCCGTCCTTCCGCATGCAGTTCAACGACTCCATGGCCCAAATGGATATTCAGATTCAGCGCTGCAAGCGCATCACCCATAACCTGCTGCGTTTTTCACGGCGCACCCATTCGGTCATGGAGACGGTCCATCTGAATGCCTTCATTCAGGAGGTGGTGGAGCTGATGGAACGGGAGGCCAAGGCCAACGGAATCCGCTTCAGCACCCAGCTGGATCCCAAGTTGCCCGCCCTGGTTTCTGACCCTTCACAATTGCAGCAGGTCTTCTTGAATCTGATCACCAACGCCATCGATGCCCATGAAGGCAAACCTTACGGCCGTATCGACATCGCTACATCCATGGCCGAAGACAATCAGGCGGTCCATCTGTGCATCAGCGATACCGGATGCGGAATCCCCCGCGAAAACCTGGAGAAGATCTTCGATCCATTTTTTACGACCAAACCGGTGGGCAAGGGCACCGGTCTCGGTCTTTCCATCTGCTACAGCATCGTTGAGCGGCTGGGCGGCCGCATCGCTGTACAGAGCGCGCCCGGCAAAGGTACCCGATTCGACATCTTTCTGCCGCTGCGCCCGCCGGCTGCGCTCATGCAGAAAGCGTAAACCCGCTGCGACCGGCAGCAAAAGGAGGCACTGCAATGAAAGGCTCAAGAATACTTCTCGTAGATGACGAAGAGATCTTTACCCGCAATATGGCCAAGCTGCTTTCCACCCGCGGATATATCGTGACCGCCGTCAACAGCGGTGACGCCGCCATCCGGGCCCTGGAGGAGCATCCCGTGGATGTGATCGTACTGGATCTGAAGATGCCCGGCATGGACGGGCTGACCACGCTCAAAGAGATCCAGAAGCTGGGCTTGTTCGCTCAGACCCTGATTCTTACAGGGCATGGCTCCATCGATTCGGCCCTGGAGGCAATGAAGTTCGGCGCCTACGACTATCTGACCAAGCCGTGTGAAATCGACGACCTGGTTGCCAAGATCGAAGGCGCCTGGGAAAAAAAGGATAAAGCGCTGAAAACGGACTTGCAGGAGAAGATCCAGAGGGTGGTCGAATCGCCGAAATCGGTATTCGATGTTTTTCCCTCCAAAAAGAGATGAACTGAGGGCCTATCTGCACTTTGGACGCTGCTGCCGTACATTGGCCTTGTCCCGGGTGGCAGCAGCGTGAATTGTCGGGGTTGAAAACGAGAAAAGCAAAAATGCTGCTGCCCGGGCGCAGGGGAGCACCTCGGAAACCGCTTGTACAGCTGTCCTCGCGGATGAATTTTTGATTCCTCAAAGAGGCAGGCGTGAAAATGATGGATAGCCAAGCAACCAACATCCACTGGCATATCGGAAGCGTGGCCCGGGCCGACCGTGAAAGGCTTTGCGGTCACCGCGGCGTCACCATCTGGTTCACGGGTTTGTCGGCGTCCGGCAAATCCACTCTGGCGGCAGCGACTGAAAAGGCGTTGCACCTGCGCGGGCTGCATACCTATATTCTGGATGGCGACAACATCAGGCACGGCCTCAACAGCAATTTGGGCTTTTCACCCGCGGACCGTGCCGAGAACATCCGCAGGATCGGCGAAGTGGCCAAACTTTTCCGGGATTGCGGGGTGATCAACCTGACGGCTTTTATTTCCCCTTATCGTGCGGATCGGCGGTGTGCAAGAGGGCTGGCTGACGGCGACACTTTTATCGAAGTATTTGTGGACTGCCCGCTGTCCATCTGTGAGCAACGTGATCCCAAGGGCGCCTATGCCAAGGCAAGGGCCGGGATCATCAAAGAGTTCACCGGGATCAGCGCCCCGTATGAGCCCCCCGAAAATCAGGAAATCCGGCTGCACACAGATTCCATCTCCCTGGAAGAGGGTGTTGAAGTCATTCTTGCCTACCTGGAAACTCACCAGCTGATCCCCAAGCAAAAGATGGAAACGCGGCACCGTCACCCCGGCATTTTTTCTGACTGCGAAGAACGGTAGGCTGACGCGGCAGCGGCATCGCCCGGCCTTTCGGGTTTTTCCACGTCAGCCGCCAATTGCGCCAGGCGTTCGAAATTCTCTTTCAATTGAAATTTCTTGTTGGCAAAAAATCGCGTGACCGGGCGGCCGATCATTCGGGACAGCGGACCGCACCATTTCATGTTCCAGCGGATGTGCGTGCCGCTTTCCACCGGTTCCAGTTCGCTGGTGATCATGATCTTGAAACGTCCTTTGATCAGATAGACTGTGTAGTATTTAAAAGGACGCCAATCCACGATCTCCTCAATGACATCGCTGGTGGAGCAATGATACCGGGTCGATGGGCCCGTGCGTCCAAGCGGCTGTTGCTCGACGCTCAAATTCGAATGCGGCACCCAATGTTTACGCTTGCGCGGATCGGTCAACCAGTCCCAAACGACCGGCGGCAGCGCGTTGAACGTATACGATGTGCTCAAATCGGCCTCTTCCCGGGACAGGAACACTCTGCGGTCCTGCAGCAGCTTATTGTAGCGTGCATTCAGGTCGATGATTCCGGTTGGCACGACTCCAAATTCATAGGGGATGTCCAAATAGCGCATGACATCCGGATGAACGCGCATGTTTTCAAGGCTAGGTTGTGAAAAAAGGGCATAGCCGCGCCAGCCGGTGACCGCATTGATGTTGTTCTTGAGCAGACGGTGGACCAGGTTGACGCTGGCACCCACCGGTTTGCGCTTCCCGGCGATATCTTGAAGAATGTATTCCCCATGGTGGGTCACGAATTTCAGATCGAGGGTGTGGATGGCCTGACAGGCCCTGCACGGACAGCCTGCGTTGTGCTGCATGGTCTGCTGCCGATCACGATAATCGGCGTAAGTGGCCTCGATGAGTTCAAGCAGCAGCTCGCCCCGCGTGATCCGGGATTCCGGGACATAGGCAAAGACGGCATCGCCTTCCACTTCGGCGATATGCAGCACCGGTGAAAACCGCTGGATAATCAGATTGATGAGGCCCTGCAGAATGGTGGCGCTGTGCGCGATTTCGGTCCGTTCCATAAAGGAGGTGAATCCGGAGATATCCGCGAGTACGATGAAACCTCGTTCTATTCTGTCTTTCATGACACTTGCCTCCGATCCTGTGGCCGTGGCGTTTTGGGAATCCGGGTTGCTCTATCGGCAGATGGAGCCTAAGGGCAGATTACCGATTCGATATTTAAGGATAAGGCGGTACCATTCGAACGCAAGGCGAAAAACGTTCGAATGGGGGACAGGACCGCTCTCGATTTTGGCTATGCAATCCACTCCAAATCCATTAGGATGCGATGTCAAGGGACAACGTTTGAGGGAAAAGATGGCACAATCCAAGAAGATCGCAAATGCCGGTGAAACTGCGTTCTGCAATGGGGACATGGGATACCGGGACATCGTAGAACATATCAATGAGGGTGTCGTCATCATCAAGGACGGCAGAATCGTATTCGCAAACAGGGCCTTTTATGAAATCTGCCGCAAAAACCCTGAAACTGTCTTGGGTTCGGAATTCTCAGAGCTGATCGCTTCTTCCGACAGGAAAGCGGTTTCAAAATTTTTGGCGCAGAGAACAATGTCCGACGGGCTTCCCGACAGGATCGATTTCACAATGCAGCGGCCTGAGGAAGACGGCATTATGGAGATGAAGGTGAACATCATCCAGTGCGCCGGAAGCGCTGCAGTACTTGGAGCTATAACAGATATCACCGAAAGAAGAAAAACCAGGCTCGAGCTTCTGAGGATGAAGGAACGGCTCGAAAGCATCCTGCATTCCATGAACGATGTCGTGGTTTCTTTTTCACCCAGTGATAGTTCCATCCTCGCCATCAACCCTTCTGCAGAAGCGCTTTACGGGGTTCCGGTCAGAGACTTTCGTTCCGGCAAGCGGCATATCATGGATTTTGTCCTTCCCGGCGATTCGGAAAAAGTAAAACATTTTTATGCATCGATTCCCGAGCTTGAGTTTGCCGAGCTTTCCTACGGCATTATCAGCAATAACCGCGCGGTCAAATGGGTTTTGGATGAAGGCCGGCTCGTATATGGTGAAAAGGGGCGCGTGCGCCGAATCGATCACGTGATCCGGGACATCACCGAAGAGAAGCTGGCTCTGGACGCCTTGAAGCTGAGCGAAGAAAAGTACCGCAGCTTCTTCGAATCCACCAATGACATGGCTTACGCCGTCACGCCGGAGGGGACCTTCATGGATATCAACGACGCCGGCCTCAAGCTCCTCGGCTTCAAGACCCGGGAGGAGGCACTTGGATCGAATATCAAGGAAACCTGGGTGGACCCCTCCGAGAGAGAAGAGCTTCTGGCCGAGCTCAGGGAGAAAGGCTATGTTGCGGGCAAGCGCGCCAGACTCAAGGACAGGAGTGAAAAAGTCATCGAGGTGGCGATCACTGCGCGGGCAAAGATAAATGGCGCAGGCGATATCCTTCATTATGAAGGTCTCATCCACAACATCACCAAGACCATGGAGGATCAGAGGAACAGGGTCCTGCGGAATGCCGCCGGCGGCATGTGCCATTATCTGAACTCGCATCTGGCGACCCTGCTCTTTTCGCAAGAGTGCGTGGAGGAAGATATAAAAGCCCTTGCAAAGCTGCTCCAGCCCCTTGAAGACAAGGGGCCAACCGACAGCACCTCAAAACAGATACAGGAGGCTCTGGCTTCTTTGCGCGATTCTTTTCACGGAGTGGGCTACGCCTATAAAAAGATCGCCCAGGTGACCAATGCCTTTAATTCGGCTTTTCTTACCTACAAGGAAGAATCATACCTGGATAGAACGATTCTCGACATCTTCCAGTCCGTTATTGCGAAAGACCCTCCGGGGTGACGAAAAATAGCCTCGCAGCGCCCGGAGTGTTTCCATATTCATGATTCACGGGACGGGCTTTCCAGCCGGTTAATCCCGGCTTTCCATTGATCCGGCCGAAGCAGGCCTGCTCGCCAAAGCCCGGGAGACAGACCGTCGCGGCGCCGTTTGCGGTTCTAATTGGAAAACCTGCAGACAATTCCATCCATTTGAGCTAAATAGGACCCGACATCGAGGATTGCCGGAAAAGACACGAGTCTATCCACAATAACCGCATGCACCTCAATGCTGTTTAACCTTTGCGCCAAGGTGTATTTAATATGAAACTGTCTACACGCAGCCGTTATGGTACGCGCATTCTGTTGGAGTTGGCCCGCCACCCGGGTGGTGAGCCTGTGCAGGTCAGTGAAATCGCCAGGCAGCAAAAAATTCCGGGCAAATACGTGGAACAACTGATCCGCACCTTAAAAAGCGTCCAGTTGATCAAAAGCGTCAGGGGTTCCAAAGGGGGGCACCAGTTGAATAAAGCGGCCTCGCAAATCACCGTTGGCCAAGTCGTAAGGTTGTTTGAAGGCCATACCGATCTGGTTGAATGTGTCGGCCATCCGGATAAATGTTCAAGATCCTCGGAATGCCGTGTGCGTGGTGTCTGGATCGAGGCTACGGAGGCTATGTACGAAAAACTGGACGGGGTCACGATCGCCGATCTGCTCACCGAAACCCAGACCCCGTTCACCCACAGAAGGTGCTAGGCTATTTACGAATCCCAGACGCTTGAGATTCGTAAATGCCCGTTTTCTGTCATTTCAAGCGAAACGGGAGGCCTTGTGCCGGTAAGTTCTCCCTTGGATCGAAATGGCGCGGCGGCGCTTCCCAATTGTACGCTTCCATCACCTTTTGCTGTTCAGCAGTTCCCGGATTTTTTGCAGATTGGCGGGATCCGTTCTGCCGATCATTTCCATAATCTGAAAACGTTCGTCTTCCCGCTGGGACAGGGGCGGTGCGTCCGTTTCCACGCCCAGGATGGTGCTGATGGCATCCACGAGTTTCTTGGGCGTAACCGGTTTCTCTAGGGTGACGCGGGGACGCAGACCCGAGGCGAAAGCATTGAACCCTTTGAAATCCTCGCTGCCGAGTTCGTCATGCGCATGAGCGGTGATGACAATGACCGGCAAATGGGCGAAGCGCTCCATGCTGCGCAACTGACGCATCAGATTGATGCCTGACTTGCGCGGCATCACCATATCCAGCGTCATCAGGTCGGGCGGGTCGAGCTTAAGCTTCTCAAGGGCTTCCTCCCCGTCTGCCGCGGTATCCACTTGAAATCCGGCATCCTCAATGCAGGCCGCCAGAAAATTGCGCACATCGGGTTCGTCATCGACGATGAGGATCTTTCTTTCCGATGCATGTGGCATTCTCGTCTCCCTTCAGCCATTTGAAGAGGTTATTCATCGCCCTAAACCGCCCCTCGAGCAAGCACGCTGGTTGTGGAGCTGGCGGCCAGCGGCAGATTTTCACGATGCGATTTCAGCAGGGCGCACCACCTTATCCGGCACATGTCCATCGGTTTTCAGCTTGGCCATGGCTTTGGTCAGGGCCATCAAAACCCCCAAACCCTCTTTGACTTCGGGATTGAATCCGGCCGAAATCAGGCCGAACGGTCCCACCTTGGGGGCTTGGCTGAGGTCGAGCGAAGCCGGAATCTCGGCCATCTTTTCCAGGAATGCCAGGGTCCTGGGATCGGCCATTTTCTTGGCCAAAGCGAGCAGGGCCACCAGCCCGTCGCCGATCTGTTCGATATCATGGTGATCATAAGCGGCCGCGATTTTGGCGCGGATATCGAGCATGGATTTGACAATGCGGAATACCCCCTTGCGCTCCAGTTCGTCCAAATGCTCGATCATTTTAGGAACCGCGGATTTCAGCAGCGGCTCTAGGTCGGTGACGAAATCGATGATGTTGTCCGTGGCCTTTAAGATAAAGAGGAAGTTCTTGATGCTGCGCATCGAGCGTTTGACCAGGGTGAGGGCATCTTCCAGTTGAAATCCGGCCTCCACCTCCTGCAATTGTTCGATGAACAATGCAACCGCATGGTTTTGCAGCGGGATCAGGTCATCTTTGAATTCAGTCCACTTTTGCCGATCCTTGATGAGGGGGGTAAGCTTGGCCTCCAATGCATCCAGTCGCTGCAAAATCAACTCTTCGTTGGTCATGGGGCCTCCTACTCAAGCTCGATGCTGGGCCAGTTTTTGCCGGCCATGGTCATCTGGGGTTCCAAGGGCAGGTCCTGGCCTGTAAGCAACAGGTTCCAGTAGACCCATTTGAACATCATTTTACCCCAGTAATTGAGGTTGCTCTCGCCGACCAGGTCAAAGGGCCCTAGACCGGGGAACGGGTATTTGCCGGGCAAAGGTTCTGTTTTATAATTGAAGTCAAATAGATAGGCCTTGTCGTAGCCGGAGACGATGAAGCAGGTGGAATGGCCGTCGAAAGCCGGTTTGGGCTCAAGACCCTCGATTTCGCGCAACAGGTTTTCCACGACGATCTCGGCCTCGTAATGGGCCACCGAGCCGGCTTTGGAAGTAGGCACATTGGTGGCATCGCCGACCACATAGATGTTGTCTTGCTTTTCAGCCTTGAGGGTATTGGGGTTGGTGAGCACATAACCCATCCCGTCACCCAAACCGGATTCATCCACATAGCGTGCCCCGAGATTGGGCATGGTGGAAACCAGCAGATCATAATCCACCCGATCCCCGGTGGCCGATTCGAGATAACCCTCCTGCTCGTTGACGGTGGTCAAATGGAAATTGGGTGTCACCTTGATCTTTTTCTTTTCCGCAGCCACACTGAGCACCTTGGTGGCGATGGGTTTGGTGAAGATGCCGGTGTTGGGGGTCACAAACTCGATTTCGATATCATCCCGGATGCCGTCTTTAGCAAAGAACCAATCGGCCATAAAAACAAACTCCACCGGCACCACCGGGCATTTGTGCGGCATTTCGGCGATGTTGAAGACCATGCGCCCTTTTTTGAAGTACCTCATCTTCTTGTGAAGGGCGACGGCGCTTTCCACAGTGAAGAAGGTATGCACGTTGGATTGCGGGTCCGGTTTCCAGTTCTCCAGCCCTTCGACCTCCTCGGGTGCGATCCGGCAGCCCGTGGCAATGATCAGGTAGTCGTAATCGTATTGTCCCTTCAGGGTTTTCACCACGCGTTGGCCGGCATCCACATGGACCACCTCATCGAGCACGAAAGTGACTCCCTTGGGGATGAAATCACGCTTGGGTTTCATGCAATCCTTGGCCGTGTAGATACCGAAAGGAATGAACAGCCACCCAGGTTGATAATGATGCATTTCGTCGGGGTCGATAATGGTAACGGACCATTCCAGTTCATTGAGTTCCCTGCGCAGCTTGGCGGCCATCATGGTTCCTCCGGCGCCGGAACCCAAAATCAGGATCTTCTTCATAGAACCTCCTAGGCTGAGAGATGGAAAAGCGAATTTGAATCATCACATGCGCCTCGCCATCCCAATCGCATGTCCGGGCAATCGGCAGTGCGGCGCGCATGACTTTTTCAATTGACCTGTTATCGGCTATCCAATATCCAATCGGAACTATACAACAGCTTGAATATAGATTATATAAATCTATATTGAATTGGTATGAAATACTCGAACAAAGCATGTGTCAAGAAAAAATCGCCGGCATGGCCAAAAAAATTCTCATCATAGAAGACGAGCCCGATATCCTGGTCTACTTGGTCGCTGTGCTGGAGGATCATGGGTTTGCCCCTTTCACCATTGAGACCGGGGATCGATCCCCCCTGGTTGATGCGGTAATGGCCGTCTCTCCCGACGTGATTATCCTCGATGTCATGATGCCGCAGCGTTCGGGGATTTCGATTTACCGCGAGTTGCGGTCCTGTGACGAACTGAAGAGTATTCCCGTGGCCATCATGAGCGGTTTTACTCCGCAGAACGGCAATGTGATCAGCGGCTTTCAGCAGATGCTCCCGGACGGCGGCATCGAGGCTCCGGATGGCTTTATTGACAAACCCATCGACGTGAAGGCACTGGTCGCCTTGGTGATGAATTTGACCCGCAAAGAGTTAAGATCCTGACCCGCGGGGCCGGGCTTTGGCACATGCCTGCCTGTTCAGCACAGCATTTCCATGAGCCGGAAACAGCGCACGTGTTTTGCCCGGTCCCGAGAAAACAGGTTTGCCTGATGAATAAAACGGCGACACATCCGCCCAAAGAATTGGCCGCATGGCTGCAGGATAATCTCTTTCATGCCGTGCCCATGGCCATTGCCGTGATCGACCGCAATTTCGATCTGATTTATGCCAACCGCGCTTTCGAACAGATTTTCGGCGACTGGCAAGGGCGCAAATGCCACACGGTTTACAAAGGGCAGGCGGCCATGTGCCCGCAGTGCAAGGGCACCCAGGCGTTCCGGGAAGGCCGTACCCTTGTGCACGAGGAGGTCGGGCTCGATAAGCACGGCGGGTTGCGGCGATACATCAAACACACCGTTCCATTGATCACGGAGCAGGGGGATATCCCCTACGTGATCGAGATGTGCACCGACATCACCGAGGCCGAACAGATTCGGCGTGAATATCAGCTGCTGTTCGATCAGGTCCCCTGCAGCGTCCTGATCATCGATAAGGACTACCGCATCGTCAAAACCAACGCACAGGCCCGCAGGATGCTCGGCGATCTGGAAGGACGCCACTGCTACCGCGGTCTCAAAGGATTCGACAGCAAATGTAAAGAATGCACGGCACGGCAGACCTTTGAAGACGGCCAGCTGCACACCGGGCATCACATCTGGCGCACCCGCAAGGACGAAACCGTGCATCTGCATGTCATTACCGTACCTTTGCAGGTATCCGATGGGTCCTTCGACATGGTCATGGAGATGGCGGTAGACGTGACCCAGACCCTGAAACTGCAGGATGGGCTGAGATTCGCGCACTCCTTTCTGGAAACCATCATCACCACTTCCATGGACGGGATTTTCGCCGTCGATGCCGGTGGCAACGTCAGCATTTTCAATCCGGCGGCACGCAACATATTCGCCCTGCGGCCGAATCAGCAAATCAGCGGCGATGAATTATCCGGCATGCTGCCGGCCGAGTTTTTCAAGCAAGTCAACACCGCGGCCGGGCAAATCTATTCTCCGGAGACCGAAATCACCAACGCCGCCGGGCAAAAAGTTCCGGTGCGCCTGGCGGGCAACCAGCTCAAAATGGACGGCCTTTCCATGGGCACGGCCTTTTCAATCCAGAATTTGAGCGAATTGAAGAAATTGGAGGACGACAAGCTCGAAGCCGAGCGACTGGCCGCCGTCGGTCAGACCGTGGCCGGACTGGCCCACGGGGTAAAGAATCTGACCACCGCCCTGGAAGGCGGCATGTACATGCTCAGCACCGGCATTGAAAAGGGCAATCTGGAACGCATCCAAAAGGGCATGGTCATGCTCGATCGCAATACCCAGCGGATCTCCATGTTCGTCAAAGCCTTTTTGAGTTTTGCCAAAGGCCGCGAAATAAAAGCGCGCTTAAATGATCCCGCCGAAATCGCCCGAGAGGTCGTGGACATGTATGCGGCCCGGGCCGACGGATTGGGCATCCGGCTCGCCTTCGAATTGTCCCGGCCCTTGGCGCCGGCCGCCATTGACTATGAAAGCATGCATGAGTGCCTGACCAACCTGGTGGGCAATGCCATCGATGCCTGCCGCGTGAGCACCAACAGCGCTCCCCATGTGACGGTGCGTGCCTTTGAAGAAGACGAGGCCATCTTCTATGAAGTGATCGATAACGGCTGCGGCATGGACTATGAGGTCAAGCGAAAGGTCTTCACCACCTTTTTCACCACCAAGGGATTGGGCGGGACAGGACTGGGACTGCTGATGACCAAAAAAATCATTCAGGAGCACGGCGGGCGCATCGATCTGGAATCCGAACCTGAAAAGGGCACCACTTTCCGGATCCGGCTGCCGCGCAAACGTCTCCCCAAAGTCTCTGAAAGGCCAAAACAGGAAGAATCATCGTCATGAACTACTTGAGCCTCCTGAAAGCCCGGCGTAAAAGCGCCAAAGTGCCCAGCATGGAACAGCGACAATGGTCTGCGGCGCAGCAAATGCGCATTGCACAAGGCCTTTGTGTCGGGTGCGGTGAGCGCCCGTCCGGCGCCCACAGCTATCTTTGCGCCGAGTGCCAGAGCGGTGACACGATCGAAGATATCCGCGAAGAATTAAGAGCATTGCGCAATCATCTGCTGCATCGCAAAGAAGAGTAAACAAACTCACTGGGGCAACCATGGCCAACCAGTTCCTTGTGGAAATTCATGACTACATCAGCCGCCGGATAGACGAAGACCGTTGTCTGCTGGCCGCGGCACAGGCTGCCGGCCACGACGGGCGGATAACTCATTTGACGGGGAGATTGGATCAATGGGGTGAAATCCGGACCTTTTTAAGCAGCCATTTTGATCTGGTCACCGTGAAGTATTATTAGGGCCCTGATCCGCCGGGGTCGCCCGCGCAAACCCGAACCGGAAACCCTGCACCCGGAACCGATAATGTCCTACAATTATCTATTCGCTACATATCAATTCATCGAGCAGAAACTGGCTGACGCCAGGCAACGGCTTGCCGGCGCAAAGCAAGATCAGGAGAACCGGGCTTACCACGAAGGGCGCATCGAGGCCCTGTGCGACCTTCAACGCTTTCTCAGCACGCATTACGACAGCAGACTGCCGCGCCGGTTGAGGCGTTCGCGGAGGGAGCACCAGCCCTGATTTCGCAGCAGATCCGGCAAACATCCCCCTCAGAAGAAGCCGCTCAGCAAAGACCCCCTTTGGAAAAGGGGGATTTCAACTTCAGGCCGAATAGTTGGTCATAATATCTAGGAATACGTGTACTTAGGCTGTTTGCAGGAGCGGATTCCAGGCCCCTTCGGCCAGTTGCGCCATGGCGGCCTCCATCCTTCTTTTGAGGATTTTGGCAATACTGCTCATGAATCTGAAACCCAGTTCATGATCCTCGTACAACAGCTTCTCCAGTTCGCTGCCTTTCCAACAAAAAATCTTGGAATTCACAAGGGCCTTGGCTTGCATAATGGATCTGCGATTTTCCATGTCCACCACCGAGGACAGCCCGAACAGCCTGCCCGGAGGGACGTCCAGAATGCGGCAGGGCGTGCTGGTATGCAGATTGATCTCCAAACCGATTTTACCCGAAACGACGGCGTAGAGGCATTCGGCGTAATCCCCTTCGCGGAAAACGTAAGCCCCCTGCCCATATTGCTTGACAACGGTGATGCAATCTATTTTTTTCAGCATCGAATCCGTCAGATTGGACATCACCTTTACCGATAATAGTTCCGGATGGTTCAGCATACGTGCTCCTTTCTTGCGTTGAGGGCCCGAGCGGCCCGGATCGTTTTTGATTTAGAGCAAATCCTGCCACAGTGCCGGCCTTGCGGCTGATGGTCAGAGCGTCCGTTTTAAAGCCCGAATGAAATGAAAAGCGCGTAAGATACTGTGGCAATATGTATTTCAGGCACCCAATACACGGGTGCATTTAATCAGAAACATCAGCGTCGTGCAGGTGATGCAACAGCAACCATAGCAGTTTGATCTATATCAAAACAGTATGGATGCTAAATGCAAAATGGGATGCAGGTCAAGCATAAAATGGGACCGCATTTTGAGAGAGGCGCGCAGCATTGTGCCGCGGCAGTTCAGCAGCGGGTGGGCGGTCCGCATCCAGGGCGGCGATGACCGCGTGGGTGGTATTGAACCACCCTCTCTTTTGGCAGGATGCGAAGGGTCAAGGGTGTGCAAGGCCAAGCAGCGGTCCCTTCCCAAATTGCGGACCGCCTTGCGGGATGCAATCGCGTGGGCCGGGAAAAAGAACCATTCGCGGGCAGGAATCGACAAGACCCGGGAGGCCTGCCGGTTCCGATGCCGATATCGCCCCACGATATCTTGTTCAAACAATGCGGCGCCCAGGAAAATGTCAATCGTATTGTCCGCGGGCCATTCGTTCCGAATTGACAAATTTTGTCAGTTGCGCACGCAGCCCTTCCGTCAATTCAAGGAAGCGGCATCCCACCGAAAGATAGTTTGTCGCCTCCAGCTTCTTGATCCAGCGGATTTCTCCTTTGACCTCGCTTATGAAAGCCATGTTTGCACCGCCCGCGATGCCGCGCAGCAACAGCAGGTCGCCTTCAGCGATCTTGTCCTTGAATTTCTCGGGGACCGCCATATTGATCCCTCCGGCGCTCAGATTGACAATGGGCGCTACCAGGCTTTCCTGGTCAGGAAGTTTGAAATTGCCAAAGTAGCCGTCCTCAATCCTGAGGGTGAGCCGCGGATAAAGCCTTTTTTCTTCTAATGCCATTGTTCTCGCTCCTGGGTGCCGCCAGATGACACAGCTTGGTAAAGGGGTATGCCGCTGTCAAGCGATGGTATCAATGCAAATAACATGCCTTTGTCCGAGTTGCCTTGCCTCAGCCTCCCGAGTACGCCTCCCGGGTCAATAACTCCCCAGGATCTTAAAAAAATCGGTTTTCTTCGAGAGACCCGCAAGCGTTTTCGCGAATTCCGGCAGATTGACGTCGGCCTGCAGATCCGCATAAAACATGTACTGCCAAGGTTTGCCGTGAATGGGGCGCGATTCCAGTTTGACCAGATTGATGTTGTCCGCGGCGAAGATCTTCATCACCTCGAACAGTGCTCCGGGTTCATTCACGGTCGAAAAGACGACCGATGATTTTGTCTTCGGCCGGTCGGCCAGAGGTATTCTGCCCACAATCACGAAACGGGTGAAGTTGCGCGGGTTGGTTTCGATGCCTTCGGCAACGATGCTCATGCCATGGAGCAGGGCCGCTTCGCGGCTGCCGATGGCCGCATCCCCCCTGCGCCCCTGATCGCGCAGGTGGCGCACGGCACTGGCAGTGGCGGGTACGGGGGCCACTTCCCAATGCGGATAGCGGTCCAGAAATTGGCGGCATTGCTGGATTGCCGCTTCGGTGGCCCAAACTCGGCGAACCTCTTCCAGGCGTGTTTGCGGCGCGGCCATCAGGTGATGGATGATGCGCAGGAACAGCTCACCTACGATGTTCAGGTCAAATTCGAGAAGCAGGTCATAATTTTCATGAATGCTGCCGGTAAGGGAGTTCTCCAGTGGGATTACGCCATAGCGGGCCGCGCTGCTTTCAACAGTTTCGAAAATGGCCCGGAATGTGGATTGGGGCGCCATTTTGACGTTGTCGCCCAGATATTGACTGCAGGCAATATGACTGAAATTGCCCGGCTCACCCAGGTAGGCCGCCATGACCTGATCCGCCCCGCTGGAAGGATGGGGCGACCGGCCCGATTTTTCGAGGTAATCGAAATCCAGCTGCTTGCCCACGACCGGGGCGATGACATAGATGTCACGGGCCAATTGGCCGAACTGTTCCGGGTAGAGGCTCTGGGGACCGTCCGACAGCGCTTTCTCAGGGTCATGGTGCACCTCCACCATGAGCCCATCCGCACCGGCGGCTATCGCGGCGCGGGCCATGGGGCCCACCTTTTCGCGGATGCCCGTGGCATGGCTGGGATCGACCACCACCGGCAGATGGGTCAGGTTCTTGAGCACCGGAATGGCCGAAAGATCCAGGGTATTGCGGGTATAGGGTTCAAACGTGCGGATGCCGCGTTCGCACAGCACCACTTTGTCGTTGCCTTCGGCCAGAATGTATTCGGCCGACATCAGCCATTCTTCGATCGTGGAGGCCAGACCGCGTTTGAGCAGCACTGGTTTGCCCATCCGGCCGACACATTTGAGCAGTTCGAAATTCTGCATGTTGCGGGCGCCCACCTGGACCATGTCGACATACTTGAGCATCAGGTCGGCCTGGCTGACCGAGGTGATCTCGGTGACCACCGGCATGCCCGTTTCTTCCCGGACCCGGGCCAGAATTTTAAGCCCCTCTTCTTCCAATCCCTGGAAAGAATAGGGTGAGGTGCGCGGTTTGAAGGCCCCGCCGCGAAACAGGACCGCGCCGTAGCGCCGGACCTCGCGGGCCGTGGTCAGGGCCTGTTCGAAACTTTCCACCGCACAAGGTCCGGCCAGGAGCGCGATGCGCTGGCCGCCGATGGTGATGGGTCCGACTTGGACATGGGAATCCTGCGGGTGCCATTGACGGCCGGCCAGCTTGAATTTGGTGGTGATGGGGATCACTTCGGCCACGCCTTCCATGGCGGCCAAATGCTTCGGATCAAGATCGCCGCGGCCGATGGCGGCGATGACGCTTTGACCGGTGCCGTTCATTTCCCGCACCACGCACCCCTTATGGAAAAGTTCGGCGCGGATGCGGTTTTTGGCTTCTTCGCTGGCATCTTTTTTCAATATCAGAATCATAGTCACCTCCTGTCAATTTTGCGTTGACCGTTGAGCCGTCGATTGTCCATCGCCGGTATCCTTCTGAATACGCCCTTGTCGATCCGACGATGGTTCGATTTGAACGGATTTTAGAAACCGTTTTCAAGCGCAAGAGCCTCCCTTCTTTTTGGAAGGCGGCCTAAAGTTGTTTGAATCGTCGCCTGAGTTCCCCCGGTCCAAAAACCAAGAGCCCCGCGGAAGCGTTCCTTCTGCCGCGGGGCTCTTAAAAACAAAACCCCGGGTGAAGGTTGATCTCCACCCGGGGTCGTCGCTTTTTAGGGCGCTACATCACCGGATGGATGCTTCTAAAGCTAAAGAAGCATCCGCTGATAAAAAGGTTCATGGTCATGGGAACGTTTGGCGACACTGGGTTGCACCTTTCTAGTAACTTGCGCATCTGTACCCGCGCTTTTCGGAAAAGTCAAGGGGTAGGCCCACGGAAAGCAGAGTAACCGCATTTGGGTTTTGCTAAGATCACTCGAAGATATAGAGATAAAAAAGGTTTCGCTGGGAAGGTGGCGCTCGGGGACCAGCGCAAGGCTGATTTCCAAATGCGGTTACCCTGCCACGGAAAGGCCGCGGGCAGCCGGATTACCGGCAAGCAACCCTTGCCTTGTCTCCCACGCGACTCCCGTGCTAAAGTGCAAACAAATATTTAGAATGGACGCGACCCATGATGCGCAAAATTGTTTATGAAGCGATGCTGGTGATGCTCATCGCACTGGTTTTGGCCGGAGCAAGTTACATTGTCCGCCCGGATGCCTTGACCTTGGTGGGGTCTGCGCCGCCCGCAGTGCCGATAGAAGATAACGGGCAATTGTTCAAGCAAATCAGCTTCGAACAGGCTCAAAAAATGTTTGCAGAAAAAAATGCTTTGTTTGCAGATGCCCGTCCCCTGGTCGCCTATGAGGCGGGCCACATTCAGGGAGCCGTTCATCTGGACCCCAATTTGTTCGATCAATGGGCGGATCGCCTGATGGCCAGTTATCCTTCGGACCGGCCGATCGTGGCTTATTGCGAAGGCCCGCGGTGCGCACTGTCCAAGGAGTTGGCCGAAAAATTGACTTGGTTGGGATTCGAACAAGTGTTCTATATGGTCGATGGTTGGGGGCAGTGGGTGACGCATGAAATGCCGGTGGATTGATTCTGGCCAGGTGGTCGATTGTTCGAATCTTTCTGAATCTGGTCCGGAAGAAACGCACCACCCATCAGCAAATCGACCGTTTGCCGAATCAACGGGCAAGCGCCATCAGCCGGTACACCGTCAGGCTGGCCAGCCAGGCTGCATCTTCGGGGGAAAAGTATTCCCCGGCCGAGGCATCGTAAAGGATATTGGCTTCAGCCGGGAATTCGTCATCGCCTTGCCATAGAATGATTTGAATGGGGGCATAGGGCAACAGGTCGAAATGCAATCCGGCATCGCCGGTTCCGATCGGTAGCGCACCCAACCGGGCGCCCGCTGTTTTCAATGCCTGAACATTCCGGCCGAATGCTTTTTTAAGCGGCTCAATGGCCCGCTTGATGAACGCGCCGAAATAAAAACCGGCGCCGGGAAGCTCGCGGTAGGCCACCCACCGGCTTTTCAGGAGCGGCCGGCATCCTTTCAAATAGTGCAGGATCAGCACTTGTTCATGAAGCGGCACCTGGGCTGAAGGATCGTCTTCATCGGAGAAGGTGAAATCCGGAGATGCGATGCGATACACCCGGTTGAGAAAAGGTGCCCGCAAAACAGTGCTTCCGGTCAACGCGAATCCTGAGCGCGCGGCGATCGCCTGCAAATCCTCTTGGGACAACTCTCCGGCGGCCAAATCGCGGGCCTGCTGAAAATCATCGATACGGGCCATGCTGGGCAATTCTCCTTTGGATGTGTTGACGGCATCTCGATACAACCGGCTATCAATATAGGTGGGAGGTGCGGCGATTGCAAGGCCCTGTGCATGCCTGAATGTCCGTTGGCCCGTTGCCCGTTTGGGCGCGCCCGATTTGGACTCTGCGCGTGATGTTCCTCCGGCCGCGCATTGATGCTTTTCCAGGTTTATATGTTAAGCCCATTGGCAGCGTTACGCCCTAAAAGCGCCACGCCGGAAGAAGGTTACCGGCAAGTGGCAACGAATGGCTCGACATAGGGGCTGACATTGCATATAGGATGCGAAAGAACTTACCGCTCGACCCCCATATCTCGGCTCAAGAGGAGCATTATGAAGGATATCAGATCCATCGGCAGCAGCACGCAATTTTGCGCCGTGATCGGCAATCCGGTGGCGCATAGCCTCTCCCCGGTCATTCACAATGCCGCCTACGCGGCTTTGGGATTGGACTTCGTCTATGTGGCCTGTCCGGTGACGGATCTCCAAAACGCTTTGGCCGGCATGCGCGCCCTGGGCAATTTCAGAGGCATGAGTGTCACCATCCCGCACAAAATTGAGGCCATGAAGCATGTGGACCAGATCGATGCGGCGGATCGATCCATTGGTTCCATCAACACGGTGGTGCATGAAAAGGACCGGCTGATCGGCCTGGGAACGGATGGGCCGGGCGCTCTCAGGGCCCTCAGCGATGCCGGCGTGTCGCTCGATGGCAAACGGGTTTTGATCCTGGGAGCCGGCGGAGCGGCCAGGGCGATTGCATTCACGCTTGCCCGAAGCGCTGTGCTTGCATCGATCACATTGCTGGATATCAACGCAGTCCTGCTGCGGGGGCTGGCCGCCGATCTGGCGGCGGGCACACCAGCACAGGTGCAGGCCGAATTGCTGGCGCGTAATTCGCTTGCCGCAGCGATGGCCGAAGCAGACCTCATTGTCCATTGTACCTCCGTGGGCATGCGTCCGCATGCGGACCGTTCGCTGATTCCCATCGACTTGTTTCGATCCGGACAGGTTGTCTTCGATATCGTCTATACCCCGTTGGAAACAAAACTGCTGTGCGATGCCCGCACCCGCGGGCTGCAAGTCATTTCCGGCGTCGATATGTTCATCAACCAGGCCGTACTGCAATTCGAACGCTTCACCGGCGTTGCGGCACCCGCCGCGGTGATGCGTCAGGTCGTCATGGAGCATCTGGCATCATGAATCTGGTATTGATCGGATACCGGGGTACCGGCAAAAGCGCCGTGGGCCGCATCGTCGCCAAACGACTTGGGCTCCGCTATGTTTCCATGGATGCCGCCATCATCGAAAAAGCGCGCATGACTGTCCCCCAAATTGTTCAAGCGCTTGGCTGGCCGGGTTTCCGTGACTTGGAAAGTGAACAGGCGCGGATTCTGGCCACACAAGATAACCTGGTGATCGATACCGGAGGCGGCCTTATCGAGCGGCCCGAAAACATAGCGGTCCTGAAAGCCACCGCGCTGATCGTCTGGTTGAAGGCTTCGGTGGAGGTAATCGTCGCGCGTATCCAGACGGACAGTCAGCGGCCGGCCTTGACACCGGGCAAGACCTTTACCGAAGAGATCGCCGAGGTCCTGGCCCAACGCCTTGAACGATATCGGGCGGCCGCGCAATTCGAAATCGATACCGACCGTCTTGCCGTTGCCCAGGTCGCCGATCGGGTCGCTGACATCTGGCGGCTGCATAGGGGCGATTCTGAATGAAGGGTTTTTTTCTGAAAAATTTTGGATTTTGTTATTTTTATATTTACATTAGCTATCAATTGAATTTAGAGAATCTATAGAAAGGCTTGAAAATCGCTTGATCAAGCCGGCGGCAGGAAAAGAAGATGACGGAACTCAAAAAACTTAAACTGACCCAGACCGTTCAGGGTGCCGGTTGAGCGTCCAAGCTCTCTCCAGGGGACCTGGATAAGGCACTTTGCGGCATCATGTTTCCAACGGATGGCAACGTTCTGGTCGGATTGGAACGCGCCGACGACGCCGGGGTGTACCGTGTCTCGGACGACCTGGCACTGATCCAAACGGTCGATTTTTTCACGCCCATCGTGGATGATCCCTACTGGTTCGGGCAGATCGCCGCGGCCAACGCTCTGAGCGATGTGTACGCCATGGGCGGGGTTCCCAAGACGGCCATGAATCTGGTGGGATTTCCACTCAACCGGTTGGATATCGGTGTGCTGCGTCAAATCATACAGGGCGGGCTGGACAAAATGCAGGAAGCCCAAGTGGTTTTGATCGGCGGGCACAGCGTTGAGGACCACGAATTGAAATATGGTTTAGCCGTAACCGGCTTCGTCCACCCGGCCAAGGTGCTGGTCAAGCGAAATTTGAAACCGGGCGATGTCCTGATCCTTACCAAGCCGCTGGGCAGCGGTGTGATCAATACGGCCATCAAAGGGGAACTGGCTTCCCCCGAACTGACCGAACGGATTATCCGCCTGATGGCAACGCTGAATCGCGCTGCGGCCGAGGTAATGACGGCTTACCCGGTGCACGCTTGTACCGACATCACCGGATTCGGTTTGCTGGGCCATACGGCCGAAATGGTCGTCGGATCGGGATGCAGCGTGCATATTCGGGCCCGCAAGGTGCCCATCCTGGCCGAAGCCCTGGAGTTCGCTGCCATGGGACTGCTGCCGGCCGGCGCCCATAAGAACAAAAGCTTTCGGCTCCCCATGGTCTCGTTCGCACACACTGTGGATGCGGTAATGCAGGATGTGCTTTTCGATCCGCAAACCTCGGGCGGGTTGCTGATCAGCATCGCTCGGGAGCGGGCCGATGAACTGGTCTCCGAATTGATCCAAAAAGGTGTGGCGGACGCCACCCCCATCGGCGAGGTCACGGCGGATGCGGCGGAAAAGATCATGGTCACTTAGTGCGATGGGTTTGTTGGTTTTGTTGGGTTTGTTGAGTTAGCGGTTCTAAAAAGGAGAATTGGAAATGAAGGAAATAGATGCCCGCGGACTGTCTTGCCCCGCACCGGTCCTGCACACCAAAGCCGTCCTGGAACAGGAGAACCCGGATGCGATCAGGGTGCTTCTGGACAATGCCGCCTCACAGCAAAATGTTCAGCGCTTTTTAAAATCGCAGGGCTTCGAGACCGCGCTCGCCCGGGAGGGCGAAGGTTTTACGGTGGTGGGCACCGGCCGTACCACATCCGCGCCGCAAGCGCACCCAACGCCCGCCGCAGTCGAACATGAGCAGAAGATAATGGTCATGTGCGCCAACGACCGCATCGGCTCCGGGGATGATGAACTTGGCCGGCGGTTGATGGTGAACTTTATCCGCACTCTTCCGGAAATGGGAACGGACCTTTGGCGCCTGATCTTTGTCAACAACGGTGTGCGGCTGACGGTGGAAGGATCACCCGTCCTTGAAGAATTGAAACAATACGAAGAAAAAGGGATCAGCATTCTTGCCTGCGGCACCTGTCTGGAACACTTTAAACTCATGGAGAAAAGAAGAGTCGGCCAAACCACCAACATGCTGGATATCGCCACCGCCATGCAGTTGGCCGACAAGGTGATCAACCTGTAGAACTCCGCCGGTACGTTGCCCGCAATCGGTTATCTAAACTTCAGGTTTTTTCCCTCGACCGACGCCACGGGTACCTCCGGGGCCGCGGCCAAACGGATCATTTCCCATTGCGTTTTCCGGCAGCGCCGTGGTAGAAGTCTCCCGCTGATACGGCGCCGCTTCGCACAGCGATCAAATGCAAAGGAGACAACCACATGACATCGAAGACGTATAAAATAAAAATGATCCGCAAAAAGAAAAGACAAGCCCATAAAACCAATCGGAAAACCGATCAGAAACGGATTGCCCGGAACGAAGAGGTTCTGGCCAATTTGTCCAAACAAGACTAAATGGCTCTAAAAACGGCGGCTTGATCAAGTCGCCGTTTGACTGTCCCGCTTCCGCGCAATGAAACTCCATCCAATGAAAAACTTGTCTGTACGCTTTGACGAAGCCGCAGGAAATCCGTTTTTCCGTCATCTCGAAGCAGAGCCAAAAGTCTTTATCTAGCAAGTCGTGAATGAAAAACATTTCCACCTTCGGTCAAACCGACCCAGTGGTGGTCATTTTTGAACTTGCGGATTCAAGAGCTCGTGTACAATTTCAGCCAACTTTTTCTTCTCGACCGGCTTCTTGAGAAAGGCTTTGAAAACGTTGTCCAGCGACACGGCATCGCCAACTTGTTCATTGGATTCCGTGCAAAGGACCACCGGGATGTTCGGCCTGATTCTGATCAATTCCGCAGCCAGCTTATGCCCCGGGAGGTGGGGCATGTTCATGTCGGTGATCACCAGGTCAAAGTGGGCCGGATCTTCGTTGAAATAGGCAAGGGCCTCGATGCTGCTGCTCAGGAGGGTGACGCGGTAATTGAGGCGCTGGAGTACCACCATGGTCATGTTGCCCACCGCCGGCTCATCATCCACCAGCAGGATGTGCCCGGCGCCGGTGGGCAGGGGCGCATCGTGGCCGTAGACGTTTACCTGGTTGCGTTCAAGTACAGGCAAATAGACGGTAAAAACGGATCCTTTGCCGACCTTGCTGCGGACCAGAATATGGCCGCCATGATCGCTGACGATGCCGTGCACCATCGATAACCCCAGCCCGGTGCCCTCGCCCTGCTTCTTGGTTGTGAAAAATGGATTGAATATTCGATCCAGAATACCCGGCTCGATTCCCTTGCCGGTGTCCGCCACGGTCAGTTCGACATGCACGCCGGGTTTTACATCCGGATGGTCGTTGGTGTAAGCCTCCGTCAGTTCGACTTTTTTAAGGGTTACCTGCAGTGTCCCGCCTTCCGGCTGCATGGATTGATTGGCGTTGGTGCACAGGTTCATGATGATCTGATGCATTTGACTCGCATCGGCCAGGATCAGATCATCGCATTGCAGGTCCGATCGGATATCGATGGTAGCGGGAATGGATGCCCGCAACAGTTTGAGGGCTTCTTTGACAATAATCTTGATTTGCAGGGGTAGTTTCTCGTGCTCGACCTGGCGGCTGAAGGTCAGGATCTGCCGGACCAGGTCGCGGGCGCGCATGCCGGCTGTTAGTATCTCGCGGACATTGTCATGCACTTCGGTTTCCGGCGGTAAGTTGTCCAAGGCCAGCTCCGAAAAGCCGATGATGGAGGAAAGAATATTGTTGAAATCGTGCGCGATGCCGCCGGCCAGTGCTCCCAGAGCTTCCATACGCTGGGACATATGCATGCGGATTTCATATTCGCGGGCCTTTTGTTCAGCGCGCTTTTTTTCCGTCAGATCGCGGGCGAATGCGCAGTTGCACTCCCGGTCACCGAAGCGCACATAGTTGGCCGAGATATCGACCGGAATATTTTGACCCGCTTTGGTGCGATGCACCGACTCCAGCCGCAGAGAACGGTTTTCCTTGATAAGACGCCAGTGATCGATCCAGGTGTCGGGTTCAAAATTGGGATCGATGTCATAGACAGACTTTCCCAACAGCTCATCGCGCGTGTACCCCAGCACGCGGCAGGCTTCCCGGTTGACATAAAAAATCCGTCCGTCCGGCTCCATCCAATAGGCTGCATCGGAGCAATGATCGATGGCAAATTGGGTCAGCCGGAGTATCTCCTCGGCTTTGCGGCGGTCTGAGACGTCACGCGCGATGCCGCAAATGGCGAAAGGCTTGCCCTGATCACCGTTGAGGATCGATCCGAGCAGTTCGAACGGGATGATCCTGCCGTCTTTGGCCAGGCCGTCGGCTTCAAGGTGCGCTTCGCCCTTGGCCAGCACTTCGGCGATCGCGCGTTCCACCTCGCGCCGCCCGTCATCGGTAAAAAAATCAAAGGCGTGCATGCGAGCCAATTCGGCATCCGTGTATCCGGAGATCGCACCCAAGTAATTGTTCCAGCGCAACAGGCGGCCATCCAGATCGACCACGAAAAAGATATCCCGCAAGGCGTTGAAGGCGCTTTCAATCAGAGCCCTTTCAAAATCCAACTCCGTTTTGAGCTTTTTTTCCAGAGCCATGTCCCGCGCAATAATGGAGATCGCCACCATGGATCCGAATGCGTTTTTAATAGGAGAAAGGATCAGGGCAACGTTGATCCGTCCGCCATCCTTTCGCTGCCATGCGGTCTCCAGGCGGTCGGCCCAATGCCCCTCACGGATGCGCGCGAGCAGGGATGAAATTTCAGCGGCTGCATCCTTGGGAGATAAGACCAAAATGGGGCGGCCGAGCATTTCATCCGCTGTGTAACCGTAAACGGTTTCCGCCGCGCTGTTCCAGCTTAAAACCAATCCGTTCAGCGTCAAGGAGACAATGACCTCATTGGAGTGCTCTACGAGGGCGGCCAGATGCCTGTCCTCCACGCCGATCAGGTCGGCCAAGCCCTGCAAAGGCATCACCTTCCGGTCATCATCATACGAATGGTTTCGGGGCGGAATCGTCCGCATTGGGTCTCCACTCACGGCTGTTAAAAGGCTGTTGCGCGGATCGAGACGCCTGCCTCCATCCGGCCACAGGGCCGGCAGTCAAGGGAACGGATCAGATCTCAACCGCTAACTTGATATATCGGATTGCCTGCGCCGATCTTGAGTATTCAGATGCCCTCAGGATTATAAAAGCGCTGGAGGAACGAAATCCCTCCCTTCATTCAGGTATAAATGGAGTCATCCGTTGGTCCGATCCTGAATCCGACCCCACCTGGGCTGCGGCAAGTCTGCTGAATTGCTATTCAGCCTCGGCCCGATGATCCTGCGCGCCCTAGGGGGCACTAAAACGCATGGCTCACAAACCTCTGGGTCCCGCACGACCGGTCGAGTTCGGGCAGAATTGCCGCCAGTGGATACCGAAAGTTGAGTCATTTACCTATCTGTAATCATAAAGACGAAAACGATACAGGGATTTGGAACAGGTTGTCGACCGACCATTTTAGATTACGCTGCAAAGGGCGGCAGCAAATGTGGCGCCGGCAGGAATGGAACGGTTCAGACTCAAATGCGGGGTTATCGGGGCACAACCGAGAATGCAGCAAAGGAGGAAGGGGCATGGGCTGCAAAGCATGCAGAGCTGGGATGTCATTGGTCGAGCGTCTGCAGCGCTTGGGGCAGCCCGGGATCATTGACCACGCCCGGAGGCTGGGCGTTTTCGATGGGGCCGAACAGTTCGACCTCAACCGGTTGCGGGCGCTGGAGCGGCGCCGGGAGTTTCTTCTTGGCTGCGGGCGGCGAGCCTGTTTTCGGCATGGGCAGGCGCGTGGTTAATATCTCCTCGGGGATCAGAATGGTCGTTCCCATTTGGATCCGTTTGGGATCGAGGCCCGCGTTGGCTCCGGCCAGTTGTACCCAGTTGGCGCTGCTTCCGGTGTACCAGGCGGCGATGGCGCTGAGTGTCTCGCCCCTGTTTCGGACGGTGTGGACAAAGTATTCGGGCTCGGGCGGTGCGGGCTGGGGCTGCACCGCGGCAAGGTGCAGGGGCTGGATTTCCTTCACCCGTCCGGCCTCCGCAGGTTCCATCACAGGCGCGCTTTTAGCTTCTTCGGGAGCCGGTTGTACCCGGCTGCAGCCGGCCGCTAAAAGGATGATGACCAGCAACAGCCCTGTGGGCCAAGGCCTTGTAAACAGATGGATCATCGCACCTCCTCTTCGGCAGCTTTGAGTTCTTTGAGATAGGCTTGGGCCTGAACGTTTTCCGGCCGGATGGCCACAGCCGCTTCAAGCGAAGCCAGGCTTTCCTGCCGCTTGCCGATTTTGTGCTGCACCACCGCCAGATTGAAAAGGGCTTTATCGATATATTCGGGCTTTAACTGCACCACCCGCGCCAGCATCTCTTCCGCAGAGGCATACATGCCGGTGCTTGCAAAGATGAAACCAAGATTGAATAGAACATCGGCCCGCCGCGGATTGAGCTGAACGGCTTTTTGGTACGAGCCGATGGCCTCGGCGTATGCCTTGGCCCGGGTTCGAAGATTGCCCAACTGAACCAGCGCCTCGACATTGCTTGCGTCTGCCGCGACGGCTTTGCGAAGCAGCGTCTCGGCCTCTGCCGGTGACTGGGCCGCGAGTTGCCCGGCGCGTCCGACCAGGGCCTGGGCGTAGAGCGTTCGGAGATCGGCAGTGTTTTGCGGTGCGGGGTCGCCGTCGGCCTCAAGTAGTGCAATGACCGATGCGAAATCGTGTTTACCCAGCAATGCCGCCGCCATTTCCCTCACCGAGGGGACCGGCGGGACGGGCGCATCGGTCGCTGCCGGCGCCGGCGAAGCCTCGGGTGTTGCCGGCCGGTCCGGTAATGGGGAGGGCTGTTCCCCTGCGCTGGGCGGCACTTTGGGGGCCGATGCCGAATCATCGGCCGGGCGGTTTGTTTCCTGAACCGTCTGCGCCAGGTCGGCGGTCGCGTGCGGCTCTGTTTGCCCCGGTTTCCGAATAATGGCTGCGAACATCCATGCGGCGATGATCAAGACCGCGACGGCCGATGTGGCCAGCATGACCTTTGCGGGGAGCTTTCGAAGGAATCGGGCGATGGTGTTCCGGACCGACTGGGGCCCCACTTGGATGGCCGGCCGGGAGCTGGCGGCCGCCGCGGCCCCTGCTCTGCGCACATGCTTCAGGGCCGCAGCGATATTTTCTCTCATATTGGCTCGTGCCCCCCGCCATCTACCCATATCCGACCAGTTGCGGGCGGGGTGCGGGAGCCGGTTGGCCATTGGGACGGCAGGCATGATGGGATCGATGAGGCTGATTTCGCGTGCGCATTCAAGAATAATGGCGGCGCTGATGGTTTTCTGCTCTTTGACAAAACCCGTCAACAGGGCCCGATCACATAGCTTATTGATGAGCCTCGGATAACCCCGCGAAAATTTGTAGACGGCATGCATGGCCTGGGGAGTGAACAGCTGCGTCTCGGCGCCGGCCTTGTTCAAGCGATGAGCGATGTACTGCAGCGTATCGGTTTCCGAGAGGGGCTGCAGGTGATAAAAAAGGGTGATTCTCTGGCGCAGGGCGCGGCAATGGGAGGACTGCAGCGTGCGCTTGAGTTCGGTTTGACCGACGAAGAAAATATTGACCAGGTTTTCGCCGTCATGTTCCATATTGGACAGCAGACGAATTTCCTCCAAAAGCGCTTCGGAAAGTCGATGCGCTTCGTCGATGACCAGCAGAACAGTTTTGCCTGCGCTGCGCGCGCGGCGCAAAAAACCTTTTAGAAAATGCAGGCAATCGGCCTTGCTGGAGACCACCGCCGAGGGATCATAGGTCCGTACCACCAGGGAGAGGAAATCAACCGCATCCAGGCTGGGATAATTGATGTTGGCCACGAGCACATTGGTGTCCAGCATCTGCAGAAGGGCATTGACCAACGTGGTTTTGCCCGTGCCAACGGCACCGATCAACACCACATATCCGTTGCTTTCCAACAGACCGTATTTGAAATTGGCCAGCGCCTCCTTATGATCACTTCCCAACCAGAGAAAACGCGGGTCAGGGCTTATTTTGAACGGTTTGGTCGAAAGATTGTAGTATGCAAGGTACATGGGCGATCTTTCTGTGATCATGCGGTGTCGGGAGCGGCCCGCAGCATCACCAGTTCACCGAGCAAAAGTATCTCCGCAAGTTCTTCTGAATTCGGACGACAGTCACGTTGAAGGGTGCTCCATGGCAGCCGGTGGATACTGCGATGAAGAACAGGGGCCGGAAAGGAGAGACCAGGCCAGCTCAACAGGGAAAGCGAACCGTTCAATGGCCGAATGGGCAAAAAAAGTATGCCTTCGCCTATCCGGGATGTCAATAAGTATGTCGATGACGACGGGATGGATCGATAGCTTTCAGGCCATTTGAGAAAATGCACACCGCCGACTTACGGGTTGCCCGGGCATCGCTAAAAGGATAGGTTACTCCAACGCAAACAAAGAGGAATCGTCCCGGTGAGACGCTATGTATGAGAAAATGGCCAACGATGCGGTCCCGGTGATCGAAGCGCTGCGGGGCCTGCTGGTAATTCTTTCTGCAAGCGGCCGTATCGTCGCCTGCCGGTCCTGCCTGGGGCCCCGGTTTGCGTGTGCGGATCAGGGACTTGACGGAAAAGTCTGGTGGGAAGTTTTCAGCTCCGTGGACCCCCAGCGATCCAGCCGCGACCATTTCCGGCGTTTGGCAAACGAACCCGTCGGAGCCCGGCCGGTGACCCGCTGGCACATGGCGGGCGGCACCACGGCCTATCTCGAATGGGCCTTCAAACGAATGCCGGAGCCGTCCGGCGGTTTTATCGTCATGGGCATCGGCCAGGATGTTTCCTCCCGGCTGGCAGCCGAAATCCAAATGGAGCACAAGCATCTGGCGCTGCGTGAGGAAAACAAGCTGCTGCGCTGCCAGTACCGCATCGCGCAGTTGTCGGAGGAACCGGGACGGGGTTTCCAAGAGCGCTTGCAGGAGATCATGGAAATCGTTCCCCAGGCATTCCGCCACCCGCGCGCCGTGTCGGTCCGGATCCAGTTGGACGGTACATCTTATCAGACCGATCGTTTTGCAAGCGGCCCTCAGCGGTTGGGCAAAACGGTCAGAGTGGAGGGCAGGCGGCGCGGCCGGCTCGAAGTGGCGTATGATCCAGCCGTCATCGATGCGGCCGGCGAGACGGTGAGGTTTTTGCCCCAGGAAAAGCGTTTTCTCGAGGCGGTCGCCCGCAAGCTGGCGGTCTTGATTGCTGGAAAAGAGGCCGATGAGGCTGAGGAGGTGCTCAAGGAGCAGATCAAACATGCCGATCGCCTGGCCACCATCGGACAGTTGGCCGCGGGAATTGCCCACGAATTGAACAACCCCCTGGCTGATATTCTCGGATTTGCCCAGTTGGCGTACAACAGCCCGGATCTGCCCGAGCAGACCTATGAAGATATCGTCAAGATCATCAAATCGGCACTGTATGCAAGGGAGGTGATCAAAAAGATTCTCCTTTTCAGCCGCCAGACCCACCTGAGGGAGACCACCGCCAATTTAAACCACCTGATCAAGGATTGGCTGGGATTCATTCAGCCACGCTGCGCCCAGAACAATATCGAGGTGGTGCTCGAGATGGATAAAGCCCTGCCCGATATCTGCGGCGATCCGTCTCAACTCAACCAGGTGCTCGTCAACCTGGTGGTGAATGCCATTCACGCCATGCCCGACGGCGGCCGCCTGACCATCGGCACCAATGTCGAAAAAACCAGCGTGCTGCTGGTGGTCAAGGACACCGGCACCGGCATCAGCGAAGAGATCCGCGACAAAATATTTTTACCTTTTTTCACCACCAAGGATGTGGACAAAGGAACAGGCCTGGGACTTTCGGTGGTCTACGGTATTGTCAAGGAGCATGGCGGCACCATTGCAGTGGACAGCCGCATGGGCGCGGGGTCGAGTTTTACGATCAGATTTCCGTTTTGTCCCGACAACCGTTGATGCGTTGAATCGCCCAAAGTGTCTCGGGCTTGAAACTTCGGCGGGCAGCTGTTGCATGCCAAAAGGAAGTGACTTTTATGGCACCATCCTTTCACCGCGTCTATAGAGTACCTTAACATCAGTATGGAATATTTTTCGCGAAGTTTGTGCAGCAGAAGGCCTGGGTTAAAAATTGCCGCCTGACGGGTCAATTCATTGAATTATCAGTCGATTTCGGTTATACGGGTAGAGGCATTTTCGATTCAACGGTTTGAAAATTCAACGAGTTCACGAAAGAGAACCACCTGAATATGGATGCAAAAGAATTTCGAATTCTGGCGGTGGATGACAATGCAAATACCCTCGAAGTCATCAAACGCAACTTGAACAAGGCCGGTTATGCGGTGTTGACCTGCACCGATGTGCCGGCCGCGGTGAAAATTCTGGAAGAACATCTGATCGACGTTCTCATCACCGATTATAAAATGCCCAAATATGACGGGCTGGATTTGCTCACCCATGCCGGAGAAAATTATCCCCATATCGGCATGATCATGGTAACCGGTTATCCTTCCATCAACGGGGCGATCCAGGCGGTTAAGAAAGGCGCCGATGAATACCTGGCCAAACCTTTCACAGATGCCGAGCTCCTGGATGCCGTGGCAAAAGTGGTGCTCAGATTGTCCCGGCGACAAGAAGCACGGACCGATGGCGCGCCGGCAAGTTCTTTCGGCATGGTCGGAAGTTCGCCGAGCATGCGGGCCATTTTCAGGTTGATTGAAAAGGCCGCTTCAATGTCGGCCAACGTGCTGATTTCGGGCGAAAGCGGCACCGGCAAGGAACTGGTGGCACGTGCCATACATTATGGCAGCGCGCGCTCGGCCGCGCCATTCGTATCGGTGAACTGTACCGCGATCCCGGAGAGTCTCCTCGAAAGCGAACTCTTCGGTCATGTTAAAGGGGCCTTTACCGGTGCCAAGGAGGCACGTGACGGATTTTTCCAAATCGCCGACAGGGGGACCATTTTTCTGGATGAAATAGGTGATGCCAGTTTGAATTTGCAGGCCAAATTGCTGCGCGTGATCCAAAGCAAGGAATTCTTCAGGGTTGGCTCCAGCCAGGTGTCCAAAGTGGATACGCGCGTTATCACGGCGACCCACAAAAACCTTCCGGAGATGGTGAGCAGAGGTCTTTTCCGCGAAGATCTGTTTTACCGGCTCAACATCATCGACATATCTATTCCGCCCCTGCGCGAACGCAAGGAGGAAGTCCCCACGCTGGTACGCCATTTTACGGCCGATTTTTGCCGCCAGATGGGCCGGGCGCCCCTCACCTTTTCCGATCGCGCCCTGGAAGCGCTAACCGAGTACGCCTGGCCGGGCAATGTGCGCGAACTGGAAAACCTGACCCAGAAATTGGTCGTGATGGTGGATGGGGAGCGGGTCGACATCGCGGATCTTCCTGAAACCATGCGGTTCAGCATCCATTCGGGGCCGGGCGGAAATCGCACCCTGGCCCAAATGGAAGTCGACCATATCATGGCCGTTCTGGAAAGCGTCGGCGGCAACAAAAGTCGGGCCGCGGCCATTTTGGGTATCGACCGCAAAACCTTGCGCGAAAAGCTCCGCAAAATTCAGAAATAGCTGTCACCGCCTTCACGGCGGATTCTGCCGGCGCACTTCATTTTTCCGCATGGCTGAGAGGAATGCAGGGGCCTTGCTTGCGTGCGGGCCAAGGCAGGCCTCTTTTCTCGGCGCTGTCACGGCACTGTCGAAAATGATGCATCCGTTCGGGGAGAAGGCTTTGCGCCACAGTGGGGTGATTTGATCCGCTGATGCGAATCGCCCCACACACGTTCCGCCTCCAATCCCTTTAAATTCAATTCCTTTCATCCTTCGCGTCGCCCCGGAACGATAGTAAATCGATTAAAATATCAACCACTTGAATTTTTTTGACAAGGCCATTCAGACGCCAGGGGGATTCTGGCACACATGCTGCTCTAACGACCGGCAAGGCCGCCATTTATCATAGGAGGCGAAGCAAGGAAGGTGCAGTTATGGCGACGACCAAAATACTTTTGGTGGATGATGAACGTTCGTTTGTGGAAACCATGATCAAACGACTGCGCAAACGGGGCCTGGAGATCGTCGCCGCTTACGACGGTCAAGAGGGATTGGCGCGGCTGGATGAGGATGACGGCATCGAGGTGGTCATCCTGGACATCCGCATGCCGGTGATGGACGGCATGGCGGCGCTGAAGGAGATGAAGAGCCGGCATCCCCTGGTGGAGGTCATCATGCTTACCGGGCACGCCACGGTGGAAACCGGCATCGAGGGGATGAAACGGGGCGCATTTGATTATCTGCTCAAGCCGTGCGATCTCGAGCAACTGATCGGCAAGGTGAACGAAGCGGCTGCGCACCGGCGCCATCACCAGGAAAAGATCATGCAAGCGCGGATAGAGACGATCACGTTGCGCAAACCGTAACGTCTCTTTTTGCGGCTCGGATGAGGCTTGCGGGCCAGTCGTCTAGCGAGGCCCGCTCAAAGAATCAAAAACTATTCCTTCGGGGGTGAACAAAATATGCAAATCGATGCAGCCAAACCACAGGCGTTGAATGAGGATTGGAGTAAACCGGAAATGGGGTCTTTTTGGAAGTCCAAGCATGTGCAACTGGTTATGGCGCTTGTATTGGGGGTCATTGTTATGATGCTGCCGCGTCCCGAGGGAACCCGATTCAAAATCTCCGGCGACGGTGATCATCGGCTGCAGGCCGCGGCCGGGGATCAGTTCGTTGTGGTACCTGTCAAGGGTGAGCCGGATCAGTACATGCTCGAGCTCAGGGATGGGCAGACCATGGCGCAACCGGGCATCTATCTGTCCGAGCAAGCCGCGGCCTTGAACGATCAGGATATCCAGGTGGACTACATCAACGGGCTTTCGCCAAAGGCCAAACGCTTTTTGACTGTTTTGGCGGTGCTGGTATTCCTGTTCGTGGTCGAGCCGATTCCGCTTGAAATCACGGCCGCATTGATCGGGGTGTTCCTGGTGGTCATGCAGATCGTGGATGCCAAAACCGCCTGGGCGCCCTACATGCACCCGGTCGTCGTCTTCATCATGTGCTGCCTGATCCTGGCCATCGCCCTGGATAAGGCCGGCATCACCCATCGTCTGGGCCATTTCATCGTCAAAATGGCCGGCACCAGCGTGACCCGCTTCACCTTCATCATCTGTATCGGCCTGGGGATTGCCTCCTCCTTCATGCATGATGCGGCGGCGGTTTCCATCGGCATCGTCACCATGCTGCCGCTGATGCGGGCCGCCAATATCGAACAAAATACCAACACGGCCAGGTTCATGTTGATTTCCCTGGCTTTTGCCTGTTCGTGCGGCGGCATGGGAAGCCTGGTGGGCGGCGGGCGCAACATGGTCGCGGCCGCCTTCCTCAAAGAGTTCACCGGCATGGAAATCACCTTCATGGACTGGATCAAGTACTGCATGCCCATTGCGATCGTCACTGTGCCGGCCTCCGTACTTGTGGTTTACGCGGTTTTCCGCCCGGACCCGAAGATCACCTTGCCTAAATACGATGAAGAAGCCAAGCCCTGGACCGCCAAGGAGATCATCACCCTGACCATCATCGCGCTGACCATGCTGGCCTGGTTGACCACCGGATGGCATGGCATCCATTACTCGATCACCGGTATGATCGCCGTGGCGGCCATCGTGATGGCCGGCATTCTGAAGTGGGACGATATCCATGAAAACCTGGAGTGGGGCACGGCATTGTTTATCTTCGGCGGCGGAATTTCCCTGGGTTTGGCCATGGGCAATTCGGGGGCCGCGGATTATTTCGCCAACCTGTTCTTCCCGCTGGTCCGGGGCGGAGGCTGGCTGCTGCTCTTTGCAGGCCTGGCCGTCTTCGGCTCATTGGTTACCAATGCCATGGCCAATACGGCTGCCGCGGCGCTGATCCTGCCCATCGTGATTCCCCTGGCCCAGCTGGAAGGCGTCAACCCCACTGTACTGGCGTTGTGTCTGGGCTGCGCGACCTCGTTTGCCATGCTTCTGGTGATCGGCTGCCCCCCCAATGCAATTGCCTACAGCTTCCGCTATTTCAAATCCTCGGATCTGACCCGCGCGGGGCTTGTGGCCACGCCGGTACTGTTAATTTTGCTTGTCCTGACGGCCGGGATTTGGTGGAGTGTGCTGGGGCTGGTATAATAAAAGTTGAAAGTGGAAAGTTGCCCTAAACCTTCGAGCGGACGGCCGCCATGGAGACACTTCGCAGGGAGACCGAACAGATCAAGACAGTACGTCTGCTTCTGGTGGACGATGAAGAGGACTTCCGCCAAACCCTGGTCAAGCGCCTCAACAGGCGAGGCATCATGGCCAATCAAGCCGCCAACGGAGAAGCGTGCCTGGCCCTGCTGTCCGAACACCCCATGGATGTTGTGGTTCTGGATGTGAAAATGCCGGGAATGAACGGCATCGATGTACTGCAGCGCATCAAGCAGACGTGGCGGTCCACTGAAGTCATATTGCTCACCGGACATGCCGCCACCCAGGACGGCGTGGAAGGCATCAAGGCCGGCGCCTTCGATTATCTCAGCAAACCCGTGGAATTCGAGCACCTGCTGGGAAAGATCATTCAGGCTTACGATAAAATCCTGGGGGGGCGTGAAAAGCAGCAAGCGTCCGAGTATAGAGCACGCATCGCCCAGCAAATGATCGCCACGGAGCGGCTGGCGGCGCTGGGCACGCTGGCGGCCGGGGTGGCTCATGAAATCAACAATCCTTTGGCGATTATCAACGAAGCGGCCGGCTACATGCGCCTGCTCCTGGATAAACAGGGCCCCGACATGCCTGCCAGAGAGGCTTTCCAAAGGGCCCTGGACAAAATCGAAAACAGCGTCAAGCGCGCGCGCGCCATCACCCATCAATTGCTGGGCAGCGTGCGCAAAAGCGAATCGGTGCTGGCCGAAGTCCACATCGCCGAGCTGGTGAGCGAAACGATGCAAATGCTGGCCAACGAAGCCCGGGATAAGAATATCACCTTATCCAGGCAGGCGCCGGCGGATTTGCCCCCCATTTGGGTCGAACCCAACCAGGTCCGGCAGATCCTGATCAATCTGTTGAGCAATGCCATACATGCCACACCGGCACACGGCCGCATTTGGGCCACGCTCGCCGGCAGTGCTGCCGATGTCTCGATCGAAATCGGCGATACCGGCACAGGCATCCCCAGGGAAAACCTGGAAAAGATATTTGAACCCTTTTTCAGCACCAAAACACCCGGTCAGGGCACCGGCCTCGGACTGTACGTCACCCGACAAATCGTTGAAAAACTCGGCGGAACCATCGAGGTGCGCAGCCGGGTCGGCCAAGGATCGCAGTTTACGGTCAGGATACCGAATCAGGCCGGCCGGCAGTCAGGCCATTGAATGTTTCAAAAAGAAGACGAAATCATCAATGGAATGATGGAATAGTGGCATAATGGATCGATTCGATGCTCATTATGCCAACATTCCCTCATTCCGAGCGGGGCAAAGCCCTTACGCTTCTTGATGATAGGAATGAACGCCGAAAGAAGGAGATGCGCGATGATCAAGATACCCACCCATATCCTGTTGGTCGATGATGAAAAAGATTTCGTGGAAATGCTCGCCCTGCGGCTGCAAGAATCGGGAGAAAAAGTCACCCCGGCCTTCGACGGCCGGATGTGTCTCGACCTGCTCAAGAAGAGGAATATCGATGTCGTGATCCTGGATATCAAAATGCCCGGCATGGACGGCATCCAGGTTCTCAAGGAGATTAAGTCCCAATATCCCCTGATCGAGGTGATCTTGCTGACCGGGCATGGCACCGCTGAAACCGCCGTGGAGGGCATGAAGCTGGGGGCCTTCGATTACCTTTTGAAACCGTCCGATTTCGATGAATTGACGGCCAAGCTGCAAGGCGCCAGGCAGAAAAAAGAAGCGCAGGAAGAGCGTATCCGCAGGGCGGAAGTGCGATTGCTGCTGCGAAAGGGCGGCAATATTTGATTCGTCGATTGGGTTAAGTCGATTGGGTTAAATGGTCCATTCGTGCGTTCGGCTGGGGAAACATGCCCTGCCGGTTCGAACGATTCAACCGTTTAACCATTTAAAATGAGGCTCAATATGAAAAAGATGATGGTAAAGGACTTGATGGTGCCGCTTTCGGAGTACGCCACGGTCACCGAAGACGCCACCCTGGAAGAGGCGATCATCTCGCTGGAAAAAGCACAGGACGCGTATGGTTCTTCAAAGTACCTCCACCGGGCCGTATTGGTGCTGGACAAAAGCAATCATGTCGTGGGCAAAGTCAGCCAGTTGGACGCCCTCATGGCCCTGGAGCCGAAGTATAGCGACATTCAGGCTGAAAGCGGCAAGGTGACCTTCCGCCACTTCAGTCGCATGTTTCTCCGCTCCATGGTCAAATCCTATCATTTGTTTGATAAGCCCTTGGATGTGCTTCAAAAAAAAGCGGCCCACATCCGCGTCCGGGATTTCATGCACAAACCCACCGAGGAAGAACATCTGGATGCCGATGCCACCCTGGATGAAGCCATCCACATGCTGATCATGGGGCATCATCAATCCTTATTGGTCACGCGTGGGGAGCGCATTGTTGGCATCCTGCGCCTGACGGATGTGTTCGCAGCCGTATTCCAGTCCATGAGCGACGATCCGGGAAAAAAACCGACCAACCCGTAAGCATTTGGTCATCATGTCCAACGCCCGGGGCGCATGAAATTCTCACCGCACCATGCGCTTGCGGGCGTTTTTCCTTCAATGAGGCTGTTTCCAATCCCGATGCCGATCACGACCCCCTATGGCATTCCCTGCGCCCGGGGTCGTACCACTCCTCGGCTCTCCGAGTTATTCAAGTATCCTGTCGCAAGGCCGATAATGCAGGCATGCAAACCCAACGAAGGGAAAGGGGCATGCGTCAGGGAGACAACGAGACAGCAATGAAGATATTGCTGGTTGAGGATGATCCCGGGGAGGTTCAGCGCATTGAAGCGATGCTCATCGGCGCGCCCGGTCCGGCATTCCGCGTGCAGGCGGCTGCGGACCTTGCGGGTGGCTTGGCGGCCCTGGGTAAAGATAAATTCGATGCGGTGTTGTTGGACCTGTTTTTACCCGACAGCAGTGGGCTTACAACCTTGACCCGTGCCCAGGCGGCCGCCCCGCAGGTGCCTCTCATCGTTTTGTACGGCGGCCCTGGCGATCGGCAGCTTCTGGCCGAGTCCGCCCGCCAAGGGGCCGTCGGTTTTGTATTCAAGGCGCGTACGGACGCGGCACGCTTGTTCCATACGCTTTTGTTCGCGGTGGAACGCCAGCGCAGGGAACAGGCCGCCTGTCGCAAGGAGAGAAAATATCATCTGCTGATCGAAAACATGAAGGACGCTTACTACGAAATCGACCTGGCCGGAAACTTTACCTACGCCAACAAAATGTCCTTGATCCATCTCGGGCGCACCAGCCAACAACTCATCGGCCTGAACAATCGTGAATTCACCCCCCCTGATGTGGCCAAACAGATGTACAAGGCTTTTTCGGAAGTATACCGCACCGGCAACAGCGGCAAGGTGATCACTACGACCCTGGTGCGGCCGGACGGTTCAACGATCGAGGTGGAGCTTTGCATCAGCCTGATCCGCGACGAGCAGGGCCACCCCATCGGCTTCAGCGGCATCTCCCGGGATGTGACGGCCAAAGTGGCCGCCCAAAAAGCTCTTGAAAAAAGCGAGGAAAAATACCGCAACATTCTTAACAACATCCAGGACGCCTATTTCGAAACCGAATTCAACGGGCAAATGCTGTTTTTCAACCCGGCCGCAGCGAGCATAACCGGATACAGCCCTGCAGAGCTTCGGTCGATGGATCATCGCGGCTATATGGACGAGGAGAATGCCGCGAAGGTCCACCGCGCGTACCGCCGGATCTATGAAACCGGAAAGCCGAACCGGTCCTTACAGTACGAGATCACCACCAAAAGCGGCCAGCGCAGGTGTCTGGAGAGTTCGATCTCGCTGATGCACGATGAACAGGGGCGGGCCGTGGCGTTCCGGGGGGTTGCCCGAGACATCACCCAGCGCAAGGCGGTCCAACTGGAACTGGCCCGGGCCAAGGAGAAGGCCGAGGAGGCCACCCGGGCAAAAAGCGAATTTTTGGCCAACATGAGCCACGAAATCCGCACACCCATGAACGGCATTATGGGCATGTACAATCTCCTGCAGGGCACGCCCCTGACAGCCGAGCAGGCCGATTTCGTGGAAACCGGCCAGCGCAGCGCAGGCGCCCTGCTGGCCGTGATCAACGATATCCTGGACTTTTCCAAGATGGAAGCGGGCAAGCTGGAGATCGAGAGCATCGATTTCGACCTGCGCAAGACCATCGACGACCTGGTGGCGACGCCCGCCCGTCAGGCTCATGAAAAGGGGCTGGAACTGGTCTACAAAATCGATCACGAGGTGCCCTCGTTGCTCATGGGCGATCCCGGCAGGCTTCGGCAGGCGGTTGTCAACCTGATGTCCAATGCAGTCAAATTCACCATCGAGGGGGAGGTGGCGCTGTTCGTTTCTTTGCAAGAGGAGACGCGCAGCAAGGTCGCTATCCGTTTCACCTTCAAGGATACCGGCATCGGCATTGCGAAAGTTGATCAAGCCCGCCTTTTTAAATCCTTTCAGCAGGTAGACAGCTCGACCACCCGCAGGTTCGGCGGCACGGGCCTGGGCTTGGCCATCACCAAGCGCTTGGTCGAACTGATGGGCGGCCGCATGGGGGTGGAGAGCAAACCCGGCCAGGGCTCGACCTTCTGGTTTACGGCGGTGTTCGAGAAAACCGCCCAGGTGGAGCCGGTATCCCCGATCGCGCCCGAGACGGTTCGCCAAAAGCGCATTTTGATCGTAGATGACAACAAGACCAATCTGGATATTCTCGAGGGCTATCTCAAACTATGGGGTTGCGGGTGCGACCGGGCCGCCAACGGTGCTATGGCGCTTTCGCTGATGCAGGCCGTGGTCAAGGCCGGTGCGCCCTATCACCTGGTCATCTCCGATATGGTCATGCCGGGTATGGACGGAGCCGAACTGGGGCGCAAGATAAAGGCCGATGCTGCGCTCAGGCCGACCATCCTGGTCATGCTCACCTCCCAGGGGCTGCGCGGCGATGCGGCCGAGATGAAACGCATCGGCTATTCGGCTTATCTGACCAAGCCGGTCCGCCCCTCGGAGCTGTTCGATTGCCTGACGGCCGTCCTGAACCGCGCACCAGGCAAACGGCGGGATAAAAACAATGTTCCGATCGTGACCAGTTACTCTCTTTCCGAAAACAAGCGTCGCAACGTACGCATTCTGCTGGCTGAGGACAATGCCATCAACCAGAAGCTGGCCCTGCACCTGCTGGGGCGCTTCGGCTTTCGTGCCGATGCGGTGCCCAACGGCAAGGAGGCGCTCCAGGCCTTGTCAGGCAGCGACTATGACCTGGTGCTGATGGATATTCAGATGCCGGAGATGGACGGCCTGGAAGCCGCGCGAATGATTCGCGACACAGGTTCTTCAGTGCGCAACCATGACGTGCCCATCGTGGCCATGACGGCCCAGGGCACGCAAGAGGATCGCGACAAGTGCCTGCACGCCGGCATGAATGACTACATCTCCAAACCCATTCAACCGCAAGAAATGCTGCGGGTAATCGAGAAGGTGATCGCCGGAGACCTGCCAGCGAAAAGCGGCCGGACCAGGCCATAGGAGAGACTGCAAGCAGGGAACCCCGAACGCGTCTGGCCGGCTGAATCCCCCTGGGGATAAACGTGGGAGCCAATAAAGGACCACCCGCATGGATGAGCAGAGTAACAGCAACGTGTTGAAAGTCCTTCTGATCGAAGGGGATGACGGGCTGGCGCGGCGAATTGAAGCCATGCTGAGCGGCCCCTGGTCCTGCCGGATACACACCGCTCAAACCCTCGCGCAAGGCCTGCAGGCGCTCTCCGATTGGCATTTTGATGCAGCCCTGCTGGACCTGGCGCTTTCCGACGGTGACGGTACGGATACCTTTGCACGCCTGCAGCGGGCGTTCCCGCGCTTGCCCATCATTGTTCTGGATGAATCCGGTGACCAGGCCGTTGAACTCGCCCGCCAGGGAGCGTGCGGCTATTTTCCCAAGGATCGCATGGATGCTTGCGAATTGTGGGCCGACCTGGTTGTGGCCGCTGAAATGAACAAAAGAACCCAGGCGCTCAGGCGCAGCGAAACAAAATTCAGGACCATCGTCGAACAGCTGGAAGACGCGTATTATGAGACCGATTTGAATGGCCTTTATACGGTTGTCAATGACACCCTGTGCAAACATCTGCAGCGGCCGCGCGAAGAGATTGTCGGCCGGCCAAAATCCGATTATTCTACGCCTCAGGCCACCCACAGGCTCCGGCAGGCCCTGCAAGAGGTTTATGCCGCAGGAGTGACCCCCGATGTTGTCGATGATGAAGTTGTTCGAGGTGATGGCAGCATCATATTCGCCGAGCTTAACATCGTGCTGATGCGCGACTTGGCCGGAAACCCCACCGGATACAGCTATATTTCGCGGGACGCTACCGAAAAGAAAAGTGCCGAAAAGGCCCTCAAGATCAGCGAAGAAAAGTATCGCAATATCCTTGCAAGCATCGATGACGGCTATTTTGAGGTCGATTTGAGGGGTGATTTTTTCTTTTTCAATCAAGCCCTGGTTAAGATCCTGGGTCGAGCGAAAGATCGAATTGCGGGGTTGAACAACCGTGACGTCATGGACGCCAGAAACGCCAAAAAAGTATTCCGCGCGTATAATAAGATCTTTCGCACCGGCAAGCCCGAACCTTCCTTGCAGTATGAGATCATCCGGGGAGACGGCGTGAAGCGCTATATCGAGAGTTCCGTCTCATTGCTCACGGATGATGACCACCAGCCCGTGGGATTTCGCGGGCTGGCGCGCGACATCACCGCCCGCAAAAAGGCTGAGCGGGAGATCGCCCGCGCCAAAGCCAGGGCGGAGGAGGCCACATTGGCCAAAAGCAATTTCCTGGCCAACATGAGCCACGAGATCCGCACCCCCCTTAACGGCATCATCGGCATGTACAACCTGATGCTCACCACCGAACTGACCGCCGCGCAAGCCGATTTTGTGGATACCGGCAAGCGCAGCGCCGACAGCCTGCTGGCCGTAATCAACGATATCCTGGATTTTTCCAAAATCGAGGCGGGCCAGCTGGATATCGAAAGCGTCGATTTCGATTTGCGCAAAGCAGTTCAGGAAATAGTGGCCCTGCCGGCCATTCAGGCCCACGCCAAGGGACTGGAATTCGTCTATCGCATCGACCCGGAGGTGCCTTCCTTTTTGTTGGGCGATACCGGCCGGTTGCGCCAGATCCTCATGAATTTGTTGAACAACGCCATAAAATTCACCCAAACCGGTGAGGTGGCTTTAAGCGTTTTTGCTGTGGAGCAGACGCCGCACAAAGCAGAACTGCGCTTTGCCGTACGGGATACCGGTATCGGCATCTCCAAGACCGATCAGGCGTGCCTGTTCCGGTCCTTTCAGCAAGCCGACGTTTCCACCACCCGCAAATTCGGGGGCACCGGGCTTGGTCTGGCCATCTCCAAACGGTTGGCCGAGATGATGGGCGGTCAAATGGGTGTGGAGAGTGAACTGCATCGGGGCGCTACCTTCTGGTTCAGCGCCGTTTTCGATAAACAACCGGGCGTCCGCGAGCGCACTTTCCAGGTTCCCGACACCCTTTCGGGCAAACGCATCCTGATCGTGGACGACAACCGGACCAATCTCGATATCCTGGCCGGCTACCTGAAATATTGGGGCTGTGATTGTGACCGCGCAACAGGCCCGCAGATGGCATTGTCATTGATGCACGCACTGGCCAAGGCCGGGGCCCCTTACGATCTGGTCATCACCGACATGCTTATGCCGGAAATGGATGGTGCCGAGCTGGGCCGCTGCATCAAGTCCGATCCGGCGCTCAAGGATACGCTGCTGGTCATGCTCACCTCTCAGGGGTTGCGCGGCGATGCGGCCGAAATGAAGCGCATCGGATTTTCAGCTCATCTCACCAAGCCGGTGCGGCGTTCCCTTTTGTTCGACTGCCTTATCGCGGTGATCAACAGGGACACGAAAGAGTTGATCGAGACCACGTCGGACCGCCCAGATCCATGCAATGCACAGGCCCTGCCGGAATGCAGCGGCGCCACCATTCTTCTGGCTGAAGACAACCCGATCAATCAGAAACTGGCCATGCACCTGCTTGGCAAATTCGGTCTAAACGCCGAGGCGGTGATCAACGGCCGCCAGGCCGTGGAGGCGCTGGCCCGGAAAGCGTTTGATCTGGTGCTGATGGATATCCAAATGCCTGAAATGGACGGGCTTGCGGCCACCCGGATCATTCGCGACCCCCATTCGGCGGTGTTGAACCACCGCGTGCCGATCGTCGCCCTAACCGCCCATGCCATGAAAGGGGATCGTGAAAAATGCCTGGACGCGGGCATGGATGACTATCTCGCCAAACCGATTCAACCCGATGCACTGCTCAAGGTCCTTGAACAGCAAATAGGCAGGCGCAAGGCCTATGCCGCCCGGCCGCGCGCGCAAGGGCACACTTAAAAAAACAGGGGCCTGCCTTTCGGAAGGCACTGTTGCGGCACAGGAGGTCCCGCCATCTTATTTGCGCTTGGTCACCGCCCGCCAGCCGCCCAGGGGGGCATAGGTGGGGCGCAACACCTTACTGATATCGCGGGCCTGTTCAATGACATAGAAGGCGTTCGGGTCGATGGCGCGCACCTCGGACAAAATCCAGCTCAAATCCCGGCGGCGGCAGGCGATATACAGTTCTTCCACCGGGCCGGTCATGCCCTCGCCATGGAAAACCGTCACCGGCTGGCCCTTCTGGCGCAGCGTGTCGCACAAGCGTTTGCCCGCGTCGCGCGTGATCACCCTGAGAATGATGAGCCCGAAGGCCAGCTTGCGCTCCACGATGATGCCGACCACATTGCCTGTGGCATATCCGAATGCATAGAAAACCACCAGGATCGGCTGAACACGGACCTGGTTGATCACCGTGCTGGCGACCAGGATCCAGATGATGATTTCAAAAATGGCCAGGAAAAAGGCCACCACCGTCCGTCCCTGCACGGTTATGATGGTGCGCACGGTGCCGATGGACACGTCACAGATCCTGGCCACAAAGATGATCAGCCCGGTTAGCAGAATATTCGGTTCGAACATGAAATCGGAAACGCTCCTTTCTTCATCGGCGTTGGAATCGATATCGGCAACGGAACCACCGTTTACACGTTTGCCCTATTCTTCCATGTCCACCTTGCCGCGCAGCGCCTTGAGCTTTCCGTGCCGGGTTTTCATGTCCAGGCGTGTGCGACCGGCGCTGCGGCTCGGCCTGGTGGGGCGTCTTTTGACAGGCGTGACCGTTACCCTGCTGATCAGCTGCCGCAGCCGCTCGAGGGCGTCCAGCCGGTTTTTCTCCTGTGTGCGGTGTTGCTGGGCTTTGATGACGATTACGCCGTCCTTGGTGATGCGTTGATCGCTCAATCGCAGCAGCCGCTCTTTGTAGATTTCGGGCAGGGAAGAAGCCTTCACATCAAAGCGCAGGTGAATGGCTGTCGAAACCTTGTTCACGTTCTGCCCGCCGGCCCCCTGCGCACGCACTGCACTCAGGTCAATTTCGCTCAAGGGGATGGAAACTTTGTCGTTGATGGGCAACATGGCCATTTATGGGAATGTTTGGCTGTTTTATCCTAAATAGACTGTAATTACCTCGTTTCTGGCATTAACGTGCTGCACCGTGACCTGGATCAGATCCTCCGGTTTCAAGGTGATGTTTTCAGCCCCCACGAGCATGCATTCGATCAAATACTCCGGGATCAGAATCACGTATCCTTCGCGGCGTTTATTCAGCACAACGGCCTCCAGCTTACTGCCGATGCGACTTTCCAGATATTTGAGCAGCCAGTAGCGGTGCCGGCGCATCTGAATGCGGCCAACGATACTCATCGGCTCGCTCAAGGCGGCAATCAGGAAATCGATTTCTGCCTGGCTGTAAGGCTTTTCCAGGCCCAAGGCGGCGCGCAGTTGGCGTTGGGTGACCAGGTCCGAGTATTTGCGAATCGGAGAGGTGCAGGTGACATAGGCCCGTACGCCCAGTCCGGCATGCGGTTCGGGGGTGCTGCTCAGGATGAAGCGGTTGATTTGGCGGCGCTGCATCCAATTTTGATAAAGCGATCCGCGGTTGCGCTCGAACAATCTTTCACGCGGTTCGGCCTGCGCACGAAAAACGGCCGGCGTCTTGCGTTCGGAAAGAAACCGGGCGGCCAGGCTGTTGGCCAGGATCATCAACTCGGCCACCAGGAGGTGCGAGGGGCTCTCGCGATCAATCCGCGATACCACCGGTTCTCCATGGTTGTTGAGCCAGATGTTGATTTCGGGCAGATCGATGATCAGCGCACCGTCGTCCAGGCGGCTGTCGCGATAGTTTACGGCGATGCCGTGCAAGGCCTTGACGGCCTCGTCATGATCCACCAGCGCATCCACATCCTGATAGGTGGTTTGCCGCTTGACGCGGATGAGCGTGGGAACGATCTCAAAACCAATAATTTTGGCCTGCGGCGTGATGGTCACCAGGGTGCTGATGGCCGGGCGGTCCTCGCCGGCTTTCAGGCTGCAAATGTCCAGGGCCAGCGGGGACGGCAGCATGGAGATGCGCTGATCGGGCATGTAGATCGAACTTCCGCGCGCCAGAGCCTCCTGGTCGATGGGATCGCCCTTGGCGATATAATGCCCCACATCGGCGATGTGGATACCCAGCACAAAAAGGTCGCCCTGCGCAACCAGGCTCAACGCATCGTCAAAATCCAGGGTGCCCGGTCCGTCAATGGTCATCAGATCCAGGTCCCTGAGATCGCGGCGGCCCGTCACATCCGGGGGACTGCGGTCTATCGCCGCTGCCTGCTTCTGCACTTCTTCCGGCATTTCAGTCCGGATCTCGTAACGCAGAAGATCCAGGTTTTCATTGGGCTGCCATGCGCCGATTCTTACCAGAAAAGTGAACACGGCCGACGGCGCGCCGGCGCCGGCCTTGTCGAGAATAGCCCGGGCCATGTCGCGGTGTGGGCTCTCCTTGTCATGCAGATAGAAGGAGGCCAATATTCCAACGATCTCATCGCTTTCCTGAGGTGGCGCTGCTTCCTGGCCCTTGAGTACCTTCTGCAGCCAGGTGCCGCCCTTATCGATAAGGCGTGCCTGGTGCTCCTCTTTGCGGCGCAGCGCAATGATTTGTGCGACTCTTTCCTCCGAATGAGGAAAAAATTGATCCGGTCTGAATTTGAAATACAGCCGGTCGTTGAAAAAGGCGCGCACGACCGCCGACTCATGATCTCCGTTGGGCGATTCAGGAAAACAAAAAACCGTCATGGTGGACAGATCGATCCACTGCTGTTCGCTGTGCAGCACCTCCCAAAGGGATTGGATATCCACCTGCCGGCTCAATTCCCTGCGGTGTGCGGCGAGCTCCTTGAGGAGGGCCACCGTTTTATCGCGGCCCAGCCCGGCAGGCAGGCGCCGGTCGGATCGGTGGGTCAGTCTTTCGGCAGAGAGTTTTACTTCACGATTGTTTTCGGTCAACAGCCGCAAGCGCATGTTTTTGACATCCAGAATAACCGCGCAGAAGATTTTCTGGCTGTCGATAAATTCAACCACCTGACCCGATTCCATAAATTCCCTGTTCCAGCGGCCGTCGAACGGCCGTTATCAAAACATGCGCTTTCAACGGCAGCAGAGCTTGAATTGCCCAATATCGCGGTTCGTTTCCGCAGGGCACCAAAGTTGCGTGCTTGCCAAAAGGCTTTTAGCGTACCAGCCAGCTCGGCAGCGCGGCAACGACTTTGGCTAACTTTTAACAACCCCCCCATGCAAAGTCAATTTGAAGGTAAGTGAAACTTAAAGCCAAAACAACAAGTTGACCGCAAGTGGCAGGCGCCTTATGGTATCAAAGTTTATTTTAGGCCCCTTCGCGAAGGTAGATTGCACATAGGTCCTTAGCTCATGAAGCCGATCGATCTGATTACACCCTATTTCAAAACCCACCGATGGATCATCGTCCTGGGCTTGCTTTCGCTGATTACGGTGGACTTTCTGCAACTGATGATTCCGCGGGTGATCAAATGGGCGGTGGACGATCTGACCCTGCTGACCGCAGGCCACAGGACATTGCTCGGGCATGCCGCCGTCATTGCCCTGCTGGCCCTGTTTATCGGTTTTTTTCGCTATGTCTGGCGCCGCTGCCTGCTGGGTACGGCCAGGCATTTGGAGGCGGACCTGCGCAACCGCTTTCTCGGGCATATCCAGATCCTGTCAGCCGGCTTTTTCGATCGCACCAAAACCGGCGACCTGATGGCGCATGCCACCAATGACATCCAGCAAGTGCGCATGGCCGCAGGAATGGGACTGGTGGCCTTAAATGACGCCATTGTGCTGGGGGCCGCCGCCATCGGGTTCATGCTCTATATCAACGTCGAGCTCACCCTCTACGTGCTGATTCCCATGCCGCTGGTCGTTTTGGCCTCCCGCCTGCTGGGCCGGCGCATGCACCATCGTTATCAACAGGTGCAGGCCTCCTTCGCCGACTTGACCGAAGCGGTGCGCGAGCGTCTGGCCGGAATGCACATGATCAAAGCCCATAACGAAGAGACCGCGGCCATGCAGGCCGTGCGGTCGGTTTCCCACCATTACGTTCACCAGAACATGCGGCTGGTGGGCATCACCAGCGTGTTTTTCCCCCTCATGATGATGCTGACCAACTTGAGTCTGGCTGCGGTGCTCTATTTCGGCGGGCGCAAAACCATCCTGAACGAGATCACGCCCGGTGATTTCGTGGCCTTTATAAGCTATCTGAACCTGCTCTCCTGGCCCATGATGGCTTTGGGCTGGGTGACCAACATGCTCCAGCGCGGCGGCGCATCGCTTGCGCGCCTGAATCAAATCATGCAGCGGCAGCCGGAAATCAAAGATCCCCCGCATCCCGCGGTGATCAGGAAACTGCACGGCGCCCTGGCCTTCGAAAGCGTCCGCTTCGCCTATCTCCCCCCCAACGAGGTGCTGAGTGATATCCATCTGACCGTGAAACCCGGAGAAGTGTTGGGAGTGGTGGGGCCGCCCGGCAGCGGGAAAAGCACCCTGCTGAGCCTGGTGCCGCGCTTAGGCCGCCGAAGCGGTTGATCTCCCGATGGTGGGCGCGGTCGTAGATCACGCCGACCAGAAAGAAGCACATGGGTGAGGAGATGCCGTGGGCGATCATC